>CANHNO010000252.1 GCA_947462065.1 Burkholderiales bacterium | reverse complement strand
GTGATCACGGCTGCTTTCTCGTTGCGATTGAGACTCAAGGTCTGCTCCTCACATCACGCACCCTTCGCTCTGATGAGCAGCCGGGTGCACCGGGGTTCAGCGACCGTCTGTCCAGGAAAAAATCCTTTACAGCGGGACCGCCATCTGCGCTGGCTTGTTGCCTGCTTCGGTTCATCACCAAAGCCGGCCTTCCATTAAGCGATCACGAAGATCGCACCAGCGGTCTTGGATGACCTGGACTCGGATTGCGCCGTGCCCAGCCCACCAAACTCTTTGTGATCAAGCGCCGGCGGCTGCGGCGTTGATCGATGCCACGTCGACGCGAGCGCCAACGCCCATCGTTGACGACACCGCCACCTTGCGCAGGTACACACCCTTGCTCGATGCTGGCTTGGCCTTGTTCAAGGCCTCAATCAACGCGCGCAGGTTGCCGACGAGCTTGTCCGACTCGAATGAGCGACGCCCGATCGTGGTGTGCACGATGCCGCCCTTGTCGACGCGGAACTGCACCTGGCCCGCCTTGGCGTTGCGCACGGCTTGCGCTACATCGGGCGTCACGGTACCGACCTTCGGGTTCGGCATCAGGCCGCGTGGACCCAGCACCTGACCGAGCGTACCGACGATGCGCATCGTGTCGGGCGACGCGATCACCACATCGAAGTTCATCACGCCCGCCTTGATCTGCTCAGCGAGGTCTTCCATGCCGACGATGTCAGCACCTGCGGCGCGAGCCTCTTCAGCCTTGGCGCCCTGGGCGAAAACCGCGACGCGCTTGGTCTTGCCGGTGCCGTTGGGCAGCACGACAGCGCCGCGAACGACCTGGTCAGACTTCTTCGCGTCGATGCCGAGTTGCACGGCGACGTCGATCGATTCATCGAACTTCGCTGTCGCGCATTCCTTCACCAGCGCCAGTGCGCTGTCGATGGCGTACAGCCTGGTTGTATCAACCTTGCCGACGAGTGCCTTTTGGCGTTTGGTCAGTTTGGCCATGTCAGACACCCTCCGAGATGACGCCCATCGAGCGGGCGGTTCCAGCAATCGTGCGGACAGCGGCGTCCATGTCGGCAGCCGTCAGGTCCTTGATCTTGATCTTGGCGATCTCTTCGAGCTGCACACGGGTGATCTTGCCGACCTTCTGCGAGTTGGCGCGCGCCGAACCCTTGTCGAGCTTCAGTGCTTTCTTGATCAGCACGGTCGCCGGCGGCGACTTCAGCACGAAGGTGAATGACTTGTCGGCGAACGCGGTGATGACCACCGGCAACATCAGGCCAGGCTCAACGCCCTGGGTCTGGGCGTTGAACGCCTTGCAGAACTCCATGATGTTGAGACCACGCTGACCGAGCGCCGGTCCGATCGGTGGGGAGGGGTTGGCTTTGCCTGCAGGAATCTGCAGCTTGATGAAGCCGATGATTTTCTTTGCCATGTCTGTCCTTGAATCAGAAACCCGGTCTCGCGACCTGCTGCGGGCTTCTCGAGTGCAAACGCCAGGGATTGGTTACCCGGGCTCCTCATGCCGATGTCACGTCATCGGTAGCAACGGGCGAGATGACCTGTGCCTTGCGGTGCAGGTGAGCTCTCGACGGGCCCTTGAATTCAAATCAGCGTCAGACCTTCTCCACCTGCGCGAAGTCGAGTTCGACCGGAGTTGCGCGGCCGAAAATCGTGACAGCGACGCGCACCTTCGATTTGTCGTAGTTGACGTCTTCGATCGCGCCATTGAAGTCGGTAAACGGGCCATCCTTGATGCGCACCAGTTCGCCGACCGACCACAAGGTCTTGGGCTTCGGCTTCTCGACGCCTTCTTGCATCTGGTGCACGATCTTCATCACCTCGGCCTCGGAGATAGGCGAGGGTCGGTTCTTCGCCCCGCCGACGAACCCGGTGACCTTGTTCGTATGCTTGACCAAGTGCCAGCTGTCGTCGGCCATTTCCATCTCGACCAGCACATAGCCCGGGAAAAAACGGCGCTCACTGACCGACTTCTTGCCGTTCTTCAGCTCAACGACTTCTTCCATCGGCACCAGAATGCGGCCGAACTTGTCCTGCAACTCAGAGCGATCAATGCGCTCACGCAGGTTCCGCTCGACAGCCTTTTCCATGCCGGAGTACGCATGCACCACATACCAGCGCTTGTTCGATGGCGCGGCAACTGTCACGGGTATCGCGGCACCTTCGACGGCTGCGGCTACGTTATCCGATGCGCTCGATTCGTTGCTGATGGTTTCTTCGTTCATGGCGTGATCCTCAACGCTTCCAACCCAACAGCAGGTCGTAGAAAACCCATTCCAGGGTCTTGTCGGTCAACCACAAAAACAGCGCCATCACCACTACGAAGGCGAACACATAGCCGGTCATCTGCATCGCTTCCTGGCGCGACGGCCAGACGACCTTGCGAACCTCCTTGACCGAGTCCCGGCCATAGGCGATCAGTTGCTTGCCTGGTTCCGAGGTGAAGAACACCACCACGGCGACAGCGAGCACGGCCAGCAAGGCCAGCACGCGCAGCCACAGGCCCTGGTCACCCAAAGCGTAGAACGCGACCACCGCGCCGAC
Source organism: Burkholderiales bacterium (assembly GCA_947462065.1). Classification (GTDB taxonomy): domain Bacteria; phylum Pseudomonadota; class Gammaproteobacteria; order Burkholderiales; family Burkholderiaceae_C; genus PBB1. The sequence goes on along the minus strand of CANHNO010000252.1, from coordinate 465 downwards.
GACCAACACTGCGACACCGGCCAGCTTGGCCTTATCGGTGCCGGTTGAAACCGTCTCTATGGTTGGATTCGCCATCTCGTTCGTTTACCTTGAAAACCCGCGGCCGGTAACGCACCGCGCTTCATGAGCAAAGCCCGCAAGCACTTTGTGGGTGCCAGCGGGCCATTCGCCGCAAGGCGCTGTGACCAGCGCTATTTCTATCTTGCTTGTCTGTATCGCCACTCACCGGTATCAGCCACTCGGGTGGCAGGGGCGGAGGGCATCGAACCCCCAACCTCTGGTTTTGGAGACCAGCGCTCTGCCAATTGAGCTACGCCCCTACTGAAATCAACTCACTCAATGATCTTGGCGACGACGCCGGCGCCGACGGTGCGGCCGCCCTCACGGATGGCAAAGCGCAGGCCTTCTTCCATCGCGATCGGGTTGATCAGCTTCACCGTGATACTCACGTTGTCTCCAGGCATC
>CANHNO010000251.1 GCA_947462065.1 Burkholderiales bacterium | reverse complement strand
GAAATCACTTCTTCGTGAAGATGCGATCGAAAGACCCGCCGTCGTTGAAGTGGGTGGCTTGCGCCTTGTCCCACCCGCCGAAAACGTCGTCGATGCTGAACAGCTCGACCTTGGTGAACGTGGCGGCGTGTTTGGCCTGTGCCTTCGGATCGATCGGCCGGTAGTAGTTCTGGCCGGCAATGTCCTGCCCCTCGGGGGAATAGAGGTACTCGAGGTAGGCGGTCGCAACCTCGCGGGTGCCACGCCGGTCGACGTTCTTGTCAACCACCGTCACAGGCGGCTCGGCCAGGATCGAGAGCGATGGCACGACGATGTCGAACTTGTCAGGGCCGAGTTCCTTGACCGCGAGGAAAGCCTCGTTCTCCCATGACAGGAACACGTCCCCGATGCCACGTTCGGTGAAGGTGATCAAGGAGCCGCGCGCGCCGGAATCGAGCACCGGCACGTTCGCAAGGATCGCCTTCAGGAAGGCCTCGGCCTTGGCCTGATCGCCGCCGGTCTTCTTGAGCGAGTAGCCCCAGGCGGCCAGGTAGTTCCAGCGGGCGCCGCCGGAGGTCTTGGGGTTCGGGGTGATCACGGAGACGCCGGTCTTGACCAGATCGTCCCAGTCCTTGATGCCCTTCGGATTGCCCTTGCGTACCAGGAACACGATGGTCGAGGTGTACGGGGCACTGTTGTGCTTCAGACGCTTTTGCCAATCTGCCCGAATCAGCTTGCCCTTCGCGTGCAGTTCGTTCACGTCGTAGGCCAAGGCTAGCGTGACGACGTCGGCTTCCAGCCCGTCGATCACCGAACGCGCCTGCTTGCCGGAGCCGCCGTGCGATTGCTTGACGGTGACGGTGTCGCCGGTCTTGGCCTTCCAGTGCGCAGCGAACGCCTTGTTGAAGTCGACATATAGCTCGCGGGTCGGGTCGTAGGACACGTTGAGCAGCGTGACGTCCTTGGCGATGGCGCCGAACGCGGTAACACCGACGGCCAGAGCCAGCAGCACAGAGCGAGAAAAGCGGGAGATGGTCATGAAGACAGTTCCTGAATGAGATTTCCGGGTGTGAACGGCCAAACCGTGACAACGAACGGAGAATCCTAGGCAGGGTCTGACAGGCTGAAAACGAAGCGTTGCGCGCTTGCTTATCTGAAATTCAGATGAGCAAGCGCACGAGTCAGTGGCCACGGTGCTGCTCGTCACCCACGCCATCGCCGAGGCGGTGCGACCGAGCGACCACGTCGCTGGTGCTGGCGTCGTCGAAACGACGCTCAGCTCAGGCTGCCACCTTGAAGGCTGACACCGACTCGACCAACTGCCGGGCCTGCTTGCTGAGGCTTTCGGTGGCCGCTGCGCTTTCTTCTATCAGGGCGGCGTTTTGCTGGGTGGCCTGGTCCATGTTGGACACTGCTTCACCGACCTGACTGATGCCACTGCTTTGCTCAGAAGTTGCAGCACTGATCTCTGCCACGATGTCGGTGACCCTGCGGATGGCACTGACGATCTCCTGCATGGTCTTGCCGGCCTGGTCGACCAGCACGGTGCCTTCACCCACGCGCGCGACGCTGGCATGAACCAATGTACGCACCTCGCGGGCGGCTTCCGCACTGCGATGCGCCAGGCTGCGCACCTCACCAGCCACCACTGCGAATCCGCGGCCCTGTTCTCCGGCCCGCGCCGCCTCGACCGCGGCGTTCAGGGCCAGGATGTTGGTCTGGAACGCGATGCCGTCGATGACCGCGATGATGTCTGCGATCTTCTTCGAACTCTCATTGATGCCGGAGATGGTCTCGACCACCTGGCTCATCACTTCGCCACCTTTCAACGCCACGCTGGAGGCGCCAAGGGCAAGCTGGTTCGCTTGACGCGCGTTGTCGGCATTGGCGCGAACCGTGGAGCCCATCTGCTCCATGGTCGCTGCAGTCTGCTGAAGCGAGCTCGCCTGCTGTTCGGTCCGGTTTGAAAAATCAAGGTTCCCTGAGGCGATCTCGCGGCTGGCGGTGGCGACGGTTTCGGCGTTGGTCTTGACGTGGGAAACCATCCGCGCGAAGTCGGCCTGCATGCGGCGCATGGACTCCAGCAACTGCACGGTCTCGTCGTTTCCGTGAGGTCGGATGGTGGCGGTCAGATCACCATGCGACAACTGGCCGGCCACCTCCACCGCGTGGGCCATGGGCCGCGTCATGCTGCGCGCAAGCGCCAGCGCGGCGACAACGATCAGCATCGCTCCCACGATCAGGGATGCCACGACCAGCATGTGTGTCTGGTTGACGCTCGACCGGGCATTGGCAACGACAGCGCTCCCGTTCCTCTCGATCGCGTCGGAGAGTTCGGCCATGCGATCCTCCAGTTCACCGAACGCCACTTGAAAGGCTGGCAACTCTGCCTTGGCCTTGCCGGCATCGACCGATGCCGCATCGATCACAACGGCAGCGGAGTCCAGGTACTTCTTCACCACTGGCTGGGCGGCGGCCAAGGCGTTCCGACTTCCGGTACTGAGGGGCTCATCGGCTAGCTTGGCGAAGGCTTCATTGAACTTCTTTGCGTGATCGGAAAGATCCTCCTTCGCCTCGGTGATGGACGCCGGGTCATTGTCCAAGGCACCCAGGTAGGCCCGCTGAGCATCGCTCCGGATCGCGTCATGCATCATGTCGGCTTCCTGGCTGATCTGCAGCGCCTTACTCGCATGAACGGCTTCTTCAATCGAATCGCCGAGTCGAGTCGTGCCCAGCAGGCCCGCGCCTCCGCTGACCGAGGCGAGCACGGCGCCGAACAGTCCCAGTACAAGAATTTGTGTGCGAAGTTTCACAGAGCCCCCTAAACGAAACCAGCGATGGTTCGTTTTCGGCGTTCGTCGCTTCGTCTTTAATGCAGCGAGGAAGATCCTTGGTCTCCGCGCTCAAGCTCTTCCGAGTGTCAAGAATGCCCGGCGGTCGCCGAAAGCGCGTCAGGGCCGGCGCCAGAACTGGACGTCGCGTCCGCTCAACGCGGCGCCGAAGTGTGCGCATCCGCGCCTCGCACAGGCTCGGTGTAAGGCTGCCCGGGT
>CANHNO010000250.1 GCA_947462065.1 Burkholderiales bacterium | reverse complement strand
GCTACAGAGACGAGTCGGGGTTCGGGCCGCAAGGCCCGGGCTTCGGGTGAAACGAGCAATCTCTGCGCGCAGCAACACCAAATAGGCCAGCGTTGATGTGGCTCCGCGGAGCTGGCGGGTAGGTGGCATTGAGCCGTGCAGCGATGCACGGCCCAGAGGAATGGCGGTCACGGCAGGGCGGGCGCAAGTCCGTTCGGTTGCACAGAATCCGGCCTATCGGCTCGCTTCACACTAATTTTTCGGCAGGCGCCTTTACGGTGTCTGCGCCGACCGATCGGACCTGATGAACCCTGACGCTTCCACGCTCTGGCGCCGGCCGCGCTGGGCGCTGGCAGTGTTGCTCGCCTGCCTGGGCATGGTCGGTCCCTTCTCGATTGACACCTACTTGCCGGCATTCAGCGGCATTGCGACGTCGATCGGCGCCACGCCGGTGGAGATGCAGCAGACGCTATCGGCCTACCTGTTCGGCTTTGCCGTGATGAACCTGTTCCACGGCGCGCTGTCGGACAGCCTGGGTAGGCGGCCGGTGGTGCTGTGGGGTGTGGCGGTGTTCACATTGGCGTCGGCGGGTTGCGCGCTGTCGTCGCACATTGGTCCGCTGGTGTTCTTTCGTGCGCTGCAGGGCATGGCGGCGGGCGCCGGCATCGTGGTGTCACGCGCGGTGATTCGCGACATGTTCCCACCGGCCGATGCGCAGCGGGTGATGTCGCAGGTCACGATCTATTTCGGCATCGCGCCGGCGATCGCGCCGCTGGTCGGCGGGCTGCTGTTCGTGCATATCAGCTGGCAGGCGATCTTCTGGTTCCTGAGCGCACTCGGTGCGGCGCTCTGGATCGCCAACCACAGGCTGCTGCCGGAATCGCTGCACCCGACCCAACGCCAGCCACTGAACCTGCGGCATCTGTTTCGCGGCTACGCCGAGCTCGGCGGCAGCGGGCAGTTCCTGGCTCTGGCGCTTGCCGCTGGCGTGCCCTTCAACGGCATGTTCCTCTATGTGTTGTCGGCGCCGGTGTTTCTTGGCGAGCACCTCGGGTTGCCGCCCCAGCACTTTTTCGTTCTGTTTCTGATCACCATTGCCGGCATCATGGGTGGCGCGTTCCTGTCGGGGCGCCTGGCAGGCCGCATGCCGGCGAAGCAGCAGGTCAACCTGGGGTTCGCAATCATGGCGGTCGTCTCGCTGTTGAATCTCGCACTGAATCTGGCCTTTGGCGCGAGCGCCTGGTGGGCAATGTGGCCTATCGGCCTCTACTGCTTCGGCTGGGCGCTGATGGTGCCGGTGGTCACGCTGATGGTGCTTGATCAGGCCCCTGAGCGGCGCGGCATGGCCTCGTCCTTGCAGGCTTGCATCGGCAGTGTGTCCAGTGGCCTGGTGGCTGGGTTGATGGCGCCGTGGGTCATGCATTCGACGGTGGCCCTGGCCGTTGGGGCGGTCGTTCTGATGGGGACGGGTCTGGTCGCGTGGCGCTGGGTAGAGGCTCGGCTGGCCTGAATTGCGCGGGCCGACTCAAGCCCGGCGGGCTGGTACCGATACCCCAGAGAGTCCCTCGGGTCTGTCCCAGGAGTGTCCGTCGTGCTGCTGTTCATCCGTCAACTGCCTGCTTTCGCCCTGCGCCTGTGCGCCGTGGTGACCTGCGTCATCGGCCCGCCGATGACGCAGGCAGCTTCCTCGCAATCGGGTGACCCGATGGAGGCAATTCGCGAACGGTTGGCCGCAAAGCTCGGCGCGGTGCCGGCGCCGGTAGCGGCCAGCGCCTCCGCAGGTGTCTTGAAGGTGAAATCGCCGCCCGGGAGCCCGGCTGCTGCCATCGCGGCCGACAAATCGGCGCCCCGTGTGCCATCGCTGACAGGCCGTGTCACCCCGACGCCAACACCGGCCGGTGCCAAGCGGCCAGCAGCATCCCCAACAACGGATGCCTCCCCCTGGGCCTACGACGGCGCGCACGGCCCCAGCGAATGGGCCCGACTGGCCCCTCAAAACGCCACCTGTGCCAGCGGCCAGCGGCAAAGCCCCATCGACATCACCGACGGCATCAAGGTCGAACTCGATGCGGTGGAGTTCGACTACCAGCCCAGTGGCTTCCGCGTGGTCGACAACGGGCATACGGTGCAGGTCCACGTGACGCCAGGCAACACCATCGAGGTGCTCGGCAGACGCTACGAACTTGTGCAGTTCCACTTTCACCGGCCGTCCGAGGAACGCATCGACGGCAAGCCCTTCGACATGGTGGCTCACCTGCTCCACAAGAGCGCGGACGGCAAGCTGGCAATGGTGGCGGTGCTGCTCGAGCGCGGCAGCGCGCAACCGGTGGTGCAGGCCGTGTGGAACAACCTGCCGCTGGAGAAGGGCGACGAGGTGGCTGCCAAGGGCAAGATCGATCTGACCGAACTGCTGCCGAGCGACCGCCGCTATTTCACTTACATGGGCTCGCTGACCACACCGCCATGCAAGGAAGGAGTACTGTGGATGGTGATGAAGACGCCGGTGGCCATCTCGCCCGAGCAGCTGGCCATCTTCGCGCGGCTGTACCCGATGAATGCACGACCGATCCAGCCCTCGCACGGTCGAATCATCAAAGAGTCAAACTGAGCATGCACCCCCTCCGCTCGTCACCCACCCGTCGCACATGATGACCTATCTGTTGCGCGTGATCGGCCAGCTCCCGGTGGGACGCAAGCTGCTGCTGATTTACCTACTGGACCTGACGGCTGTCCTCTACATCTCCGGCATCCTGATCAACGAGAAATACATCTCCATCGACTTCTCTCGCAAGGAGCTCGCGGGCAATGCCTACATCGCCGAGGTCCGCGATGTGCTGGTGGCTCTGCCGACACCGCTGCCGCCGGCGCCACTCAAGGTGGCTGCGACGGATCCAGGGCCTCGCCTCCACCTCGAGCGAGCCGACTGGGAGCCGCGGATCACTGCGCTGCAGGCGGCCGAGACTGCCCATGGTGAAGGCATGAAATCTGCCGATGTCAGTGCAGCGTTCATCGGGGCCCTGCAAGTGGCCATGAACAAGCCAACCTTTGACGCTGGCGACCTGGCCGCCACCAT
>CANHNO010000249.1 GCA_947462065.1 Burkholderiales bacterium | reverse complement strand
GAAAGCCAGGGCATGCTCTGCTCGGCGCGCGAACTGAAACTGTCCGACGAACATGGCGGCCTGCTGGTCTTGGCCGAAGATGCCAGGGTCGGCGCTGATATCCGTGAGCACCTGCTGCTCGACGACACGATCTTCACGCTGAAGCTGACCCCGAACCTGGGGCATGTGCTCAGCGTGTTCGGCGTTGCCCGCGAAGTCGCAGCGCTGACGGGTTCACCGCTGTTGCAGCCCACGTTCCCAGCCGCTCGCGTCAGTTCACCGGACACGCTGAAGGCGACGATCGAAGCCAGCGATCTGTGCGGCCGCTTCACCGGCCGCATCGTGCGCCAGGTCAACCCGAAGGCCAGCACACCCGCTTGGATGCTCGATCGCCTGGCGCGCTGTGGCCAGCGCTCGGTCAGCGCCTTGGTCGACATCTCGAACTACGTGATGTTCGAGTTCGGCCGGCCTTCCCACATCTTCGACCTCGACAAGATCCACGGTGGCCTGCAGGTGCGCTGGGGTCGGCCTGGAGAAACGCTGAAGCTGCTGAACGGCAGTACGGTGGAAGTCGATGCGAAGGTCGGAGTGATCGCCGACAACCATGCGGTGGAATCGCTCGCCGGCATCATGGGCGGTGACGCCACCGCGGTGTCGGATGACACCCGCAACATCTACGTCGAAGCCGCGTTCTGGTGGCCCGAAGCTGTCGCCGGTCGTTCGCGGCGCTACAACTTCTCGACCGATGCCGGGCACCGATTCGAGCGGGGTGTCGACCCTGCCACGACGGTGGAGCACATTGAACGCTTGACGCAGCTGATCATCGACATCTGCGGCACGCCCGACACCGTATGCGGACCGATCGACGACCAGGTGCTTGCGCTGCCAGACGCCAGACCAGTAACGCTGCGCATTGATCGCGCAGCCAAAGTCATCGGCATGCCGGTGACGCAGGCGCAATGCGCGGGCGTGATGCAGCGGCTTGGGCTGGTGTTCACTGAAGCGCCAGGCATGCTCACGGTCACCCCGCCGAGCTGGCGCTTCGACCTGCAGATCGAGGAAGACCTGATCGAGGAAGTGATCCGCGTCATCGGGTTCAACAGCCTGCCGAATACCGCACCGCGTGCGCCGATCACCGCCCGTGTGCGCGCGGAAGCCCAGCGCTCACCGCATGCGGTGCGCCACCGCCTCGCTGCGCTCGACTACTTCGAAACGATCAACTTCAGCTTCGTCGAAGCGCGCTGGGAACACGAGCTGGCGGGCAACCCTGACCCGATCCGCGTGCTGAACCCGATCGCCAGCCCGCTGTCGGTGATGCGCTCCAGCCTGATCGGCAGCCTGGTGAACGCGTTGCGCTACAACCTCGCTCGCAAGGCGCTACGCGTTCGCCTGTTCGAAATCGGCCGTGTATTCCGGCGCGATGCGAACGCCACCGACGGCCCGCTGGGCGTGGCCGGTGTCAGCCAGCCGATGCGGGTGGCCGGCCTGGCTTATGGGTCGGTCGATGGTTCGCAGTGGGGCAGCAGGGAGCGAGCCGTCGATTTCTTCGACATGAAGGGCGATGTGCAAGCCCTTTTTTCCCCGCGCACTGTCGGCTTTGCGGTCTGCGAACACCCAGCGCTGCACCCCGGCCGCAGCGCGCGCATCGAGATCGACGGCGTCACAGTCGGCCACGTCGGCGAGCTGCACCCGCGCTGGCGTCAGGCGTATGAGTTGACCAGCGCGCCGGTGCTGTTCGAGATTGAGCTGAACGCTTTGCTGCACACCATCGTGCCTGCGTTCGTGCCGCTGCCCAAACAGCAATCGGTATGGCGTGACATCGCGGTGATGGCGGATGAATCTGTCACGCACGAGTCGCTGATGCAGGCCATCCTCGAACGATCTTCAGGTAGCTTGATCCGCTCGGCGAATCTGTTCGACGTCTTCCGGCCGCCCGTCTCGGCTGGCAGCGCCATCAGCAGCGAGCGCAGTCTGGCCGTTCGACTGGAACTGCGGGACGACGAGGCGACGCTGACCGACGAGCGCATTGACGCTGCGGTCGCCGAAGTGCTCGAAACTCTGCGAGCGCGGCTCGGCGTGCGACTGCGCGGGTGATGACGATGAATGACGATTCACCGCAAGCCATGATGCTGTCCACTCTGGACACACCCACCCTCACCAAGGCCGAATTGGCTGACCTGCTGTTCGAGCGATTGGGTTTGAACAAGCGCGAGTCGAAGGACATGGTGGAGGCCTTCTTCGACATCATCCAGGCCGCGCTGATCAGCGGCCGCGACGTCAAGATGTCCGGCTTTGGCAACTTCAACATCCGCCGCAAGGCTCCGCGTCCCGGGCGCAACCCTCGCACTGGCGAGACCATTCCGATCAAGGCGCGTAACGTGGTCACCTTCCACGCCAGTCACAAACTGAAAGATGTCGTGCAGGGTGACCCAACCCCGGGAGACGGCTTCTAGTAGAGTCTCTGAATGTTTCCCATGTTATTGATTTAAATGGAGAATTCCCTCCCCGAAATCCCTGCTAAGCGCTACTTCACCATCGGTGAGGTGAGTGATCTGTGCGGCGTGAAACCCTACGTTTTGCGCTATTGGGAGCAGGAATTTACCCAGCTCAAGCCGATGAAGCGGCGCGGCAATCGCCGCTATTACCAGCACCACGAGGTGCTGCTGATCCGACGCATTCGCGGCTTGCTGTACGAGCAGGGGTTCACCATCAGCGGGGCGCGGAATCGCTTGGTCGAGTCGGCCAGTGGACTGTCCTTGCTGGGTCACGCGCCGGTCGACGGCGATGGCGATGACCTCGATGCCGGCCCCCCAAAGGACGATCTCCCCATCTTCGAGACGGGCATCGGCGCGGCAGCACCAAACGCTTCAAGCGTTACGCTGTCACCCGAGCAGGTGCGGCTGGAATTGATGTCGATCCGTGGACTGCTGACGCTCTGATCGGCCGCTCTTCGGACCTATACTCCTAGGCTTGTCGGGGCGTAGCGCAGCCTGGTAGCGCACTTGCATGGGGTGCAAGGGGTCGCGAGTTCGAATCCCGCCGTCCCGACCAATTGAATCAATGGGTTAGCTCTCACAAGGAG
>CANHNO010000248.1 GCA_947462065.1 Burkholderiales bacterium | reverse complement strand
TGGGCCGGCAACGCAAGTTGCAACCAACCGGAGTTTAAGAGTGGCGAACGATTTCCTTTTCACATCCGAATCCGTCTCCGAAGGTCACCCCGACAAGGTCGCCGACCAGATCTCGGACGCAATTCTCGACGCGATCTTCAAACAGGACCCGCGCAGCCGCGTGGCGGCCGAGACGCTGTGCAACACCGGTCTGGTGGTGCTGGCCGGTGAAATCACCACCAATGCGCATGTCGACTACATCCAGGTCGCGCGTGACACCATCAAGCGCATCGGGTACGACAACACCGAGTACGGCATCGACTACAAGGGCTGCGCGGTGATGGTCTGCTACGACAAGCAGTCCAACGACATCGCCCAGGGCGTGGATCACGCTTCCGACGACCACCTCAACATCGGCGCTGGTGACCAGGGCCTGATGTTCGGCTACGCCTGCGACGAAACGCCCGACCTGATGCCCGCGCCGATCTATTACGCGCACCGGTTGGTCGAGCGCCAAGCCCAATTGCGCAAGGACGGCCGGCTGCCATTCCTGCGCCCCGACGCGAAAAGCCAGGTGACGATGCGCTACGTCGATGGCAAGCCGCACAGCATCGACACCGTCGTGCTCTCCACTCAGCACAGCCCCGATCAGAGCGAGACCCCAACCAAGATGAAGGCCTCGTTCAACGAAGCCATCATCGAAGAGCTGATCAAGCCGGTACTGCCGAAGGAGTGGTTGAAGAACACGCGCTACCTCGTCAACCCGACCGGCCGATTCGTCATCGGCGGCCCGCAGGGCGACTGCGGTCTGACCGGCCGCAAGATCATCGTCGACACCTACGGCGGCGCCTGCCCGCATGGCGGGGGTGCGTTCAGCGGCAAGGACCCGAGCAAGGTCGACCGCAGCGCGGCCTACGCAGCGCGTTACGTGGCGAAGAACATCGTCGCCGCCGGCCTGGCGCGGCAGTGCCAGATCCAGGTCGCCTATGCCATCGGCGTGGCCAAGCCGATGAACATCACGGTCTACACCGAAGGCACCGGCGTGATGCCTGACGACAAGCTGTCAGCCCTGGTCGCCGAGCACTTCGACCTGCGCCCCAAGGGCATCATCCAGATGCTGGACCTGCTGCGCCCGATCTACGAGAAGACCGCCGCCTACGGCCACTTCGGCCGCGACGAACCCGAGTTCGCCTGGGAACGGACAGACAAGGTGCAGACGCTGCGGGCAGCGGCAGGGCTGTAACCCCCTTGCGCGCAGCGCCCACAAGGTGGTGACGCTGTCAGCAGCGCTGCTGATCGCTTCGGCGATCGGCGCCTACGGACAGACCACCTGGGCGATGGAAGTCGCGCCGGTGGCAATTGGGCTGCGCTGATGCTGGCAACGCATCGGCGCTTTCCACTGACACCGCGGCTGTACGGACTGATCGCTCTGCACATGGGGGTGCTGATGCTCGGCGGGCACCAAACCGATGCCCGCGTGCCGCTGGGCTTCCGGATGGAAGACGCGTTCGGCTTCACCCGCAACCACTGCGACCGCATCGGCCACCTGATGCAGGGCTTCGTACCGGCCATCGTGGCGCGGGAAATCCTGCTGCGCCGCGCACCGCTGGCCGCACCGTCGATGCGCGGCGGCTGGCACGACTGGCAGATCAGCCCGTTGCCTGCCACCCGCTGACACCACGCAGACAAATCAGCGGCCGCTTCGGTAAGGGCATCGCCTCAAGCTGATCGCGCTGCGGCCGATTACACTTCGACTGTTCCGAGGAGCGTTGCAAGGCACGTCAGTGTCCCAGGCTCGGATTTATTCATTGCAACCGCGCTCACCCGCACGATGGTTCTTCGTGGGTGAGTGAGTCTTTCATCGACCGTTCCCTGTGAAGCTGTGCGGGTTCCTCATTCATTGGAGCCTGACATGAACGCCGTTCTGAAACCCACCGCCGACTACGCCGTCGCCGACCTGTCGCAAGCTGACTTCGGCCGCAAGGAAATCAAGATCGCCGAGACCGAGATGCCCGGTCTGATGGCGATCCGCGAAGAGTTCACCCAAAGCCAGCCGCTGAAGGGTGCGCGCATCACCGGCAGCATCCACATGACGATCCAGACTGCCGTGCTGATCGAGACGCTGCAAGCGCTCGGCGCCAGCGTGCGCTGGGCCTCGTGCAACATCTACTCGACACAGGACCACGCCGCCTCGGCGTTGGTCGTCAAGGGCACACCGATCTTTGCCTACAAGGGCGAGACGCTTGCCGATTACTGGGATTACACCCACCGCATCTTCGAGTTCGGCGCCAAGGGCTCCGAAGGCGAAGGCCCGAACATGATCCTCGACGACGGCGGCGACGCCACGCTGCTGATGCACCTGGGCAAGCGCGCCGAGACCGATGCGTCGGTATTGAACAACCCGACCAGCGAAGAGGAAACCTGCCTCTACGCCGCCATCAAGGCCAAGCTGGCCGTGGACCCGACCTGGTACAGCCGCAAGGGCGCTCAGATCATCGGCGTGACCGAAGAGACCACCACTGGCGTGCACCGACTGAAGGAAATGAGCGCCGCCGGCACGCTGATGTTCCGGGCGATCAACGTCAACGACAGCGTCACCAAGAGCAAGTTCGACAACCTGTACGGCTGCCGCGAATCGCTGGTCGACTCGATCAAGCGCGCGACCGACGTGATGATCGCCGGCAAGGTCGCCGTGGTTGCCGGCTACGGCGACGTGGGCAAGGGCTCGGCGCAGGCACTGCGCGCTCTGAGCGCCCAAGTGTGGGTGACCGAGATCGACCCGATCAACGCCCTGCAAGCGGCGATGGAGGGATACAAGATCGTCACGATGGACTACGCCGCCGACAAGGCCGACATCTTCGTTTCGGCCACGGGCAACAAGCGCGTGATCACCCACGAACACATGCTCGCGATGAAGGACGAGGCCATCGTCTGCAACATCGGCCACTTCGACAACGAGATCGACATCGCCTCGATCGAGAAGTACGAGTGGGACGAGATCAAGCCGCAGGTCGATCACGTGAAATTCCCCAACGGCAAGAAGATCATCATGCTGGCCAAGGGCCGGCTGGTGAATCTGGGCTG
>CANHNO010000247.1 GCA_947462065.1 Burkholderiales bacterium | reverse complement strand
TGCGCCGGACGGGGAGGCCCGCACTTCGGATCGCCATCGGCTGAGCTCGCCATCGTGCGGCATGCGCTCGGCGACGTGCCACTGGTCGGCTTTTTTGCCAACGGCGAGATCGCGCACCGCCACTTGTATGGCTACACCGGCGTGCTGACGGTGTTTACTGCAGCTGCCGTCTGACACTGGGTTGTGCCATGCGTCGTGCAGGGCGATGCAGTCGGCATGGGCTGAGGACTCAGACGATGACGCTACAGTGCCCGGCAGCATGCATTGCACTGGACTCGTCAGATGAACGCCCCGATCAGCCCTTTGGTTCTCGCCGCGGTGGTTCAGGGACCGACCGCGGTTGACCGCGTCGCCCGGCGCGCCGAGGTGGTGGCGGCGCTGACGCCACTGCTGCCCGCCCACGCACTGCTGTGGCAGGACGAGGACACGGTGCCCTATGAGTGCGATGGCCTGACCGCCTACCGCGAGTTGCCGTTGGCGGTCGCGCTGCCCGAGACCGAGGCGCAGCTGTCGACGGTGCTGGCCACTTGCCATCGCCTGGGGGTGCCGGTCGTGGCCCGCGGAGCCGGCACAGGGCTGAGCGGTGGCGCGACGCCACACGCGCTGGGCGTGACCCTCAGCCTCGCCAAGTTCAACAAGATCCTGAAGATCGATCCGGTCAGTCGCACCGCTGTTGTGCAGAGCGGCGTGCGCAATGCCGCGATCAGCGAAGCGGCCGCGCGCTACGGCCTGTATTACGCCCCCGACCCGAGCAGCAAGATCGCCTGCACGATCGGCGGAAACGTCGCCGAGAACTCCGGTGGCATGCACTGCCTGAAGTACGGCCTGACGATCCACAACGTGCTGCGCGTGCGCGGCTACACCGTGGAAGGCGAAGCGGTCGAGTTCGGCTCCGAGGCGCTCGATGTGGCAGGCCTCGATCTGCTGGCCGTCGTGATCGGCTCAGAAGGCATGCTGGCCGTCACGGTGGAAGTGACCGTCCGGCTCGTGCCCAAGCCGCAACTGGCGCGCGCGATCCTCGCCAGCTTCGACGACGTGCGCAAGGCTGGTCACGCGGTGGCGGCACTCATCGGTGCCGGCATCATCCCGGCCGCCCTGGAAATGATGGACAAGCCGATGACCGCCTGCGTCGACGCCTACGTGCACGCGGGATACGACTTGGAAGCCGCCGCGATCCTGCTCTGCGAAAGCGACGGCACGCCTGAAGAAGTGGAAGAGGAAATCGGCCGGATGGTCGCGGTGCTGGGTGCCGCTGGCGCGACCCGCTTCGATATCAGTCGCGACGAGGCTGAACGACTCAAGTTCTGGAGCGGCCGGATGAACGCCTTCCCGGCCAGCGGGCGCATGAGCCCGGACTACATGTGCATGGACTCGACGATTCCGCGCAACAAGCTGGCCGAGATACTGGTGCGCATCGCCGAGATGGAAGTCACCTACGGCTTGCGCTGCTGCAACGTGTTCCATGCGGGCGACGGCAACCTGCACCCGCTGATCATGTACGACGCCAATGACCCCGATCAGTTGCACCGCTGCGAGCAGTTTGGCGCCGACATCCTCGAGACCAGCGTGCGCCTCGGCGGCACGGTGACGGGCGAGCACGGCGTCGGTATCGAGAAGCTCAGCTCGATGTGTGTGCAGTTCACGCCGGCCGAGCGCGAGCAGATGCTGGCCCTGAAACGCGCGTTCGATCCCACCGAGTTGCTGAACCCCGGCAAGGTGATCCCGACACTGCACCGCTGCGCCGAGTACGGAAAAATGCACGTGCGCAAGGGCCTGCTGCCTTTCCCAGACCTGCCTCGGTTTTGATCCGTTCCTGACTCCCCGATGATTGATGACGTCCCTGCGCTTGCGCGCCTCATCGACCGTGTCCGCGCTGCGCAGCAAGCGGGCTCGCCACTGTGCATCCGAGGCGGTGGCACGAAGGACTTCTACGGCGAGGCGCCGCAAGGCGAGGTGCTCCCCACCACGGAGCTGGCAGGCATCTCCAGCTACCAGCCCACCGAGCTGGTGGTCACTGCGCGATGCGGCACGCCGTTGGCTGAACTCGAAGCGGCATTGGCCGAGAAGGGCCAGTGCCTGCCGTTCGAGCCACCCCATTTCTCCGCGGGCGGCACGGTCGGCGGCATGGTCGCCGCTGGACTGTCGGGTCCGGCGCGTGCCACGGTGGGTGCGGTGCGTGATTACATCCTGGGCGCGACGCTGCTCAACGGCCAGGGCGAGGTACTGAGCTTCGGTGGGCAGGTGATCAAGAACGTCGCCGGGTACGACGTGTCGCGCCTGCTGGCCGGCTCGCTGGGTACCCTGGGCGTGATCCTGGAGGTGTCGATCAAGGTTCTTCCGGTGGCGCCTGCCAGCGTGACGCTGCGCTTCGACATGGCGCAAGCCGCGGCGCTGGCGCAGCTGCACCAATGGGGCGGCCAGCCGCTGCCGCTGAACGCCAGCGCCATCTGGAACGATCAACTGGTGGTGCGCCTGCGGGGTGCGGTCGCCGCAGTGCAGGCGGCGGCCGCCAAGTTCCAGGCGCTCGGTGGCGAGGTCTTGGAGCCCGCTCTGGTCGAGAACTTCTGGCAAGACCTGCGCGATCACCGCGACGAGTTCTTCACCGCGGCACAGGCGACGGTGGATGCCGGTGGTGCGCTGTGGCGGCTGTCGGTGCCGCAGACCGCTGCGGTGCTGGACCTGCCGGGCGTTCCACTCATCGAATGGGCCGGTGGCCAGCGCTGGTGCGTGACCCCCCGCGCCGACGCAGATACCGCAACCCACCTCCGCGATATCGCCAAGCGCGCGGGGGGCCACACGACGCTGTTCCGCAGCATCGACAAGTCAGCCGGTGCGTTCGCCCCGCTGGCCTCGCCGCTGGGGCGCATCCACCGCGAATTGAAGCGCTCGTTCGACCCGCACGGCATCTTCAACCCCGGACGGCTTTACCCCGGCGGCTGACGCCCCACCCTCCCCATGCAAACAAACCTGTCCCCTGAATACAAGGGCACGCCGGATGGTGACGCCGCCGAAGCCATCCTGCGCAAATGCGTGCACTGCGGCTTCTGCACTGCCACCTGCCCGACCTACCAGTTGCTCGGTGATGAGCTCGACGGCCCGCGCG
>CANHNO010000246.1 GCA_947462065.1 Burkholderiales bacterium | reverse complement strand
GTTCTGATGGCGGGGCCGGGCTGGATCATCCCGGGCATGCTGAAGATGCTGGGCGGCGCGTTTCTCGCCTTCCTGGTGCTGCAGCTTGAGCTGCCGGCCGCCAAGGCGATCGAGCCGACGCAGATGTATCTGGCGGCTTATGGCTACGTGTTCACCGACCCGGCCTGGGTGCTGGCCGCCACCGTCATCTTCGTCGTGGTGTCGCAGGTCAAGATCAACCTGACCAACGCCTATGCTGGCTCGCTGGCCTGGTCCAACTTCTTCGCGCGCTTGACGCACAGCCACCCGGGGCGCGTGGTGTGGCTGGTTTTCAACGTGCTGATCGCGGTGCTGCTGATGACGCTGGGCGTCTTTCAGGCGCTTGAAAAAGTACTCGGGCTGTACAGTAATGTCGCGATCGCCTGGGTGGGCGCGCTGGTGGCCGACCTGGTCATCAACAAGCCGCTGGGGCTCAGCCCGAAGGGAATCGAATTCAAGCGGGCGCACCTCTACGACATCAACCCGGTGGGCCTGCTGTCCATGCTGCTGGCTGCGGCGCTCGCGGTGGTGGCCTATGCCGGCACGCTGGGAGAGCAGGCTCAGGCCTTCGCGCCGTTCATCGCCCTCGTCACTGCAATGGGGTTGTCACCGCTGCTGGCGTGGTGGACAAAAGGCCGCTACTACATCGCGCGCCAACCACAGGTGCTGGGCCAACCTGGCCAGTTGCTGAAGTGCAGCGTCTGCGAGAACCGTTTCGAAGCCGAGGACATGGCGCACTGCCCCGCCTACAGCGCACCGATCTGCTCCTTGTGCTGCACCCTCGAATCACGTTGCCATGATCGATGCAAGAGTGGCTCACGTGCAGCCGAACAGGCCGAAGGTCTGCTGAGCTCGCTGCTGCCCGCATCGCTGTCGAACCGGGTTAACTTCCGCGTCGGCCATTACCTCGTGGTTGCGCTGTCGCTGTGCACATTGCTGGCGGTGGTGATGGCGATGGTCTACACGCAGGAGGTGGGGCCCGACCTCTCGAGCGACACACAGGTGCTGCTGAAGTCGGCCTTCGTCAAGGTGTTCGCGATGCTCCTGCTGGTCGTCGCGGTGTGCAGTTGGTGGGTGGTACTGGGCAGCGAAAGCCGCCGCCTGGCGCAGGATGAGTCGAACCGGCAGAACCAGCTGCTGCAGCGAGAGATCGAGGCCCACTCGCGCACCGATGCGGCGCTGCAGGCAGCACGTGACGTGGCTGAGTCGGCAAACCAGGCCAAGACCCGCTATGTGGCCGGCATGACGCACGAGCTGCGCACGCCGCTCAACAGCATCCTCGGTTACTCGCAGATCCTGTTGAAGGACGAGGCGCTAGCGACCACGCCACGCGAAGCGGTGCAGACCATCCAGCGCAGCGGTGAGCACCTGCTGGCACTGATCGACGGCCTGCTCGATCTGGCGCGCATCGAGGCGGGCCGGCTGCAGCTCGAACCGATGCCGCTGCACCTGCCGGACTTCCTCGACGAACTGGTGCGCATGGTCAGCCCGCAGGCCGAGGCGAAGGGCCTGGCTTTCGTCCACACCCGTGCCGGCCACCTGCCGACCTGGGTCAAGGCAGATGCGAAGCGCTTGCGTCAGATATTGATCAACCTGCTGGCCAATTCTGTGCGCTTCACCGACAGCGGCACGGTCACGCTGCACGTCGATTCGCGCAAGCAGGTGGTTCGCTTCGACGTGGTCGACACCGGCGTCGGTGTGCTGCCGCAGGACCGCGAGCGCATCTTCCTGCCCTTCGAACGTGGCGCCGCCGGGCGTCGGCAAGGCGGCGAACCGGGCACCGGTCTCGGCCTGACGATCACTGGCCTGCTGACCTCGCTGATGGGCGGCGAATTGACACTCGCCAACACCTCGGGCCAGGGCACCACCTTCAGCGTGCGGATCTACCTGACTGAAACCGCCGATCCGGGCCCGATGCGCGAGCTGCCGCGGCAGATCATTGGTTACTTCGGCGAGCGGCGCACTTTGCTGGTCGTCGATGACCAGCCGGTGCAGCGGCAGATGCTGGCCGGCATGCTGATCCCGCTGGGCTTCGAGGTGCGCGAGGCAGCCAGCGGGGCCGAGTGCCTGGCCAGCCTGCACGAGACCGTGCCCGACGCCATCCTGCTCGACATCACGATGGACGACATGGATGGCTGGCAGGCAGCAACAAGGCTGCGTGCGGCGGGCTACACCGATGTCCCGATCATCATGGTGTCGGCCAATGTGTTCGAGAACCAGGTACAGCGGCTGCGTGCGGCGCAGTGCCACGCCTTCGTGGCCAAGCCGGTGCTCGAATCGGAGCTGATCGCCGCGCTGCACCGCACGCTCGGCCTGGAATGGCGAGTGGCCGGCACAACCAGCCTGACGACTGAAGGAATCGATCCAGCGTTGGCGGGACCGCTGGAATTGCCCGACCGTGTACGCACTGATTTGCTGCGTCTCGCGCGCGTCGGCCATGTGCGAGGGCTCCAAACGGCGCTGGATGGGATCGCCGAAGCCGACCCGTCTCTGGCGGCCTCCTGCACCCGGCTTCGGGGCCTGGTCAGCCGCTTCGAGATGGACCGCCTGCAGACCCTGTTGATGGACGAAGCCGAACCGAACTGACCATGTCACCAGAACCTGCCTCACTCCCCATGCCACTGCAACCGCCCGCCGATCGCCCCGTGGTCCTCGTCGTCGACGATGCACCGAGCAGCCTCGGGGTGCTGTGCGACACGCTCGAAAGCGCGGGCTACACCGTGCTCGTCGCAGGTGACGGCGAGACAGCCTTGCAGCGCCTGGAGCTGGTGACGCCCGACGCCATCCTGCTCGATGGCCTGATGCCCGGACTGTCGGGTTTCGACACCTGCCGCCGCATCAAGGAAACGCCCGCCTGGGCGCATGTGCCGGTGATCTTCATGACCGGGCTGTCGGAGACCTCGAACGTGGTCGAGGGCTTCGCATGTGGCGGAGTCGACTACGTCGTCAAGCCGCTGCGCGCACAGGAGGTGCTGGCACGACTGCACACCCACGCGCGCAACGCACGCATCACGCGGATGGCCCGCGATGCGGTCGATGTGGCTGGCCTGGGCGTGGTGTTCGTCGACGCCCTGGGCCGCATCGCCTGGCGTTC
>CANHNO010000245.1 GCA_947462065.1 Burkholderiales bacterium | reverse complement strand
GCGCAAGCCATTCGGATGGTCCTCGAAGATCGGGTAGGACCATTCGGCTTGCAGGGCGCCGTACCTGGCGTTCTTCAGGGTGCTGCGGTAGAGCAGCGAGGCGGTGTGAAGCCCGTGAGACCAGTTCAGCTGAAACTCCGCGCGGCCGCGGTAGCTGACGAGGTCGGGGTTGTTGTCGGTGGAACTCGACTCCTTCAATCGCTGATTGATCTTGGCCGTCAGCGACCAGTCGCCTCGCTCGACGCCCGCACCCAGGTAGACGCGGTTCCAGCTGCGCGACAACGGGTCGGATTGCCCGTTCGACTGGTGCGCGATGCCGACTTGGGTGTAACGCCAGCGCCAGCCGAAGGGCAAGTCACGCAGGCTCAGCGCTGTGGGCAGCACGTAGATCGCCTCGGGCTGGTAGTCGATGTTTCGGAAAGGCTTGGAATCGGCCTTGCTGTAGATCTGCCACATCGCCTGCTGCGTGAAAGCCACCCACAGGTCGCCGCCCACCAGCGGCACATCCTGAACGACCTTGGTGCGCAGCGAGAACTGGAACTTGGCCTCCTCGTGCCGGTAGCCGGATTTCCTCACGGCCGCCTGCGTCGGCGACTGCGGCGAGCGGTTGATGCTGCTGGAGTAATGGAGGGGCATCACGTAGTTGGGTTGAAAACCGACGAAGTTGAAGATGCCGCGCTTGTCCGAGGGTTCCAGCTCCCAGTACTTGGACAGCACACCCGTGTGAGGTTGCGCATGGGCGCTGGAGGGCAGTGGCGCGTCCTTCGCGACGAGCCGTGAGGTGCTCGGCACCACTGCTGCGCCTGGCACAGCCTGATCGGCGACAGGTTCAGTCGGCGCGGGCGCGCGGCCGGCGAGTTGGTCGTAGCAGATCAGCCGGTCGGAGGGCGCTCCGATCACAGCGCATTGCGCAAGCATTGGTGCAGGGCTCGCCGGCGCAACAACCTGGCCACTGATTTGCGCTGCAGCGCAGCAAGGCAGGCAGGCAAGGATGAGCGTGGCAGGTCGCAGCAGGAAGTGGCGAAGCGAATGGGCTCGGTCGGGTCGCATGCTGCGATGGAGAAACTGGATGAAGAAGGCAGGAACGATGCTATGAGCAGCAGGTCTCGCGCGTCTCTTTCAGCGCGTCAGTTCGCAGCCCTCCAAGGTGTAGGCGAACGCCGCGTTCTTGCAGTACCTCGGCGTGTGGCTCGAACCCATCAACCCACCAGATTCCAGGTCGCGTCGATCGAGCTCCTCACGGACAATCGTCTTGTTCGAGATGAAACGCAGCGCCATCTCGGCCGTTTGCTTGCCCAGGCAGGTAGCTACAAAAAGCTGTGACCACCAGGAGACCCCGTATGACCCAAGCCTCATTTGACATCGACGAAATGCTGGAGAGCTTTCACACGTGGCTGGAAGCGCAAAGCAAAGACGAGCTTGCCGCCTATGCAGAGCGGCTGACAGACCAGGTGCCGGAAGCTGCGCCCTTGGGTATGGTGCTGTGCCTGGCCAACAATCAGGACAGTCTGCTCGCGCAGACCATGGCGGCCCTGACCGCAGGCAATGGCGTCATCTGGCCGCGTGCACAGCCAGATGATCCCGTGCAGACCCAGGCCCTGCGGGTGGGGTTGCCGCTGCCAATCAAATCTCAGATCACGATGACCGACTGGCATCCGTCCAGCGACGCGGTGCCAGATCCTTTGCCGCAAGCCGTTCTGTATACCGGCGACGCCGATGAATTGACGCGTCTGCAGCAGCAGAGCGGCCAGTGGCCCCAGCAGCCTGTGCCAATCATTTCGTGCGAGGAAGACATCGAAGACGATTTCGATATCCCGCTGGCACAACTGCAACAGTGACCGGCAGGCGGCGGGCTGGTGTCTGACCGCACCAGCCTGCTTCGATCCCCGGCTCGATCAGTCCACCAATCGCTCTCAAGGCCTTGTCATACAAGGCCTTTTTCTTTTGTTCGACCGAATCCGTAGGACTTTGGCACCCAGGGGCGTTCCTGTCGGGTAAGCCCAGAAATGCCGTCGAGCGCGCACCGGGGCTGAGCGCACGTCAGCCGATCTGCCCTCGGCAAGAGATCGCAGCGACTCGGAACTGTCAAAGCGCCACTGAGGCCTGCGCTCGCATGCTGTGAAGCACGCCAACCCGCAAACGCCGCGCGAAATGCCCTCATGAACCGTGACCTGCCCGCACCCGCGTCATGCCGAGCTGATTTTCTAAAACAAAGATAAATTATGAATATGGTGTGTACTCATGATGTTTAATCATAGTGAGTTAAATGCGTTAATCGATGTCGGCCTCCTTCGAGGCACGCCATGACAGCGCAAGCCGTGTGCTGAAGAGCCGCTGAACGCAAGCTGGTAACAACGTCCCGCACCCAGAAGCCCATGACCACCAGCATCTACTTCATTGACTCGCGTGTTGCCGACATCGAAGCCCTGGTGGCCGCTTTGCCGGCTGACAGTCTTTGGCACCTGCTGGATGCGACTCAACACGGCATCGAGCAGATGCGCGCCGTCGTGGCCAGTTACTCCGAACTGAAGGCCATCCACGTTGTCAGCCACGGCGCGAGTGGCTCGGTGCTGCTGGGGTCCACTTGGCTGAGCAATGCAAACCTGCAAGACCATGCAGCCGCGCTCACACAAATCGGCAGCAGCCTGAGCGCCGATGGCGACTTGCTGCTGTATGGCTGCGACGTGGCACAAGGCGATGCTGGGTCGCAGTTCATCGGCGCGCTGGCGCTGGCCATGGGGGCGAATGTGGCGGCATCGACCGACGTCACCGGGCTGGCCTGGAACTGGATACCTGAGGCCGCGAGCGGTGTGGTTGAAGTCACGGCCCTTAGCCTGAACAGCTACAGCTCGACGCTTGCTGTGGTCTCGGGCAATAGCTCAGCCAACACGCTGACCGGCTGTTCTGGTAACGACTCGATCTCGGGGCTGGTCGGTAATGACCGCTTACAAGGCTTTGACGGCGCCGACACCTTGGACGGTGGTTCAGTAGCCGACTCACTGTATGGCGGCGCGAGTGACGACACCTACGTCGTTGACCAGATCGGCGACTTGATCACCGAGTTGGCTGGTGAGGGTAAAGATCTTGTCCTGACCAACAGCGTGAGTTACATCTAGTCGTTTGAAAATTTCAAAAAATAACGCTTTGTGAAAATTTTAATTTAAATTAAATATATTTATGCCAATT
>CANHNO010000244.1 GCA_947462065.1 Burkholderiales bacterium | reverse complement strand
GTGCCTTCATGTCGACCAGGTCGATCAAATGCTTGAACAGGCCGGCATAGCTGCCTTTGTAGACCGGCGTCACCGCCACCAGCAAGTCGCACGTCTCGATGTCGCGCAACACCGCCTCCAGCCGCGGCGACGCCTGCTTGCGCTCCAGTGTGCGGCCGAGATCGGCCGGATCATCGATCAACGAGTGGATCTGACTGTCGGCGCCTGCTGCCAGGGCGATGCGGTCGACCAGTTGCTGCGTGAGCCACAGCGTGCGAGATGGCACCGACACATGGCCGCTGATGCCAACGATGCGCGTCATGACGAGGCACCTGCGCGCAATGGCTGACGAAGTCCGGCCCGCTCGAGCAGTGGCATGACCTCGGCATTCCATTGCCGGATGCCGGCGTTGTAGTCCAGCCAGCTGAGGCACACGCCGTCCATCCCCGCCTCCGCCAGCAGTTCGAGGTGCTCGACCATCATGGCCGGCGTTCCGACCAGTGGGAAACCGGCCCAACCTGCCTTGAAGTGATACCGAAACTGCTCGGCCTGCTCTGGCGTGAAGATGCCCGTCTGGATGCCCAGCTCCTTGACGATGTTTTCGCAGGCGACGTCGTCACCGTGCTCGATGGCATAGCGGTCGACATGGCGTTTGGCCTCGGCGGCCGTCTCGGCGACCGAGACGTACGAGTAGCACCACACCTTCAGATCACGACCAAACTCCTCGCGTGCCAGCGTCTTGTACTTTTGCACCTGCTTGCGAACCCCGGCGAGGTCGTGAGACCCCAGGATGACAAAAGCGGCATCGCAATGCTGTGCGCAATACCGCATGCCTCGCGGGGATCCGCCAGCGTTGATCAGGAAGGGCTTGTTCAGCGGCTTCGGGTCGGCGAAAGCCTGGACTAGGTTGAAATGCTGGGTCTGGTGGTCGAAGTAGCCTTCGTGCGTCCAGGCCTTCTGCGCGATGGCTAGCCATTCGTCGGCGTACTCGTAGCGCTCGTCGTGCTCCATCATCGTGCCGCCGAACATGCGCATCTCGGGACCGAACCAGCCGCAGATGATGTTCAAGCCGAACCGCCCACCGCTCACGTGATCGATGGTCGTTGCCTGCTTTGCAGCGAACAACGGGTGTACCGTGGGCACGTGCGAAGTGGTGATGCAGGCGATCTGCTCGGTCGATGCCGCCAGCGCCGCCGCCCAGGTATACGTCTCGTAGCTGGTACCGCCGAAGTTGCTGTCGCCGCCGAAACCGCGCCAACGGCCGATCGGGATGGCAGCCTCGAAACCTGCGCGGTCGGCGATCTGCATGGTCTCGAGGTTCTTCTTCCACGCGTCCGCGCGATGCACCTCGGGTGCTGTGGTGATGGCGCATCCACCATGGGCATTGATCGCGAACACGCCAAGCTTCATCCGGTTGGTCGAAGCATGCATCGGGTTCGCCGCGATGGTGGTATCGGTGTTGGCGGCGCTCATGGGGTCTCCTGTATTCCAAGTTCTTCGATAGCGGATAACTTTCTCGCGACTGAATTCAGCTGTCAAGGCGTGGTGAACCCGCATTCCGATGCGTCATTCGCTCAACTGAAACCGTTTTTCACAGCCTGGGCCGGCACCGTTAGACTCGCACTGTTTCCACCGATTCCACCAAAGTAGAACGCACACGATGTCTACGCCACGCACACCGGAGCGCGCCAGCAACCGCTCCAAGCGGGCGTCGGCGGCCCCGGCAGATCGGGGTTCCGACGCAGCGATCAGCCTCGCCCTGGGGCAGCGCATCAGGGCATTGCGGGCCCGATCGGGGCTGACGCTGGAGCAGTTGTCGCTCCAGTCAGGCGTCAGTCGCGCGATGCTGTCGACCATCGAGCGAGGCGAAAAGAGCCCCACTCTGCCCATCATCGTGCGGATTGCCGCTGGATTTGGCATCTCGCTGTCGAGCTTGCTGGGTGCCGAGGCCAACGCGTCGAGTGTCGCCGTCATCCGCGCGGGACAGCGAATTGCGTTCAGCGACCCGGAAACCGGCTTCGAGCGGTGGATGTTGTCCCCGGCGCACGTTGACAACGGGGTGGAGTTTGTCTTGCACCACTTGCCGGCCGGCCGCTCCACGGGATTGCTGCCCGCCTATTCCTCGCCCACGGAGAAATACCTGGCCGTGAGTTCCGGCAGGCTGACAGTGGTCGTCGATGAACAGCCGCACGTGCTGGACACCGGTGACACGATCTATTTCGAGGTCCAGGCCCCTTATCGCTTCGTCAACGAAGACCCTCAGACCGATTGCACCTATTACATGGTGATCGCCCGAAAGCGCTGATCACACGGACCCGATGAACGACATGACCGACACAATCGCTTCCACCCTGGTGCCTGACTTTCGCAAGGCGATGCGTCGCCTTGCCGCCACCGTCACGCTGATCAGCACGACCGACGCCAGCGGGCGGCGCCACGGCATGGCCGCAACGGCCGTCAACTCAGTGACGATGGACCCGCCCACGCTGCTCATCTGCGTCAACCAGACGGCAAGCCTGCATGCGCCATTGATCGAACAGGGCCGGTTCTGCATCAATGTGCTCATGCCATCGCACCACGAACTGGTCGGGCACTTCAGTGGCCAAAAGACAGGCGAAGATCGCTTCGAGTCGGGCGACTGGCGTTTTGAAGAGGCCGGTGGCCTGCCGTATCTGCACGGCGCGCAGTGCAATCTGTTTTGCCGAGTGGTCTCAGTGACGCCTGTCGGAACTCACTCGGTGATCATTGCGGCGGTTGAAACGGTTCACGTCCATGACGACGTGATGCCACTGATTTATGCCGATGGGCGTCTGCATGCCGTCGGCGATACCGTGGCCTGAGTTCGGGGGACGGGCATGACAGCGCTTCCAAGACAAGACTCGCCCAGAGCACTTGCACCGCTGCACATCCACGAGGTGTGCGTGCGCGACGGCTTCCAGATCGAGCCGGTGTTCGTGCCCACCGAGCGCAAGATCGAACTGGTCAATGCGCTCAGCCGAAGCGGTGTCGCGAAGATCGAGGTGACTTCGTTTTCGTCGCCCAAGGCGATCCCTGCGCTGGCCGACGCGGAAGCCGTGATGCGTGGCATCGACCGCGTTGAAGGCGTCGAGTACGCTGCTCTGGTACCCAACGTGCGTGGCGCAGAGCGGGCGCTGGCTTGTGCCGTCGACGAGCTGAACCTGGTGATGTCGGCGAGTGCCTCGCACAGCCAGGCCAATCTGCGC
>CANHNO010000243.1 GCA_947462065.1 Burkholderiales bacterium | reverse complement strand
CTGGCCGAAGTGCTGAAGGCCGAGAAGCTGATCATGCTGACCAACATCCCCGGTGTGCTCGACAAGAACGGGAAGCTGCTGACCAACCTGACGGCGCGCGAGATCGACGAGCTCTTTGCCGATGGCACGATCAGTGGCGGCATGCTTCCGAAGATCGCCAGCGCGCTCGACGCCGCGAAGAACGGAGTCAACACGGTCCACATCATCGATGGGCGTGTGCCGCACGCCATGTTGCTGGAGGTGCTGACCGAGCAGGCCTACGGCACGATGATCCGAAGTCATTGAGCCCCCAGTCGTGATGCTCCTGCCACCAAGGGGCACCCCCTTCGGCACGGGACGCCCGGGCTTCGGGGTTGCTTGATGGGGACGCACCCAACTCGCAGGGTCTGGTTGTTCGATCTGGACAACACGCTGCACGACGCCAGCCACGCGTCATTCGGCCCGACCAACGAGGCGATGACGCAGTACATCGTCGACCATCTGGGCTTGCCCCATGCCGAGGCGGGCGCGCTTCGCCAGCACTACTGGCTGCACTACGGTGCCACGATGCTCGGCCTGGTGCGTCACCATGGTGTGAAGGCAACGCATTTCCTCGAAGCCACCCACCAACTGCTCGGCCTGGAAGCGCGCTTGCGCACCAGCGCGCATGACCGTGCTGCACTGCGCCGCTTGCCCGGGCGCAAGTTCATCCTGACCAACGCGCCGCGCGCCTATGCGCTGCGGGTGCTGAACACGCTGCGCTTGGCAAGCTGCTTCGATGGCGTTATCAGCATCGAGGACATGACGATGTTCGGTCACCACCGGCCGAAGCCGGATGCGCGCATGTTTCGCTGCATGGCGGCCCGGCTGAAGGTGCTGCCGCATCGTTGCACGCTGATCGAGGACACGCTGGAGCACCAGCGCGCAGCGCGCAGCATCGGCATGCGTACCGTGTGGATGCAGCGCTACCTGCGCCCCTTGCGGCAACGGGGTGAATCCTGGAGATCGGGGAGGGGCGTCGGTGTTCACCCTTGCCATCGGCCCGCCTATGTGTGTGCCAGAATCAAATCGCTACAGGGTTTGTTGGTGCTGTAGCGCCCCTCCAGCGGTGCCCGCGCAATGACGAATCGCCCCCACGACGACACACTGGACAGCGACGGCGACACGGCTGGTTTGCTGGTGACCGATGGGGCTGCATCGCGCCATCCCGATACCGTGCGCAAGCGCCCGAAGCCTGGCGAGCGCCGCACGCAAATCCTGCAAACGCTCGCAGGCATGCTTGAACAACCGGGAGCCGACAGAGTCACCACCGCCGCGCTGGCAGCGCGCCTCGGTGTGAGCGAAGCGGCCCTGTACAGGCACTTCGCGAGCAAGGCGCAGATGTTCGAGGGGCTGATCGAGTTCATCGAAAGTAGCGTGTTCACGCTGGTCAACCAGATCAACGAGCGCGAGCCTTCCGGCGTGCAGCAGGCCTGCAAGGTGGTCACGCTGTTGTTGCAGTTCGGCGAGAAGAACCCGGGCATGACCCGTGTGATGGTGGGTGATGCGCTGGTTTTCGAGCACGACCGGCTGGTCGCGCGGATGAACCAGTTCTTCGATCGGATCGAGTCGCAGCTGCGTCAGAGCCTGCGCAGTGCGGGAGACGCCGCTGGGTCGCTGACCGCTTCGGCCGATGCGAACGCGCGGGCGTCGGTGCTGACTTCATTCGCCGTCGGCCGTCTGCAGCGCTACGCCCGCTCGGGCTTCAAGCGCCAGCCTACCGAGCATCTCGAAGCGGCGCTGAGGCTGATCGTCGCTTGAATCCGGCGCTGCCAGCGCCATGGTCGTCGGCATGCTGACGGTCAACGTGGCCGGCGAGCCGCTGACGCTACTGCCCGAGAAGGCGGCCTACCTTGCCGAGCGGCAGCTTCTGCTCATTGCCGACGCACACTTTGGCAAGGCTGTGTCGTTTCGCCGACTCGGCGTGCCGGTGCCGCATGGCAGCACTGCCGATAACCTGGCGACGTTGGATGCACTGGTGGCGAGACATGACATCCGCCGCATCGTGTTCCTCGGCGACCTGCTGCATTCTGCCCATGCGCAGTCGGTAGCGACGCAGGCGGCGGTGGCGCTGTGGCGAGAAGCACACCGCGATCTGAGTCTCACGCTGGTGCGCGGTAACCACGACGACCATGCCGGCGACCCCCCGGCGGCGCTGGGCATCGAGGTGGTCGACGAGCCGCTACGCCTAGGCCCTTGGGCACTCTGCCATCACCCGACTGCGCAACCCGACGGCTATGTGCTGTGTGGGCACCTGCATCCCTGCGTCAGCTTGCGGGGGCGAGCCCGCGAGCGGCTGCGTCTGCCATGCTTCTGGTTCGGCGACCGAGTCGGCGTGCTGCCGGCTTTCGGTGGGTTCACCGGGATGCACCCGATCGACGCTCGGCCGCAAGACCGCGTGTACGCGCTGGCGGGTGATGGCGTGGTCCAAGTGCCGCCTTGACACGATGTGTCGAGCTCCCGCCCCTCGATACACTGACGCCCTCCCGCCCCGCGTGCCCCGGAACACGAAATCCGATGTTGACTCCTTCCGACCCCCTGTTGCAGCTGATCGCCCGAGCCGAGGCGCTGATGGTCAGGCTGGAAGCGGTTCTGCCGCACCCGCTCGCAGCGCCCGACTGGAGCGCTTCGATCGCTTACCGATACCGACGTCGCAGCTCGGGAGGCACTGCGTTGGAGCCAGTGCGTCACATGGCGCAGATCAGCCTCGACGATTTGGTGGAAGTCGAGCCGCAGAAAGACCGGCTGCTGCGCAACACCGAACAGTTCGTGGCCGGCCGTGCCGCCAACAATGTGCTGCTGACCGGCGCACGCGGCACCGGCAAGAGCTCGCTGATCAAGGCCTGTCTGAACGAGTTCGCTCCGCAGGGCCTGCGTCTGATCGAGGTCGACAAGGCCGATCTGGTTGATCTGCCCGACATCGTCGACCTGGTCGCCGAGCGTGCTGAGCGTTTCATCGTCTACTGCGACGACCTCAGCTTCGATGAGGGCGAGCCGGGCTACAAGGCGCTCAAGTCCATCCTGGACGGCTCGGTGTCGCAGCCCTCGGACAACGTGCTGATCTACGCCACCAGCAACCGCCGCCACCTGCTGCCCGAGTACATGGCAGAAAACCTGACCTACCAGCACCTGGAGAACGGCGAGGTGCATCCGGGCGAGGTGGTCGAAGAAAAGATTTCGCTGAGCGAGCGGTTCGGCCTGTGGATCAGCTT
>CANHNO010000242.1 GCA_947462065.1 Burkholderiales bacterium | reverse complement strand
GCGGTGCGCGAGGAACTCGAGACCAAGGGCCCGGTGAAGGTCCAGGAGGTCGAGGACATGCAGAAGGAGATCCTCGCCGTCGGGCGTGCGCTGACCGAAGAGGGCCGCATGCTGATGCAGCGGGGCAAGCAGTCGGATGCTTTCCTGTAGCCGCTCGCACTGGCCCTTGCCCGATAGCGCTCGTCTGAACCCATGTCTTCCACCGACGCACTGATGCCACCGCAAGGCTGGTTGCCTCCGTCGTTCGACCCCCCGCCGCCGCCCCCGCCGCCGCTCCCCACGCTCTCGCAGGCCGAAATCGATGCGACGCTGGAACAGGCGCGGCGCGACGGGCTGGTCACGGGCTACGAGCAGGGCTTCGAACAGGGCTTGGCCGATGGTCGCGCTCAGGGTCTCGCCCAGGGCATGACCGAAGGCAGGCGTCAGGCCTTCGAACAGGCCAGCGAGCGCCTGGCTGCGTTGACCGGTGAGTTGGAAGCCGCCTTGGCCGAAATCAGCGCCTGGCCCGAGGCCATGTCCGAGCCTGTGGTCGATCTGGCCCTGCTGGTGGCTCAGCGCTTGAGCGGGAGCCAGGCGTTTGAGCGTTCGGCCTTCATGGCTGCCGTGCAGGAAGCGCTGATGCATCTGCCCATGCCGGGCGAGAAGTTGCTGCTGCGGATCGGGCCTGACGATGCGCAGAACTGGCAGGAAGCCCTGCATCGGTATGAACTGCCGTTCGGCCACACGGTTGTCGTCGATGCCGATTTGCCTGCCGGTCGTATCTTTGTCGAGGTGGGCGGGACGCGGCTCGACATCGGGCCCACCGCGCGTCAGGCGCTGGTGCGCTCGGCGCTCGGTCTGCCCCTGGCGCCATGACGGGACCTGCGGTCTCTTTGGCGCCGGTGCTTTCCCCCACGGCCACCTCGCGCGCACTGATCCGCCTGCAGGCAGCCAAGCGGCGTCTGGCCCATGCACCGAGTTCGGTGCGCAGCGGCCGACTGGTTCGCGTCAACGGGCTGATTTTGGAGGTCGAAGGCCTGCCGCTGGCCATCGATCAGCGGGCACTGATCCGCACCGGCGACGGCCGCACCATCGAGGCGTGTTGCGTGTCTTTTCACCACGGAATCACGCAGCTGATGGCTCTGGACGCGGAGACCAACGTGGGGCCTGGCGCGCTTGTCTACCCGGCTGGCACACCGGCGGACGCCGGTGACCGGTTCGAGCTGATGGATCGACGCCGGGCGATGCCGATCGGCTTGTCCTTGTTGGGTCGTATCGTCGACGGATTCGGCCGCCCGCTCGACGATCTGCCGATCACCTTGTCGGCCGCGCCGGGACAAGGCAGCGGTCGCCTCAACCCCCTGACACGCACGCAGATCGACCAGCCGATGGACGTTGGCGTGCGCGCCATCAACGGCCTGCTCACCGTCGGTCGCGGCCAGCGCATGGGCATCTTCGCCGGCACCGGCGTGGGCAAGAGCCTGCTGCTCGGCATGCTCGCCCGCAACAGCCGGGCCGATGTGGTGGTGGTCGCGCTGATTGGTGAACGCGGCCGCGAGGTGCGCGAATTCGTCGAGGACATCCTCGGCGCGGAGGCACTGAAGCATTCGGTGCTGGTGGTTGCCACCGCGGACTCCGCTCCTTTGGCCCGTGTGCGTGGCGCGTGGTTTGCCACCGATGTGGCCACCTGGTTCCGCGATCAGGGCCACCATGTGCTTCTGATCATGGATTCGCTCAGTCGCTTCGCGATGGCCCAGCGGGAGATCGCGCTCGGTCTGGGCGAACCGCCGGTGGCACGCGGCTACCCGCCCAGTGTCTTCCAACGCCTGCCCGAACTGGTAGAGCGTGTCGGTAACAGCGACGTCTCGGGCGGCTCGGTGACGGCGTTCTACACCGTGCTGCTCGACGACGACGACAGCAGCGATCCCTTGGCCGACACCGCGCGCGGCGTACTCGACGGCCATGTCTTCCTGTCGCGCACGCTGGCCGAGGCCGGCCACTACCCGGCCATCGACATTGAGCGCTCGATCTCGCGCGTGATGCCGCGTGTCGTGTCGACAGAGCAGGTGACGCAGGCGCGGCTGGTCAAGCGGTTGTTCGGGCGTTACATGCGTGGCCGAGACATGGTCGCGATGGGTGCATACAGCCCGGGCGCCGATCCCGAGCTTGACGCCGCCCTGCGGTGCTGGCCCGCGATCGCGTCGTTCCTGCAGCAGCCCGCAAACGAGGCAGTGAACCTTGGCGCAGCGCTGGCCGAGCTGGCTGCCCTGAGCCTCGAGACGCAGCGCGGCAACTGAGCATGCAAAGCCGTGACCTGGCCCAGCTGTTGCTGCTGGTGAAGACGCAGGTCACGCAGGTGGCCAGCGAGTTGCGCATCGCCAGGCAGCAATTGCAGCGTGCCGTGCACCTGCGCCAGCAGCTCAACGATTTCGGCAGCGAATACCTGGTGTCTGCACTGGACGGCAACCGAAGCGGACGACTCGTGAGTTTTGCGCGGGACGCCCAGGCCTTCGGCCAACGGCTGCAAGGCACAGCGAGCCAGCAAACCGAGGCCATCGAAAGCCATCAGGAGCGTGTCCGGGTTCTCCAGCAGCGCCTGCAGGATCTGCAGCAGCGCTCCGAGGGTCTGGACAAGCAGCACGCCAAGGTGCTCCGCGCAGAGCAACGGATCGTGGAGCGCCGTCTCGATGCCGAGCTGGAAGACGTGATCAATGCACGCTTGCCGCCGCAGCTGGCACAAAAACTGCGACATCGTTGACTTAAACAGAGTAAACCATGTCAACAAATTCAATCGGCATATCGAATTTTTCTCCGGCGAGGAGCGAGCAGCAACGCCACGGCGCCTACGCCCAGGGTGGAGAGTCGGCAGTGGCCGCAGTCGATTTTGCGCAGCTGCTGAGAGCTCGCCACGGCGAGATGGGCGACGGTGTTTCGGAGTCGTCGTCGGTGTCGCGTGCCAGGAAGTCGGTGAGTGACGATCCGGCCTCGGCAGCCAGCACATCGCCTGCGGCAGCGGCAAATATTGCCGCTGCCGCCTTGGTTGCCGGCGTTCCAGCGGTTGCCTTGATGGCAAAGGCCACCTCGCACGTCGCTCTGGGCTCCGCGTCTGTTCCTGGGGCCGCGGCCGCGTCGATCGCCGGCGCCAGGCCGGCTGCGCCGATGAGGCAGGGCCTCCCGCCGCCCGAGCGCTTTGTCAGTCGTGAATCAGGCAAGTCCGCTGTCGACGTTGCTCCGGCAGAGCATGCGCCGAAGCGCGCGCCGCGCAGTGCG
>CANHNO010000241.1 GCA_947462065.1 Burkholderiales bacterium | reverse complement strand
CGGCGATCGCCCGTGACTACAGCCGACGCAAGAACGAGCGTCTGTACGAAGCCGAGGTGACTTCGGTGCGCGCCGTGGTCGAAGAGACAGGCCAACGGTGCTGGGTCGAACGTGAGCAGGCCGTGCAAGAGCGCGGCAGCAGCGCCAACGTACCCGGCGCCTTGCTGGGTGCGGTGATCGGCGGCATCCTCGGACATCAGGTGGGTGGAGGCTCCGGCAAGGACATCGCCACTGGCGTGGGCGTCGTCGCCGGCGCTACCATCGGCAGCCAGGTCGGGCGCAACGGCGACGCCCAGCGGGTGGTGACCGAGCAGAACGTGCAACGCTGCCGTCAGACAAATGCACAGGCACACCCCGCCTACTGGGACGTGACGTACAACTTCCGGGGTCAGGAGTACCGGGTGCAGATGACTCGGCCGCCGGGCAACACCGTGACCGTCAACGCACAAGGCGAGCCCCGGGCCTGAATCAGCACGAGCTCATCGACCTGAGCGTCTGCGCGCACGGCTGACACCCAGCGACATCGGCCGCGCGCCTCATTGCCATTCGACGCATCGCTGAGCAAGGCCTTGCCCAGCGCAGATTGGGTGAACGCTTTCGCCAAGTGGGCGCGGGCAAAGAGCTTCATCGTTCATCTGTAAACATCTGCTCAAAGATAAAACTGTCTCCATGGAATTTCCTGTATCGGCTCGCGATCCAGGCAAGTGCAATCGACTGGTGTCGGCCAAGAGCGGTCTTACTGGGATGACTGCTCCAGGGCCGAGGCACTCAGTCAAGGACGCTTCCCGATAATTCGCGAACCGCCTCGCCAAGCAAACGTACCCCTTCGACGATCTGGGTGCTGCTCAGGCTGGCATAGCCAAGTACGAAGGCCACGCCTCGCGACGGCGATCGTCGGACCTCAGTCGCAAAAGATGTGGACAACGGATAAACAGCCACCCCGCGGCGTCGAGCTGCTGTGATGAGCTCCAGCTCAGCGCCCAAGCCCGCCAGAGGCAACCGCATCACCACGTGCAGCCCGGCGGCCGCGCCCAGGATCTCTGTGCCCTGGGGCAACTCGCGCGCTATGGCGCGCAATAGGGCCTCCCGTCGGCGCTCATATTCACGCCGCATGCGCCGCACATGGCGCTCGTAGGCCCCGCTGTCGATCAGTGCGGCCAGGGTGCGCTGCTCGAGCACCGGCGCATGCCGATCCGTCAGTCGTTTCGCCTTCTGGAACGGCTCCTGAAGTTCTGTCGGGAGCACGAGGTAGCCCAGCCTCAACTGCGGCGACAGCGCCTTGGAGAACGTGCCCACGTAGATCACGCGGCCGTCGGTATCCAGCGAAGCCAGTGCGTCGATGGGATGTTGCCCGTACCGGAACTCGCCGTCATAGTCGTCTTCGACAACCCACGCGCGCTGTCGGCGCGCCCAGGCCAGTAGTTCTTGGCGGCGGGCGATCGGCAGCGTGCCGCCCATTGGGAACTGATGTGAGGGCGTCACGTAGGCCAGCCGTATTCGCTGATCGCCAGGCAACCGTCGCGTAGTCAGTCCATGCTCGTCGACAGGCACGTTCAGCCCCTGTGCGCCCGTGGCCTCGAAGCAGCTTCGGGCCATCGAGTAGCCCGGCTCCTCGAACACGAACGCATCGTCGGCATCGAGGAGCACGCGCGCGCACAAATCGATCGCCTGTTGCGATCCATTCACCACGACGATCTGCTCGGGCAAGCATCGCAGGCCCCGGGCACGCCACAGGTAGCCTGACAGCGCCCGGCGAAGGGCCTCATCGCCTTCCGGCGGCGCGTAGTACAGACGTGGCTGTGCTTCCCACAAGGCTGCCAGGTAGGCCCGGCGCCAAGTCACCGACGGGAAGTCGCGCGCGCCGACGGCCCCGTAGAGGAAGTCGAAGGGCAGGTGCTCCGCCGGAGGCATGGCGGCGAGACGCATCGCCTGAACTCGGCGGCCGAACGCCGAGAGCTCCGCAGACCTGTGGCCGGCGGCCCGGCGAGGGCGAGTGCGGTCTGCAATGGCAGCG
Source organism: Burkholderiales bacterium (assembly GCA_947462065.1). Taxonomy (GTDB): domain Bacteria; phylum Pseudomonadota; class Gammaproteobacteria; order Burkholderiales; family Burkholderiaceae_C; genus PBB1. Next base: position 1,260 of record CANHNO010000241.1, on the reverse strand, counting down.
CTGGCGGCGACAGCCGCCACGCGTGTCGCCCGTCCGGGCGTTGTGACGATGAAGCCTTCGGCGGCGAGTTGGTCGTAAGCCGCGCTGACTGTGGTGCGTGACACGCCCAGCTCCGCCGCAAGCGCGCGCGTGGACGGCACCCGGGCACCGACGCCCAAGATTCCCTCGGCCATCTGCGCCCGGAGGTGTTCGTAGATGCGCCGGCCCGCGCCGCTCGCGCGGCGCGCCTGCGGTCCTGGCATCGACTTCAACTGGCCCATCAATAAATGCAAGAACTGGATCTTGTCATTGTGCCGGTTGAATTCGATAGTTCAAGCCACTTCGCCATCCACCGATACCTGGCTTCAACCCATGTACACCCCAGCGCACTTCGCCATCACCGACCCCGCAGAGCTGCACCGCATCGTCCGCGAGCATCCGCTTGGCGCGCTGGTCGCGCATGGCGAGTCAGGCTTTGATGCCGACCACATCCCCTTCGAGTTCGACCCGGCCACCGGCGTACTGGGCACGCTGACCGCCCATGTGGCGCGCGCCAACACGCTGTGGCAGCGCTGCCCTTCGGGCACGCCGGTGATGGTGGTGTTCCGAGGTGCCGAGGCCTATGTCTCGCCGAACTGGTATCCCAGCAAGCATGAAGCGCACCGCCAGGTGCCGACCTGGAACTACGAGGTCGTGCATGCACACGGCACATTGACTGTTCACGATGACGAGCGCTTCGTGCGCGGCCTGGTCGCCCGGCTCACCCGCCAGCACGACGCGGCCGAACCGAAGCCATGGAAGATGACGGACTCCGCGCCCGAATTCATCGACGGGATGTTGCGCAATATCGTTGGCATCCAGATCACTGTGACGTCCCTGGTGGGCAAGTCCAAGCTCAGCCAAAACAGGGAGTTGCGCGATCGGCAGTCGGCCGCCGATACGCTGGCTTTGCATGGACACGATGAGCTGGCGCGGGCCATGCGCGCTGCGCCCTGATTGGCAGACCGACCCGACGGCTCATTCTTGGAACGCACACCACCCGGCGCCTGCCTTCCTGTCTGTACGTCTGTCCTTTGCAAGGCGGATGTGTGCGTCGTGGAAGCGCGGTGTTGTAGGGCTGCTTCTGGGCGATCTAGCTGTGAAGAGTCAAGAGGTTGTTTCTTGACGAGATGAGTCTGGACATGGGCACGGCGCCACCGATGCCTTGATGGGGGCGGTGCCAGTTGTAGTGGTGGTTCCAGCGATCGAGGGCCTTGGTTCTCTCGGTGGAGTGCTGGTAGG
>CANHNO010000240.1 GCA_947462065.1 Burkholderiales bacterium | reverse complement strand
TTCTCGGTCGACCGCGAGTGCGAGCTGAAGTCGGAAGACGAGATGAAGTCGGTGGTGCGCTATGCCCGCCATCCGCTGGACATCGACGAGGTGCGCCAGCACATCTCCACCGGCAAGCGGCCGACGCGGCTGGCGCTGACCTGGCAGGGTCGGGTGTCTTTCGTGCTGACCGAAACCGGGCAGATCAAGAAGATCGACTTCCTCGACGTGGTGTTCGAAGGGCGTGTGCGCACCGACAAGGCCGACGATGCCTTCGATGCCGATGCGGCGATCGCCACCGGCGAGCTGGTGCAGCTGATTCCGGACCTGATCGATGCGCTGGGCGGCGAGCTGGATGCCACCGTAGCGACTCCCACCGCCGCGTCAACCATGTCATCGGGCGCGCGCGCCTTCACACCGGTGGCCTGATCTCGGTTTGACCGATCGTCACGTGGCCAGCCATGATTGGCGCACCATGACCGCCCCCAGCCATCTTCTCGCGTTCGACCAGGGCACATCCAGTTCGCGCAGCATCGTGTTCGACCGCAGCGGGCGCATCGTCGCCAGCGCGCAGCGCGAGTTCAGGCAGATCTACCCGCAATCCGGATGGGTCGAGCATGATCCGATCGAGTTGTGGACCACGCAGCTGACCACGGCACGCGAAGCCATGGCGTCCGCAGGTCTGGCGGCACGCGATATCGCGGCGATCGGCATCACCAACCAGCGCGAGACCACGGTGGTGTGGAATCGCCACACTGGTGTGCCGATCCACCATGCCATCGTCTGGCAGGACCGCCGCACCGCTGCCACCTGCAGTGAGTTGCGGGAGCGCGGGCTCGAAGCGCTCTTTCGTCAGCGCACCGGGCTGCTGCTCGACCCGTACTTCTCAGGCACCAAGCTGAAGTGGATCCTTGATGAAGTTCCTGGCGCGCGCATTGCCGCCGAGCGCGGCGAGCTGGCATTTGGCACGGTGGACAGCTGGTTGTTGTGGCAACTGACCCGCGATCAGCCCGGCGGCCCGGTGCACGCGACCGACATCAGCAATGCATCGCGCACGCTGATGCTCAATGTGCACACCGGCCAGTGGGATGACGAGTTGCTCGAGGCGCTGGAGGTGCCGCGCGAGGTGCTGCCGTCGGTGCACCCGTCGAGCCACCTTTACGGGTACACGGGGGCTGAGCTCTTGGGCGCACCGATTGCAATCGGCGGCATGGCGGGCGACCAGCAAAGCGCACTCTTCGGGCAGGCCTGCTTCCAATCGGGCCTGGCGAAGAACACCTATGGCACGGGCTGCTTCATGCTCATGCACACCGGCGCCACTTCCCAATCGTCGACCCACGGCCTGATCACCACCCGTGCCGCGCAGCCCGCAACAGTGGCGCAATTCGCGCTGGAGGGCAGCGTGTTCATCGGTGGTGCGGTGGTGCAGTGGCTGCGCGACGGGCTGCATGCCATCGACCGCAGCGCCGCCGTGCAGGCGTTGGCCGAGAGCGTGCCCGACAGTGATGGTGTGATATTCGTGCCGGCCTTCACCGGTCTCGGCGCGCCGTACTGGCAGCCCGAAGCGCGCGGCGCCATCGTCGGGCTGTCGCGCGGCAGCACGGTGGCGCACATTGCCCGCGCGGCGCTGGACAGCATCGCTTTCCAGAGTGCGACCCTGCTGCAGGCGATGAGCCGTGACGCAGTGGCCGCTGGGGGCCTGCCTGTGGCGGAGCTGCGGGTGGATGGTGGGGCGTGTGTCAACGACCTGCTGATGCAGTTTCAGGCCGACTTGCTGGGCATCCCTGTGGTGCGCCCGCAGGTCATCGAAACCACCGCGCTGGGTGCTGCATACCTCGCAGGACTGGGCTGCGGGCTGTACGAGGGGCTCGAAGAACTCAGCGCACAGTGGCGCGTCGAGCGCCGATTCGAGCCCCGCATGCCGCGCGACCGCGTGGCCGAACTGATGGCCCATTGGGAGCACGCCGTACGGCAGACGATGGCGCCGTAGCGACGCCACCGGTGATGCGTCTTGGCGGCGTACATCCAATGAGGATCGCCCCCCATGCCGAGCCGCTCAGACGAAACCCAGTCGTCGGCGCGTGCCGAAATTGCGCAGGTTCGGCAATGTCGCGTCGAGTTGCGCATCGCTGGCCCCGAACCAGCCGAGCAGCGTCGCGGCGTACTGGTCGACCGAGGTGGTCGGAATCCACCGGCCCCGCTGCTCCCACGGATCGCTGCCGACATCGTCGGCGCCCCCCAGCACCAGTTGCGGATAGCTGCCGTACGTGGCGCGACCCTGCACTGCGCCGCCGATCACCAGGTGCTGATTGCCCCAGGCGTGATCGGTGCCGTTGCTGCTGTTGGGCTTGAAGGTGCGACCGAAGTCGCTTTGGGTGAAGGTGGTGACTGCCTGCCCCAGTCCGAGGTTGCGCATCGCGGTGTAGAAAGCGCCCAGTGCGTCACCGACCTCCTGCAGCCGACGGGCATGCTCGCCGTCGGTCGCGCTGCCTGCAACCTGCCCGGCATGGGTATCGAAGCCGCCGGCCTGCGCGAAGAAGATCTGCCGATCGCCGCCCACGGTGGCGTTGCCGGCGATCAGCTTGGCGACCTGGTAAAGCTGTCGGCCCAGCGCGGTGGTGATGCGGCCACCCGAGGTGATCGGCGCGAAGGCGGCATCGATCGCCGGATTGGCGCCACTTCCGCCGGGCTGGACCTTGACCAGCGAGCCCAGTCGCTGCGAGACCGCGAACGCATCGCGCTGCATGCGCGCGTAGGCATTGGCCAGCACGGTGTCCTGCGACTGTGCATACATGGCGTCGATGGCCGCCTTGTTGGCGGCACGGGGTGCCCAAGTGAGGTCGGCGGGCTGCAGTCCATAAGCGCCAAAGGTGCTGCCAGGGCCGGGCAGCACCAGCGGCGATTGCAGCGTGGTCAGCCCGAAGCGCGCATTGCCGCCGACCGAGATCACCGGGTTCACCGTGCCAAGCGCGGTCGAGGCACGACCACCCCAGCCGCTGCGCTCCTGTGAGTGGGTGGTCGCGGTTTCCCACAGCACCTGCTGGTCGGAGTGCGAGAACAGGCCGTCCGGCTTCAACGCCGCGCCGTTGGGGGTGCTGCGGTACTGGGCCTTGGTCAGCGGCGCGTACAGCGGGCCGACGTTGAACACCGGCGCGATATGGCCGGCCGTGGCCGCAGTCGACAGTGCACTCAGCGATGGGTGCAGGCCGAACTCGGTGCCGGGCAGCGCGACCAGACGTTCGCGCGGAATCGCCAGCGCACCCCGCACGGCGCCGTATTGCGCATGCCGCGCCGCGTCGGTCGGGACGATGGTGTTCAGCCCGTCATTGCC
>CANHNO010000239.1 GCA_947462065.1 Burkholderiales bacterium | reverse complement strand
CGGAGTGAGCTGAAGGTCGTCACGAAGGTTCAGCCGACCGAGGCCCAGTGGCGCGACCTGTTGTTCGCCTGGAAGGTCGCCAAGTATGTGAAGAGCAACGCGATCGTGTTCTGCGGTGGCGGCATGACGCTGGGCGTTGGCGCCGGCCAGATGAGCCGCATCGACTCGGCGCGGATCGCGAGCATCAAGGCTGCCAATGCGGGCCTGACCCTGGTCGGCTCGGCTGTCGCCAGCGACGCCTTCTTCCCCTTCCGCGATGGGCTCGATGTGGTCTGCGAAGCGGGCGCGACGGCGGTCATTCAACCCGGTGGGTCAGTGCGGGATGATGAGGTGATTGCGGCCGCTGATGAGCGGGGGATTGCGATGGTGCTCACTGGAGTGAGGCACTTTCGGCACTGATTCTTGCTTCGCGAGTCGGCGCGCCGGGTATTCGCCCCGGCGGGCGAGTTACTTTTTCTGCGGGGCCAGAAAAAGTAACCAAAAAGAGGCCCTTGAACACCAGCCATCTGGCCTGCTCGCTTCGGCTACACGCCTACTTCAGAGTCTCTGGCCCGAGAACATGAACCGGACTACTTCAACAGTTTCCTCGCTCAGGCTTAAACATGCGGTATCGCCACGCCTCGACCCTGTCGGGTCCTCGGTAGGAGTTCTTGTGCCAGAGCTTCTGCCGTTCGCCTGTAGCCGAAGCGTGGTCACCAAATGGCTGGTGTTTGGGCCCTTTGCTTTGGTGACTTTCATTTGGGCTCGCAAATGAAAGTTACCCGCCTGTCGGGGCGGGACCCGACGCGCTTCACCGCAAGTGCAAAAGCCCTTCGCAGAAGCGGATCCCAGCGAGCCCGCGCACTCAAGAAGGCGCCATGAGAATCCTCGGCATCGACCCCGGCCTCCGGGTGACAGGCTTCGGCGTCATCGAGTCCGAAGGTTCGAAGCTGCACTACATCGCCAGTGGCACGATCAAGACCGATGCGGTCGCCATCGGCGAGTTGCCGGCCCGCCTGAAGATCATCTTCGATGGAGTGCGTGAGGTCACCACCCGCTACCAACCGATCTGCGCGGCGGTCGAGATCGTGTTCGTCAACGTCAACCCGCAATCAACGCTGCTGCTGGGGCAGGCCCGCGGGGCAGCGATCACGGGCCTGGTCACTGGCGGACTGGACGTGCATGAATACACCGCCTTGCAGATGAAGAAAGCCATCGTCGGCCACGGCCATGCCCGCAAGGAACAGGTGCAGGAGATGGTGATGAGGCTGCTTCAGTTGCCCGGTCTGCCCAGCAAGGACGCGGCCGATGCGCTGGGCCTCGCGATCTGCCATGCGCACGCCGGCGCGTCGTTCACCGCGATGGCGAAGGGCGCCACGCTGGCGCGCCGCTCTCATGCCCAGTTCAAGGGTGGGCGCACCTACTGAACACGATGCGGCGCTGGCCGCATCAGGCGCAGCGATGTTCAGCGCAGGGTCACCAGCGCCGCGGCCGAAAGGGCGCTCGTGTCGGCCTTGACGCCGGCTGGCTGAACGAGTGAGGTCAGCCAATCCACGTCCATCCATTGCACCAGCACCGGCTCCTTGCCGTGTTCGGTGTGCACCTGCATGGTCAGCAGTCCGCGGACCCAGGGGGCAAACGACTGGAACCCGCGAGGCGACTCCTGCAGTGTGCGGCGATCGATGTCAGCGACGGCCAGCAGATCGTCCACACGCAGGCCCATCAACGGCAGCTCGGGCCGTTGCGGACTGCGCAACACCAGCACCACACCGTCGCTGGGACGTGGCTCGTAGAGCACGCCGAACTGCTGGCGGGCGCAGATCACCGGCACCATATGGTTTCCGCGCGGCGAGTGTGCATCGACCAGCCCCAGCTTTGCTGGATTGGTGCTGGGCGTACGCACAATTTCGGTTTTCGCTACAGCTTCGACCAACGCCGAGGCTGGCAATGCAAGTCTCATCGCGCCCACCTGGAACACTGCCACCTCCATTGCCTCTGCTGGGTCGACCCGATCAGCGTTGGCAAGTGGTTGGTCGGACAGGTTCACCCGTCGCTGCTCTTCTGCCCCAAGCCTCAGTGCGACCACCGCGCTCAGGCGGTTGTCGTAGCCGTCGCTGGCCTTGAACTCCCGGTATCCCCGGGCCCGGATGCGGGCGCAGACGTAGTAGTTGTCTTCGTGCGTGACGACTCCGTGGCCGCCATGAACCTCGATCAATGACTGGTCTATGGCGGCTTGCCCGGTCGACGCGATCACAGTGCTCGCGTCCTCAACGAACGCCGCAAAGCCGTTGCGCTCACCGAGGATTTCTTCGAGCATGTTCGTGAACTCCCGCGCCGCATTGAAAACGATGGCCATGCCGCCAAGTGGCTTGTTGCCGGCTTCGGCATCGTGAACCGCCGACAAGTAGACATAGGTTGGTCCTTCGGCATGAGTGCCGGTAGCTTCGAAGTCGCTCACTGCATATTTCTGCGAGTGGTTAAGGGACTGCGTTGCCGCGGCCCAGCGTGGGTCAACCTTGGTGCCGACCAGTCCGGTTGCTTCAGCGGCTCGCGAAACGCCCCGGATCACGCCGTGGGTGTCGAAGGCGATCAAGCGGCTGTAAACGGTGTACAGGCCATTCACATGATCAAGCAGTGCATTCAGCGCCTGCGTTTCTGAGCCGTCATCCGGCGCGCGCAGCATCTTTTGCAAGGCAGGCGACAGCGCCCACCACCGACAGTCATTGGCACGCTCGTACAGGTTGCGGTCCATGAGGTCGGTGGCCAGTGTGGCCAGTTGCTCGGCTCGCAACTGCATGCGGTTGATCGAGATGCCATAGAGGTCCTTGATCGCCGTGTCGACACGTGCCCGGGTCCGCATCCCCGCCACGCTGACCTGCGTCAGCACTGCCTTCAGCTGTGCTTGCTTGTCGCTTTGGGCGCTGGCCATCAGACGGCCGTTCCATACCGCGGTGCGCAGATCCCGGTTGATGCGCTGCGCCTCGCTGTTGATGGCGACCAGCTCCGGGCTGTCCAGCAGGATGTCCTCCACAACAGGCGCCGTGCCGTCTCGGTATCTGAAGGCGGTCAGCAGCGACACCATCGCCTGGGCCCGCCAGGCCGGCCCGGGATAGCCTTGGTAGCCCGGGCTGGCGCAGGCCACAGTCAGGTAGTCGCGTCCAGCAAACGACGTGCGCACCACCTTCCCGTTGACCGCCGGTCGCAGCGTCACCGAGGTCGGGACATGCCCCTCGTCGTTGGTCGCGATGACGCGGCCCGCTTCGTCGATCAGCACCAAGGCGACTTCGGGCGGCGCTTGGCCGTCACCGCTGTGGAAGATACGCTGCATTTCAT
>CANHNO010000238.1 GCA_947462065.1 Burkholderiales bacterium | reverse complement strand
GTCTCGAGTCCGCGCAGCGCCTTCTGGAAGCTTTCCTGGAAGGTGCGGCCCATCGCCATCACCTCGCCGACCGACTTCATCTGCGTCGTCAGGTGTGAGTCGGCGGCGGGGAATTTCTCGAAGGCGAAACGCGGGATCTTCGTCACCACATAGTCAATGCTGGGTTCGAAGCTCGCCGGTGTCGCGCCGCCGGTGATGTCGTTGCGCAGTTCATCGAGCGTGTAGCCGACGGCCAGCTTGGCAGCCACCTTGGCGATCGGGAAGCCAGTGGCTTTGGACGCCAGTGCCGACGAACGTGACACGCGCGGATTCATCTCGATGACGACCATCCGGCCGTCCTTCGGGTTGATCGCGAACTGAACATTCGAACCGCCGGTATCCACGCCGATCTCGCGCAGGATGGCGATCGACGCGTTGCGCAGCAGTTGGTATTCCTTGTCGCTGAGCGTCTGCGCCGGCGCCACCGTGATGGAGTCGCCGGTATGGATGCCCATCGGATCCAGGTTCTCGATCGCGCAGACGATGATGCAGTTGTCCGCCCTGTCGCGCACCACCTCCATCTCGAACTCTTTCCAGCCAATCAGGCTTTCCTCGATCAGCAGTTCCTTGGTCGGCGACAGATCCAGACCGCGCTTGCAGATCTCTTCGAATTCGTCCGGGTTGTAGGCGATGCCACCACCGGTGCCGCCCAGCGTGAAGCTGGGGCGGATCACCATCGGGAAACCGCTGCTGCCGGTCAACAGCATGATCTCGTTCTGCACCGCCAGCGCTTCTTCCATCGAATGCGCTATGCCGCTGCGCGCCGAGCCCAGGCCGATACCTGTCATCGCGTCCTTGAACTTCAGGCGGTCTTCGGCCTTCTCGATCGCTTTCTCGTTCGCACCGATCATCTCGACGTTGTACTTGGCCAGCACGCCATGCTTGTGCAGATCGAGCGCGCAATTCAACGCGGTCTGACCACCCATCGTCGGCAACAAAGCATCGGGCCTCTCCTTGGCAATGATCTTCTCGACCACCTGCCAGGTGATGGGTTCGATGTAGGTCGCATCGGCCATCTCCGGGTCGGTCATGATCGTCGCCGGATTGCTGTTGACGAGGATGACACGGTAGCCCTCTTCGCGCAACGCCTTGCAGGCCTGGGCGCCGGAGTAGTCGAACTCACAGGCCTGCCCGATGATGATCGGGCCAGCGCCGATGATCAGGATCGATTTGAGGTCGGCGCGCTTAGGCATGCTGGCCTCCGACAGTGACGGCGCGCGGCGCACAGGATTGCATCAAGGCAGTGAAGCGATCGAACAGGTAGCCGATGTCGTGCGGGCCGGGGGAAGCCTCGGGGTGGCCCTGAAAGCAGAAAGCTGGGCGATCGGTGCGCGCCAAGCCTTGCAGCGTGCCATCGAACAAGCTCACATGGGTCGGTCTCAGATTGTTCGGCAAGGTGGTCTCGTCGACGGCAAAGCCGTGGTTCTGGCTGGTGATGCTCACGCGCCCGCTGTCCAGGTCTTTCACCGGATGGTTGGCGCCGTGGTGGCCGAATTTCATCTTGAAGGTCTTGGCGCCGGAGGCCAGCGCAAGAATCTGGTGCCCCAGGCAGATGCCGAAGGTCGGGATGCCACTCTGGATCAGCGCCCGCGTGGCCTCGATCGCATAGTCACAAGGTTGCGGGTCGCCGGGACCGTTGCTCAGGAAAATGCCATCCGGTTTCAAGGCCAGCACTTCGGCAGCCGCCGTTTTCGCAGGAACGACAGTGACCTTGCAGCCGCGGCTGGCGAGCATGCGAAGGATGTTGCGCTTGACGCCGAAGTCCAGCGCAACAACATGAAAGCGCGGTTCAGCGAGTTGCCCGTAACCAGTACCCAGCGCCCATTCGGTCTGGTTCCAGACGCTGCGCTCGGTGCTGCTGACAACCTGGGCCAGATCCAGTCCAGCCATGCTGGGCGCAGCACGCGCTGCAGCCAGCGCCTGTGTGAAATGGTCCTCGGTCAGCGTAGTTCCGATTTCAAGGGTCAGGATGCAGCCGTTTTGCGCGCCCGTGCTTCGCAGCAGACGTGTCAGACGGCGGGTGTCTATGTTGGCAATCGCCACCGTGCCTTCGCGCTGCAGGTACTGCGGCAGGGTCTCGCTCATACGGAAATTCGACGGCAGGACAGGCAGATCCTTGATGATCAGGCCAGCGGCGTGAACGCGATCGGATTCAACGTCTTCGGTATTGACGCCGTAGCTGCCAATGTGCGGATAGGTCAGCGTGACGATCTGACGGCAGTAACTCGGATCGGTCAGGATTTCCTGATAGCCAGTGAGCGCGGTGTTGAACACCACCTCACCGCAGGTCTGTCCAGGAGACCCGATGGAAATGCCGATGAAACGGGAGCCGTCTGCGAGAACAAGGATTGCGGGGGGCAGCACGGGCAGCAAGGAATTCTCCGTTGATGCACCCAGCTCTGCCCCGCAGCGCAAGCTGCGAGTCGGAATCCGGTGGGAAACTGTGAGGGTTTCGCTGGGGGCGGGTGTGTTCGGGTAAACCTCGGGATTGTAAGCGGTGGGAGACCACCGAGACTTGAACCCGTCGGCAGCGACTCAGATGCCGAGCGCCGCCACACCCGCCTTGGCAATCTGCGCATCCTCGCTGCTCTTGACGCCGCTGACGCCCACCGCACCGACACAATGCCCATTGGCCATCAGCGGCACGCCACCTTCGAGCAGCCCGTCGATCTCGGGTGCGCTGAGAAACGACACTCGCCCGCCGTTGATCATTTCCTCGTAAACGCGGCTCTCGCGTCGACCAAGCGCTGCGGTTCTCGCCTTAGCCGGCGCAATGTGCGCCGAGATGGGTGCCGCGCCATCGAGTCGCTGGAACGAAAGCAGGTGACCGCCGTCATCGACGATGGCGATGGACACTGCCCATTGATTCGCCAGCGCCTCCTGCTCGGCCGCCGCCGCGATGCGTTTCAGGTCGGTCAAGGTCAATGATGGTTTGGAAATCATGTCGTGCTGCCCAGTAGTGTCAAAGCCGCCACTGTACGGCGTCAACTCACAGCCGGGCACGGCATCTCACCTATCTGGACGCGATTGACTGACACAGCTTTGTGTGTGGGGGGCGGAACTAGAATGAAGAACAACAGTCCTAACGTGGCTGTTTCATCTTCCGGAGGTTTCATGAGTCAAGCCCTGTACAACGGCTATGCCCCAACCAGCACGTCAGTCGAGCAGCGCAACCGAGTGCTGCGCAACACCTACTGGCTGCTGGCGCTGTCGATGGTACCCACCGTGCTGGGCGCCTGGATCGGCGTGACCACCGGCATCTCGCGCGCCATGTCGCCAGGCATCAGCCTGGTCGTTTTCCTCGCCGGGTCCTTCGG
>CANHNO010000237.1 GCA_947462065.1 Burkholderiales bacterium | reverse complement strand
GTTGCAGCAGCCGGGTCTGCAGCGTGACCGTCTGCGCAGCCGTCAGGTGCAGCGTGCTGCCCTTGGTGCAAAGCCGCCCGAAGTTCGCCGGGTGCTTCGGATCGCCACGCACCCCGGTGATCTGCCCGGCAGCGCTCTCGATGATCACGCCACAGCCCACACCGCAGTACGGGCAGGTGGACCGCGTTTCCTGCGTCATGGGCTGTGAGGCGCCTGCACGTCAGAAGTCTTGTCGCGGAGCGCGCTGCTGGAGGCGCCTGGGCCAGCACGCGGCGGCGAAAGGTCCAGCGCCAGCGTGGCCAGCTCGGCCGTACTCAGCGACACCTCGCCTGCGTCCACCTTCACCGCGAACGGCACAGTGCACCCCACGTCGGGCGCCTGAGCACAGCCGTCGGAGAGCCCGATGGTCCAGTTGTGCAGCGGACAGGCGACGCTGGTGCCGAACACGATGCCCTGGCTCAGCGGACCACCCATGTGCGGGCAGCGATCGAGCAGCGCGAAGACCTGGTCTTCTGCGTTGCGAAAGATCGCCACCGCGATACCTTGCGGGCGCTCCACCCGCCTCGCCCCCAGCACCGGGATGTCATCGACGCGGCAGATCGCCTTCCAGTCGCTCATGCCGACGCCCCCAGCGCGACGAACTGGCGCGTGTCCACTGCCGCCTTGTCGAATTCGAACCATGGATCGGGCTCGCCCTCAAGCGCAGCCTGCAGTTGCGCCCACAGCGCCTTGCGGCCTTCCGCGTCGTCGAGGATCTTCTTCTTCACGTGATCCAGTCCGACCCGGTTCACGTAGTGCACCGTGCGTTCCAGGTACCAGCCTTCCTGGCGATACAGCTCGCAGAACGCACCGGTGTATTCCAGCACCTCTTCCGCCGTCTTGACCTTCACGAAGAAGTGCGCCACCTCTGTCTTGATCCCGCCATTGCCCGCGATGTACATCTCCCAGCCACTGTCCACGCCAATCACGCCGACGTCCTTGATGCCCGCCTCGGCGCAGTTGCGCGGGCAGCCACTGACAGCAAACTTGACCTTGTGTGGCGCGTACATGCGCCACATCGCGCGCTCCAGATCCTTGCCCATCTGCGTGCTGTCCTGCGTGCCCATGCGGCACCACTCGCTGCCCACGCAAGTCTTCACCGTGCGCAGTGCCTTCGCGTAGGCGTGGCCCGAAGGCATGCCGATGTCACGCCAGACGTTGACCAGGTCTTCCTTCTTCACCCCCAGCAGGTCGATGCGCTGACCGCCAGTGACCTTGACGGTAGGAATCTTGTACTTGTCGACCGCATCGGCGATGCGGCGCAACTCATCAGCAGTGGTTTCGCCGCCCCACATCCGAGGAATCACGCTGTACGTGCCGTCCTTCTGGATGTTGGCGTGGCTGCGCTCGTTGATGAAGCGGCTTTGCGGATCGTCTTTCGCCTGTTTGGGCCAGGTACTGATCAGGTAGTAGTTGATCGCCGGTCGGCAGCTCGCGCAACCGTTCGGCGTGCGCCAGTTCAGGCGCTCGAACACGCTGGAGATCGTCAGCAGTTTGTTCTGACGGATCGCATCGCGGGCCTCCTGGTGGCTGGCATCAGTGCAGCCGCACATCGCCTTCTTGGTCGGGGCCTTCGAGTAATCGCCGCCTGCGGTGAACATCAACAACTGCTCAACCAGACCAGTGCACGAGCCGCAACTGGCGCTGGCCTTGGTTTGCTTGCGTACCTCGTCGAGCGTGAACAGCCCCTTCTCCTTGATGGCCTTGCAGATCGTTCCCTTGGTGACGCCATTGCAGCCGCAGACTTCGTCGGCATCGGCCATTGCTGCCGCCTTGCTGTGGCCTTGGTGACCGGTGTCGCCGATGTTCGATTCGCCGAACATCAGCTTGTCGCGGATGTCTGCGATCTTGCGGCCCTCGCGAAGGAGCTTGAAGTACCAGCTGCCATCCACGGTGTCGCCATACAGACAGGCTCCGACGAGCTTGTCGTCCTGGATAACCAGCTTCTTGTAGACGCCGGCATAGGGGTCCGACATCACGATCTCTTCGCAGTCTGCACCGCCCGTGAAGTTACCGGCCGAGAACAGATCGATTCCGGTGACCTTCAGCTTGGTCGATGTCTGCGAGCCAAGATAGCGGCCAATGCCGAAATGCGCGAGGTGCGTTGCGCAGACCTTGCCCTGCTCGAAGAGCGGCGCCACCAGCCCGTAGACCGTGCCGCGGTGCGCGGCGCATTCGCCGACCGCGTAGATGCGAGGGTCAGTGATGGTCTGCATCGTGTCATTGACGACCAGGCCGCTGCGGTTGTTGTCGCCGCAGTACAGGCCGCATTGGATCGCCAACTCGGTGTTGGGCCGGATGCCAGCGGCCATCACGACCAGGTTCGCCGGGATCTCGCGGCCGTCCTTGAACTGCACGGCCCGGACACGACTCCGGGTCGTGGCCTCCCCATCGGCCCTTCCCGTCTTGCCCTCGTCCTTGTCGCCAATCAGCGCCTGGGTCTGCGCGCCCATCAGGAATGTCAACCCGCGGTCTTCGAGAGACTTCTGCAGCAGCTTGCCGGCCACGTCGTCGAGCTGGCGCTCCATCAGCGACGGCATGATGTGCACCACGCTGACCTGCATGCCACGCAGCATCAGGCCATTGGCCGCTTCGAGGCCAAGCAGGCCGCCCCCGATGACCACTGCATGCCGGTACCTGGTGGCTGCCTCAATCATCGCGTTGGTGTCGGCGATGTCTCGGTAACCGATCACGCCCTCCAGGTCCTTGCCCGGCACCGGCAGCATGAAGGGGTTGGAGCCAGTGGCCATCAGCAGCCGGTCGTACTCCGCCTCGATTTCGACACCGCAAGCGCTCACCGCGCGGACGATGCGTTGCTTGCGGTCGATGTGCATCACCTTCGTCCCGGTGTGCAACGTGATGTGGTGGTCGCGGTACCAGTCCAGCGGATTGAGAATGATCTCGTCGAGCGCCTGCTCGCCAGCGAGCACAGGGCTGAGCAGGATTCGGTTGTAGTTCGGGTGCGGCTCGGCGCCAAACACGGTGATGTCGTAGAGCTCCGGCGCGATCTTCAGCAGCTCTTCCAGCGTGCGCACACCCGCCATGCCGTTGCCCACCATCACAAGTTTCATTTTCTTCATGGCTGAGCCTCCAGGCGGGTCTGCCCGCACTCGGTGTGAAAAGTGTTGCGGGTCGGTGCGAGGCAGCGCCAGGTGTTGAGGATTGCAGATGAACGGACACCAGCCCAGCGCTTGCGCTGCGGCAGTCGGTTCGATCTGGTCTCAAGTGCAGCAATGAGGCGTTTGAACACGCGTGCGACGCAATCCATGACCCACTCCAATGAAGCGCTGCAGGGAATGCCACAGCGCGGGAGATCCATCACCACACACTTCTTCGTGCGTGCGACCTGCCGCTTGCCGCAGCGGGGTCG
>CANHNO010000236.1 GCA_947462065.1 Burkholderiales bacterium | reverse complement strand
TACAGCAAGCTGGCGCACACCCGCGACGCGAAGATCTCGCCGCTGAGCGTGACGATCGGTACGCCCATCCACAGCGCGTCGCTGGCGGTGGTGTGGGCGTTACACGGCCAGTTGTCCAGCATCAGGTCGGCCAGCGGAAGCCGTGACAGGTGCAGTGCTGTCGCCACGCGCGGGGCGAACACCAGGCGCGCCGGGTCGACGCCGCTGGCCTGGGCCTCGCTGCGCAGGTTGCGCGTGGCCTGCTCGTTGTCTTCCAGCAACCACAGCAGACTGTTTGGCACCGCCTGCAGGATGCGCATCCAGGCGGCGAAGTTGTCGGGACCGATCTTGAAGCTCTGGTTGAAGCAGCCCAGCACCAGTGCGTCCTCGGGCAAGCCGCACTGCCCCCGCGTGACCGCTTGCGGGCGCTGGCGCTGGCTGTCGTTGGGCTGGTAGCTGTGCGGCATCTGCGCTATGTGCTCGCTGTAGTGTTCAGCGTGAGCCAGCGGAGTGACGTGCGGGTCGCCGATGATGTAGTCGATGTAGTTCGCCCCGCAGGTGCCCGGAAACCCGAGCCACGCGACCTGGATCGGTGCCGGCCGGTGCGCGAAGACGCCGAGCCGGTTGCCGAATGTGTGCCCCTTCAGGTCGACCAGGATGTCGATGCCGTCTGCGTGGATCGCCTGCGCCATCTGCTGCTCGGACATCGCACGCATGTCCACGTAGCGCTCGCAGGCGCTGCGTACGCGCTTTTGCAGCGCGCTGCCGTCGTCGCGGCTGTGCGAATACAACGTCACCTCGCAGCGTTCCTGGTTGCGGTGTTCCAGCGCCTCGACCATCAGCAACGCGGTCGCGTGGTTGTGGAAGTCGTTGGACACGTAGCCGATGCGCAGCCGCTGGCCTGCCGGCGACACCGCGCGCGGTGTCAGCGGCCGCGCCGTGCGCTGGTGCTTGGCCGCGACCTGGCCGCAGGCCTTCTTGAACAGCACTGGCGGGTGCTCGATCGCGGCCAGCGCCCAGACCGCGCCTTCGCCCCGCGGGTTGTCGTCCTGTTCCAGCGCTTTCATCGCTCCGACGATGCCCGCGCGGCTGGTGGCGTAGCCCTTCCACTGGCAGGCGTACTGACGCATGTGCAACACCATCACTTGCGCAGCGAACCGCTTTGGATCCAGGGTGTGTGCGGTCAGGAAGCTTTCTGCCGATTCCTGGTACATCTTGAGCGCCTTGAGGGTCACGCCAAGGCGCATGTGCATCGCCGGATCGGCCATCTGCTGCAACATGGCCTCGAGCAACACCGGCACTGCATCCTGATGGCGGGCCAGTTGCTGCAGCGTGACGGCGTGATTGACGACGAAGTCGTGTTGCTGGCGTGCCGGTCCGTTGGCGAAGCGCTCGAAGACTGCCAGCGCCTCGGCCCACCGGTTCTGATGCACCAGCGTGATGGTGAAGATGTGCGCCGCCTTGTGGTTGTCCGGTTCCAGCGCCAGCGCCCGCTCAGCGGCCTGCTGCGCCTCCTCGATGCGGCCCAGCTTGTGGCGCGCGCTGGCCAGCACCAACCAGTCGTGGGCGTTGAAGCCGCTGTGCGTCGACAACGCGCACAGCCGGCGCGCGGCGCTGTCCCAGTCGCCGGCCTTGACTGCCTGATAGGCCGCTTCGTGTGACTGGGCGTACCGGCGGCCTCCCTGGACGACGGCGGCGGGCACGCTGCCCGGGGTGGATTTGGCAAAACGTGGCAAGGCGGACATGGGGCTGCATCCTCGCGGACGCAACGGACCGCGGCCCGATCAATTTAGCCAACCGGGCCGGGGTGGCAAGCGCCGATAAGCGCGGGTGTTTCCCGTCGTTTCCCGCGGACGCGCCGTCAGTTTGTCGACTCTGTTCGCACGGATTCCTCAAGTCGCCGCCTGGTTGATCCGATAAAGGATTCATCGAGGCTGCTACCCCAAAGCCTCGTGGTCCGGAACAGCCGACCGAAGAGCCGACACAACCAAACCGTCGGACTTATTCGATGACTGCCGCCGGGCGCAGCCGGTCAGCGGTGGGAGCTCAGGCTCTGGCCAAAGACAGGCGCGAATGGGGAGGGTGACTTCCCCAGACGAGTCAAGGCCGGCGTCCCCGCCGGGAGTCCATTAACGACAGGAGTGAATCATCATGGCATTGACCATTAACACCAACGTGAGTTCGCTCACGGCCCAACGCAACCTCAGCGGGTCGCAAAGCTCGCTGGCCACCTCGATGCAACGGCTGTCCTCAGGCCTTCGCGTCAACAGCGCCAAGGACGATGCCGCCGGTCTGGCGATCGCGGAGCGCATGAATTCGCAGACCCGCGGCCTGAACGTCGCCGCACGCAATGCCAACGACGGCATCTCGCTGGCACAGACAGCTGAAGGCGCGCTCGGCAAGGTCGGCGACATGCTGCAGCGCATGCGTGAACTGGCCGTCCAGTCGTCCAACGCGACCAACAGTGCCAGCGACCGCACCGCGCTTCAATCTGAAGTGAGCCAGCTGCGCGACGAAATCAACCGCGTCGCCAAGCAGACCTCATTCAACGGCACCAAGCTGCTCGACGGAACCTTTGCTGCCGCGACCTTCCAGGTGGGTGCCGGCGCCGGTGAGAACATCACGGTCGCTGCACTGACCAACGCATCGGCCAGTGGCCTGTCGAACGTCGTCTATGGCTCGGCGACGTCCACCGCCGTCACGAGCGGTGAAATCACCACGCTGACCGAGATCACCGATAGCTCGCTGTCGATCACCGTCGACGGAACCGCCTACACACTGGGTGACATCAAGGTGGCTCGCTCCGCCTCGGAGCGTCTGGGCCAGGTCGTCGAAGGCATCAACCGCCTGACTTCCGACACCGGCGTGACCGCGTACCTCAAGCCGGATGCCTCCACGCCGGACCAGTACACGATCGAATTCCGTTCGTCAAAGCTCGACGCCAACGGCGCCGCAGTTGTTGTTTCGGGTGCCGGCTTCGGCATCGCGACCACCGGTTTCGCCGCTGCCGATCTGGCTGTGTCCGCCGATTCGACCGCCGTTGGCCTCGACGACCTGAACGTTGACACGGTGGAAGACTCGTGGCTTGCGATCAAGCAGATCGACGACGCGCTGAGCCAAGTCAACAGTTCCCGCGCCACGCTGGGTGCAGTGCAGAGCCGCTTCGAGAACGCGGTCTCGAACATCATGATCCAGTCGGAGAACACTGCAGCCGCCCGCGGCCGGATCGTCGATGCCGACTTTGCGCAGGAAACTGCCAATCTGTCGAAGTCGCAGATCCTGCAGCAGGCTGGCACGGCGATGGTGGCGCAGGCCAACCAGTTGCCCCAGCAGGTGCTCTCGCTGTTGCGCTGAGCGACTCGATACCTGCCAAGGTATCGCCCGGACCGCACGCGCGGCGGTCCTGTCCTCTCGAATGCCCGGCCCTGCCGGGCATTTTTC
>CANHNO010000235.1 GCA_947462065.1 Burkholderiales bacterium | reverse complement strand
TATCCAGCGGCCTTCCGTCCAAGAATGCTAGGCGCGACAAGGACTTGGCTGCTCAATTGATGATTGAGTGGGAGTGAGGGGCGATGTTTTCTGCACAGCAAATCACTCGGTTTTCCTGAATTTGGTGGGCACCTAGGCAGTCGGGAGACGCCGAAGCGGGTTAGCGCATTGCGCGAGGAGCCACGCGTCGAACATCGGCGGCAACAAGCACGGGCCCATCCTCCAAACCGAGGAGCAGACTCCAGACGCGGACGCCCGCGACGCGCTGGTCAAGTGCGATTGATTTGTAAAACGCGTATTGTGGTTAAATAGTTTATGAGGTCGGTGACAGCGTAGATGCGGAGCGGCGCAACGACCAGATCACGCACGCAACATGAAACCGATCTTCCCCCTGCGGCAAGAAATCCAGATGATGGTGCCGAGGCGCACAAAATGCACGCACGCCTGAGTCTGCCTGCCCGAATTGCGCGGCTGCTGGCTGGAGCGCTTCCCCTGGTCTGGCTGCTGGCCGCCTGTGCGCCGGGAGGTGAGCTGGTGCGCAGCGGTAATGAACTGATCGAGCAGGGCAAGATCGACGAGGGCCTGTCCCGGTTCGAGAAGGCGCTTGCGCTAGAACCTGGCAACACCGAGTACCGGATTCTCGCCATGCGTCAGCGAGAGGCGCAAGTCCAGAAACTGATCAAGCAAGGCGATGCTGCCCGTAAAGCATCGCAGTTTGAGGCAGCTCAGCTCGCCTACCAGCAGGCGCTGAAGTTCGATGCCGGCAACCACCGCGCGCGCGCGGGCATCGAGGATGTCGAGCAGCTGCGCCGTCAGCAGCAACGCCTGAGCGAGGTCGAGGCCGCTCTCGCGCAAGGCCACCTTGACGAGGCCGAGCAGCGGCTGCGTCAGGTTCTCGCCGAAAACCCCAACGATGCACGGGCGCTGGTGTTGCGCCGGCAGCTCGACGAGCAGCAGCCAGGCAGCAAGCGTGAGTCAGCCGACGCAATGCTCAAGGCCCGGCTGAACAAGTCCGTCGCTCTCGACTTTCGTGACGCCAACCTGAAGGCGGTGTTTGAGGCGCTGTCGCACAGCACAGGCATCAACTTCGTATTCGATCGCGATGTGAAGTCTGGCGCCAGAGTCACGCTGTCGGTCTCGAACCTGAGCGTCGATGACGTCATCAGCGTGATCACCCTCACCAACCAGTT
Source organism: Burkholderiales bacterium (assembly GCA_947462065.1). Taxonomy (GTDB): domain Bacteria; phylum Pseudomonadota; class Gammaproteobacteria; order Burkholderiales; family Burkholderiaceae_C; genus PBB1. The sequence goes on along the minus strand of CANHNO010000235.1, from coordinate 2,302 downwards.
GGGGCGCAAGACGCTCAACGAAAACACCGTCCTGATCTACCCGAACACACCCGACAAGCAAAAGGATTACCTCGAACTCAGCGTCAAGACGTTTTACCTTGCGAACGCCGAGGCCAAGGCCGTGCTCGCCATGCTCAAGACGGTGCTCAAGACCAACGACCTGTATGCGGACGACGCACTCAACACCATCACGATGCGCGACACCCCCGACGCGATCTCTCTGGCTGAAAAGCTGATCGCCGCGCAAGACCTCTCCGAGCCCGAGGTGATGCTCGACGTCGAGGTGCTCGAGGTCGCACGTTCGCGCATGACAGAAATCGGCATCGACGCGCCGGGAAAGTTCACCGTGCTCAACATCGTGCAGAACCCGTCCACCGTGTTGTCCACCGCCGGCGCCCTCACCGAGGTGAAGAACAACACGCTGACGACCACGCAATTGACGGCAGATCGGCTGCGCGGTATCCGCGGCTCCAGCCTCGGGATCGACAGTCCGTCGGTGAATCTGCGCGCCGAGAACGGTGACACGAACATCCTGGCCAATCCGCGCATCCGGGTCAAGAACCACGAGAAGGCCCAGATCCTGATCGGTGATCGTGTTCCTGTGATCACCACCACCTCGATGCCCAACGTGGGCACCTCTGAATCAGTGTCGTATCTGGATGTCGGGCTCAAGCTCAACGTCGAGCCCAGGGTATTCCTCAACAACGAGGTTGCCATGAAATTCGCCTTGGAGGTGAGCAACATCGTCAAGGAAGTGCGTAGCCAGTCAGGCTCGCTCAGCTACCAGGTCGGCACACGGCTGACCACCACCGAGTTGCGTCTGCAGGACGGCGAGACCCAGATGCTGGCCGGACTCATCAGAGACGAGGACCGCGGGGCTGCGGTCGGTCTTCCGTGGCTGATCGACCTGCCTGTGCTCGGACGTCTGTTCTCGAGCAAAAGCAGCGGCCGCAACAAGACGGAGATCGTGCTGCTCATCACACCGCGTGTCGTGCGCAACCTGGATCCCGGCATCGCCTTGCGCAGTGAGCAGCTGGGCGGCACCGAAAAGAGCGTGGGTGCGCCACCACTGCTTCTGCAAGGCGACGGCAAGCTCTCGATGGCGCCATCGAGAGGCGACGTGACTTCGTCGCTCGACCCGGCAGCACCGAGCGCGAATCTTGTCGAGAATGCGGCGGCCGCGGAACAGGTAGAGCAGCCGGAAGTTCGTGCTGGCGGTGCGCGCCAGCGCACCCCGCGTCGGCGAGCAGCGGAGCCCGACTCCGACCCATGAGTCCTGTCGCCGCCAGCGCGGCCACGGTCGGCCCAGTGAATAAATGATTGCATGAACGTTTCATGACTCGGTCACATTAAATGTTTAGAGTGATTTAAACGTTTGAGGGCGGGTTGGAAAATGAAATTCGAGTGGCTCGTTTGTTGGGCAGCCATGTGGCTTGTCTCGATCCCGGCATCTGCTCAGACGGCCTGCAGCCACACGACTGACGTCTCAGCGCACCGCGAGCCAGAGCGCAGTTCGGTCGTTCACCGGGTGGGCGACTTGACGCTCATCACCTGGCAGGACGGGACCACCACGACCATGAGCCGTCAGGGCGAATTCAGCGTGGTGACCGATTCCAGCCACGGCGCGAACTGCGTGGCACACCATGTTGGCGACACCACCATCGTGAACCTCGAGAAGTTCACGGTGGTCTGCACCACGACCGGACCGAGCACTCTGTGCATCAAGAGTTGATCCATCGGGTTCGCGCACTTGTTCGCGTGGCGGTCCTGATGAGTGGTCGTCTTCGGGTCTGGCTCCTGCTGAGCGTCGCTGCTGCCGGTGTGGCCGGCTGCGGACCCTGCCTGGCGCAGGGTCGGGGTGCGCCGGGGGCGGCCTCCGATGGAGACATCAGCCTCATCGTCAATCAGACCTACACCGCTGGCGGCCTGGAGTTTTATCGCCGGTTCACTGACTACTGGCGCGAGAAATCCGATGGTGACCGGTACACCCTGGTCATCGTCGAGCGACCTTCCCGGCGCTATGGCAACCAGGTGTTGGTCAGCCTGGCGCAGCGCCCCGTCTTTGTCTCGCCCTTGCCGCTGAAGTTCGATGCGATCCGTGGCATCAGCCTTGAAGCGGTCGAGCAGGTTTACACCGCCGCCGTGGCCAGCAACCTGCGCTTTCTCGACCAGTCCGATCCTGATATGGCTCGCGATGACTGATGGCGCAGGTGTTGGCCGCAGATCGCGAAACACTCACTTTCAACAGACTAATCAACCTCTCCACCACGCCATGAACTGCGTACCCCGCTGCCAACTTTTG
>CANHNO010000234.1 GCA_947462065.1 Burkholderiales bacterium | reverse complement strand
CGGCGGACTGGCCATCTATGCGGATCGGCCTTTTGTCTTCTCCGACGATGAGGTCGAACTCCTGGAAGAGCTGGCACGCAACGTGTCTTTCGGCATCGAGTCGCTGCGGGCGCGCCATCAGCGCGATGCGGCCGAAGGCGCCAACCGGGCCAAGAGCGCATTCCTGGCCAACATGAGCCACGAGATCCGCACGCCGATGAACGCCATCCTTGGCCTGAGTTACCTGTTGCGGCAATCCGGCGCCTCGCCGGATCAGGTACAGCGACTGGACAAGATGGATGCCGCCAGCCAGCACCTGCTGTCCATCATCAGCGACGTGCTGGACCTGTCGAAGATCGAGGCGGAGCGGGTGGACCTGGAAAACGTGCCGTTCCACTTGTCAGCGATCCTCGACGGTGTCAAGTCGATCATCGCTGAGTCGGCAAACTACAAGGGCCTGCAAATCGAGGTGGATGGAGACGAAGCGCCGCAGTGGCTGCGCGGCGACCCGACCCGGCTGCGTCAGGCCATGCTCAACTACGCATCGAACGCGGTGAAGTTCACCGAACGCGGCCAGATCGTGCTGAGGGCCCAGTCGCTGGACGATGGCGGCGACGATCTGCTGGTGCGCTTTTCAGTCGAAGACAGTGGTATCGGTCTCTCAGCGGAGCAAATCGAAAGACTCTTCCAACCCTTCGAACAGGCCGACGCCTCGACCACCCGCCAGCACGGAGGCACTGGCCTCGGCCTCGCGATCACGCGGCGGCTGGCAGGGCTGATGGGCGGGGAGGCCGGCGTCGAGAGCACCGTCGGCGTCGGCAGCACCTTCTGGTTCACCGCAAGGTTGCAACGCGCCGAGGAGATGAGTGACTACCCCTTCAGACATCGCCCGGCCACGAGCCCCGAGGCCGCGCTGAAACAGGACCATGCTGGTGCGCGAATCCTGCTGGCAGAGGACCACGAGATCAATAGCCAGGTCGCGCTGGCGATGCTTGGCAGCGTCGATCTCGCCGTTGATCTGGCCGTTGACGGACGCCAGGCTCTTGAGCTCGCGCAGGCTGGAGCCTACGACCTGGTGCTGATGGACCTGCAGATGCCAAACATGGACGGCCTGGAAGCAACACGCGCGATCCGGCAATTGCCGGGCTGGACCGACATTCCCATCCTGGCGTTGACCGCCAACGCGTTCGACACGGACCGCCGGGCCTGCCAGGCCGCGGGCATGAACGACTTCATCACCAAGCCGATGGACGCGGGCACCCTCCACCAGACCTTGCTCAAATGGCTGACCCGGCGGCCAAGGCGGTCGAGCCCAGAACCTGCCGATGTCTCGCGTCAGCCCCTCGACGGAGCCGCGTCAGGCGAGGCCGAGCCGGCATCCGGGCTGCCGGCCTCGTCGGCCCATGAACGAGATCGTCTGCGCGCAGTGCTGCGTGAGCTCGATGCCTTGCTGGCTGTCAGCGACACCGCGGTGCAGACGGCGCTGGTGCTGCACATGGACCTGCTGGTGTCCGTGGGCGGCGCGCAAGGTGAGCTGCTGGCGCGGCAGATCAATCAGTTCGACTTCGAACGCGCTCGGTTGACCTTGCACGCCATGCTGCGCCGACGAGCAGATTAGGATCTTGCTCCCCCAGGACAATCTTCGCCCCATGGACCACCCGGATCGCATCGAACACCGACTGACCGATCTGGAGGTGAAGGCCAGTTTCACCGAAGACATGCTGGACCAGCTGAACCAGGTGGTCGTTCGACAGCAGGATCAGATCGACCGGTTGCAGCGCGAATTGAGCGAACTGCGTGAGCGCCGCCCAGCGGCTGAGGAAGGCGGGTTCCGCAGCCTGCGCGACGAACTGCCGCCGCACTACTAGCCGCGCAGGTCAGGCTGCGGCTGTTGTCCGGCTGCACTTGTGATGGGGTGATGGGAAGGCCCGCGGTCGACGGTCAGATCACCAGCCCCCGCTGCCCGGCTCGCCCTTGAACGGACCGACCAGTTCGGCCGTGATCCACCCGCCATAAAACCCACCGGCTTGCGGGCGCACCGGCTGGCCGTCGACCTGGCAGTCGAGGTGGGTCGCATAGAAGGCCACGCGGTCGGCCAAGGCTTCGGCACCGGCCATCGGCTGCGTGTAGCGCCAGGCGACGCGCGGCAGCTGCCGGCTGCCATCGACCAGTGTCCAGTACTGCGCAGGCCCTTTCCACTCGCAAAACGAACCAGCCTCAGGCTCCTGCTTCAACAGCTGATGCGCCACATCGGCCCAGGGCAGGTAGAAGCTGGGCGGGTGCGAGGTCTCGAGCATGCGTACGGCCTGGCGCGTCCGTGCGACTTCAATCGCGCCCCAGCGGATCACGACCTCACGCGCATCCGGCACGATGACGGGCGGCCTGGGGTAGTCCCATACCGAGACCTGGCCGGGCCCGGGAACGTCGGCAAAGGCCGGGCGAGACGCACCGCGCCATGACCACTGGTCGCGCGCCGCCTGCAGTTCAGACGGCAAGCGACTGCGACTCATGGCGCTTCACATTCGTACTTCGCAGCGACCCTGCGCGAACTGTTGCGAGTGCGGTGTCGGGTCACTCAGTATTGCTTCACGAGCTGTTTTTTCAGGGCTTCGAGCTTCATTGCATTGGCTCGAGCCTTGTCTGGTGAAAGGTCGTGGTCGAAGGTGACGCAGGAGACGGCATTGAATCGACTGAGGATGTTCAGGCTCACCGTCTGCGAAGCTTGTTCCCAGACATAGGTCTGCCCGTCGTACCGGGGTGTGCCGTACGACGCAAGCATCGCCGCCTTGACCGCCTCCACCGGCTTGACGAATTCCAGCCGGATCTGGTTCAGAGAGTCGTGCTGCGGGCCCACGAATTCGAGCGTGGCACGGCGGGCCGTGATCTCTCCCAACTTGCGGCTGGCAGCCGGGACATCACAGTACATAGCCCGCTTGTCTTCAGAGGCCGAGGTCGCTTCCCGACAATTCTCGACGCCGGCCTCAGCCGCCTGCGTCCTGGACATGCCGGCGAAGTAGCCATTGAAACCGAGCGGCGCTGCCGGGCTGCTCAAGGGTGAGGTGAGCAGCAACATGGCGGCACAAACATTCAGCAGGTTGTTCAACGATTCGCGCACGTCTTTCCTTGGTGGGAGGTGGCTCTCTGAGGCCAGCCCTCGGCGTTGCGGATCGTAGGCTACGGGACGCGATCTGCTTGCGGCTCGATTTGATCTGACGCAAATTGCGCGTGCTCGCGGGAGAGAGAATGGGTAACCGCAGTTAACCGGAGAAGACATGAACATCCTGCTCGCTGCCGATGGCAGTCCTTACACCAAGCGCATGTTGGGTTACGTGGCCGCCAATGAAGACTGGCTGGGGGCTCACCATCGCTATGTGGTGCTGACAGCGGTGCCAAGCATTCCGCCGCGGGCTGCCGCGGTGCTGGGCCGAGACGTGGTCAAGGGCTACTACGACGACGAAGCAGAGAAGATCTTCAAGCCCATCCGAACCTTCTTCAAGCAGCGCGGCATCGCAGCCGAGTTTGTCTCGAAGGTAGGCTCTGCCGCAGATGTCATCG
>CANHNO010000233.1 GCA_947462065.1 Burkholderiales bacterium | reverse complement strand
TCGCCAGGCAGCAGGTTGGCGCCGGCATTGATCGCTGCCTGCACTTCCTGCTCGGCCACATCGAGCGAAAGGCCGAGCGCAAAGCGCAACGTGATCACCGAGGCACCGCCCGAGCTGCTGCTGGTCATCTGGTTCAGCCCCGGCATCTGGCCGAACTGCCGCTCCAGCGGTGCCGTCACCGAGGTGGACATCACGTCGGGGCTGGCCCCCGGGTAAAGCGTGGTCACCTGGATCGTCGGGTAATCCACCTCCGGCAGTGCCGACAGCGGCATCAGCCGATAGGCCAGCAGGCCGGACAGCAGGATCGCCAGCATCAACAGTGACGTGGCGACCGGTCGCTCGATGAAGATGCGTGACGGATTCATGGCTCGTCGCTCAGCGACCCGGCGCATTCGCGCCCGCGCGCTGCTTCGGGTCGGCCGCAATCAACTCGACCCTGGCCCCTTCGCGCAAGCGGTCAGTGCCGTCGATCACCACCTTCTCATCGGGCATCAGTGGGCCCTCTACGGCCATCCAGCCCTCATCGACCGCACCCGGCGTCACGACGCGGGTGCTGACCGTGTTGTCTGCGTTGACGATGTACACATAGAAGCCCTGTGCACCCCGCAGCACGGCCGCCTGAGGCACGGCGATTGCGTCGTTCATCACGTCGAGTTGCAGCGTCACGCTGACCGCCTGATTGGGAAACAAGGCCTCATCACGATTCGGAAACACCGCCTTGACCTTGATCGTGTCGGTGCTGGGATCGATGGCGTTGTCGACGGTGTCCACGCGCCCGACCGCCAAGAGCCGCTTGCCGCCTCGTTCCCAGGCCTCGACCGGAATTGAGGCCCCAGCCCGCAGGCGTGCCGTGATCTGCGGCACATGGGCGGCAGGCACGGCGAAGAGCAGCGAGATCGGTTGGGTCTGGGCGATGCTGACGATGCCGTTGGCGTCACCTGGCTGGACCACATTGCCCAGGTCGACCTGCTTCAGGCCCACGCGCCCTGAAATCGGCGCCGTGACACGGGTGTAGGACAGTTGGACGCGCGCGCTGTCGACCGCGCCCTGATCGGCCTTCACCGTGCCCTCCAATTGCCGCACCAGCGCTTCCTGCGTATCAAGTTGCTGCTTGGGGATGGCATCCTTGGCCAGCAAGCCGCGGTAGCGATCCAGGTCGATAAGGGCGTTATCCAGCTGAGCCTTGTCCCGCGCCAAGGCGCCCTCAGCCTGGTTCAACGCGGCCTGAAGAGCCCGCGGGTCGATCTGCGCCAGCGATTGCCCGGCACGGACCTGCTGTCCTTCCTTGAAACTCAGCCTCTGGAGAACCCCGCTGACCTGCGCATGCACGACCGCGGTGTTCAGCGCAGTGATGCTGCCAATGGCGTTGACGCTGACACGGATGTCCTGCTGGCGCACTGACTGCACCGACACCGGCTGAACCGCATTGGCGCCGGCAAAGCGCCGTCCCCCCATCCCGGGCAGGGCCTCTGCGCGGCCGGACGCCGGCGTAGCGTCAGCGACGGTTGAATCAGCCGGCCGAGCCTGCCACCACCAGATTGCGCCGCCCCCCAGGACGAGCAATCCGAACAACCAGGGTGTCACGCGGCGGAACAGCTCTTGACTTGTCGAAGGCGCCACGTGCGGGGGCTGAGGGCTGTCTTTTCTCTCCGTGCTGTTGTTCATTGAACCCCGGTGGCGGTTGCGCTGCTGCGTACCATCAGTCTAGGTCGAAGCCTTGATGGTTCCCGCACGAGGGAACGCGGGCGTCTTTACAGGCTCGGGCGGTTGCTTTGGCGTTGCGCCGGGATGCTGTGCTGAGAGTGTTGCTGCTGTGTTTCCGCCCCTCCAGCGGAGAACTGAAACGCAAATGATTTGGCAATCGGGTGAGCGGCTCCGGCAGCGCCATTCAAGTCGGCAAACGCATCGCCGATACGCCATCGAAGCCCGTGCCAGAGGCGCAGCACATGTCACCCCCCCGATCGACCCCGTCGCGCAGGGTTGATTTGTGCATTGCTGAAGCGCTCATCCACACTCACTCATCTTTGCGGCCACCCGTTGAGGCGGCCGACTCACCGCAGACGCTCACCATGGTTCGACTTTCCTCCACACCAGCGAACGTCATCGCTCGTCGGCTTGCCGCCCCGTCGTTGCGCATCGTGGGGGGGCTGATACTGATCGGCCTGCAAGTTGACGGCGCAGGCGCAGCACAGCCCACACTTCCCGCCGCAGATCTCATCGTGCAGATCCGCATGGTCAGTGATGCCGAGCTGGCGGCAGATGTGGCGACAAGCGATGCCACGGAATCTGCGGCAAAGCAGGGCTTGAGCATCAGCAACTCGGCCGATGAATCGGCCTCCGCACGGACGCAGGAGATCCGCGTGCGCAACGGCGAATCTGCATCGATGTCGTGGTCACAAACACTACCTGTCCAGTGGTTGCAGGCGGCGGAACTCCGCGGCGGGACGACCCGGGCAGGGGGCGGTGGGCTCGTCAACGGCCTGGTCTGGCTGCGCGCCGGCCAATCCTTGTCCGTGCAACCGCGCTGGCCCGGTGGGCGCCAACCGGTGCGGTTGGACCTTCGACTCGAGATCGAACGCATTGGTGATCGGCGAGGCCAGGAAGTCCCGTCTTCCAGTCTGCAGACATCGGCTTCGACGCTTTCACTGCCCCTGGGTCAGTGGACCACCTTCGCGGCGACAGGCACCGCACAGCCGCCGCTCGACCCTGCCGTCTGGTCGACACAAGCGCTGCGCACGCGCGGCAGGCAACTGATGCAGGTGCGGGTGTTGCCCAACTGACACCGCAGATAACTTACCAGTGACGCCGCAGTGCTAAGTGCAGCGGTGATGAGGTCGGTAGCGCCTCACGGTGCCAGCCCTACCAACAAGAGCCGCCCAGCAGGACCACTTTATGGCCTCCTTGCAGGCGATCTGGATGCTGCTCCTCAGGCTGTCGCTACAGGACGGCCCTGAGTGCAACAGGGGTTCACTCTAATATTCACCCTGGCCGCAGACGAGTTAACTTCCGTCTGCGGCCTGGAACCGCCACCGGAGTCGGTGGACTTGACTCGAACTTGGAGTGGCGATGCACTTGGCTTTCTCAGCGTCCCCGGTCAGCCGTATGCTCAAGCTCGGCCGGGCGTTCAGCTCGTGGACCTTGTCTTCGATGTTCGAGCGGCATACATCCGATCCCTCGCGAAGCCGTGATAGCGACGGCAGCACGGACGACGAGTGCCGTCGCTCGATGCGCACCGTACTCGAGTCACAGATCATTCCGCGTCTGGTACAAGCACATCGCGTGGGCGAAGAGCGCGCGGCCAATGACTCTGCGTCGCGGGCCCTCCGCGAGGAAATTACTGCATTTGCCGGCTTTTGCGCCCGCGGAGAACGCCAGAATGCGGCGCTGCTCATCGAGAGGCTTCAGACCGAGGGGCTGGACCAAGAGGGCATCTTCATTGAACTGATCACTCCTGCGGCCAGGTATCTGGGCGAGCAGTGGGAGGAAGATCAACTGGGATTTGCGGATGTGACCGTCGGTCTCATGCTGATGCAGGAGGTGATCCACG
>CANHNO010000232.1 GCA_947462065.1 Burkholderiales bacterium | reverse complement strand
TCAGCGGCGACAGGCTGCCGCAGCCGTAGGACGTGTTGTCGGCGTCCGCGGCCGTCATCACCAGGGTGCCCGGACCGGACAGCGGTGCAATCCATGAGCCCGAGTAGCAGGCCGAAATCGAGAGCACCCGGTATCGCACGCCGGCCTCGTCGAGCCAGTTGCTCAACTGCTGCGGGGTGACCGAATCGATCGCGAGCGGTTCGAAGCTGGCGGCGAGCTGGCCGTCGCGTGCGCCGTGCGAGGTCAGGTGGATGAACAGGATGTCCTCGTCGCGGTTCATCACGGCCGCCACGCGTTGAATGGCGCGCTGCAGGTTCAACGGCGTCGCCCATGGCAGCTCGGCCACGCTGCGCGCATGGTTCTGCAGCTGCAGCACGCGCTGCCTCGCGTCGAAGCGGCTGCGCATCAGGTCGCTCACCAGCGTGACCTCGCGGCTGAACACGTCTTCGTCGGAAAATGGCGCAAAGCTGATCGCATACAGGTCGACCACGCCGGGGCGGCCTGGGGCCAGCGCGTCGAGGGCGGTCGGCAGCGCCTGCGACTGGGCTTCGATGAGTTCCTGGGTCAGCGCCAGCGGAGTCGGGACGTCAGAGCCGTCCGCTTCGGTCTGCAAGCTGCCGTCTGCGAACGCGTCGGCTGTCCAGAAGCGCGCCTCGGGGGTCGTGACCTGCAGAGCGGCACCGAGCACGCCATAAACGACAACAGCAGCCTGCGCCACGAGGCGCCGCGGCGCCTCGCGCCACAGCAGCACCAACGCGCCCAGCACGAACCACAGCAGCGACATCAGCCACGCGCTGTCGAGCAGCGCATCGATGTCGACGGATGCCGGCATCGGCATCCAGAACACCACCCCGATGTAGAGCAGGCCGAGCAGCGCCGACAAGCACAGTTGCTGCGCGAGCAGCAGCGTGAACAGCGTCGCCACGTCGGGAGCGTCCGGCGACAGAGCGGACGCGCCGCGACTGCGCACAATGATCCAGCAGGTGCCCAATGCCAGCAGCGTGGACAACCAGCCGTTGTGGATCGCGGTGAGGTCGAACCTCGCCGGCCCTTCAATCGCCAGCCGCTGCACGCCCATGACGATGCCCAGCAAAAGCGCCAGCAGAATCGCCACCGTGCTCGGGCTGGCCTGCAGCGCGGCGGTACGCGGCGGCCTGAAGCAGAGCGTGCGCGCGCCTTCGCGCAGCCAGGGCCGGAGGCTCACGCGGACTGCGCGGCGGTCGAGAAAAATGGCTTGAGCATGAGGGCGGCTCCTGCGAAAAACCAATGAACGACCGGAGCGCTCAAGTGTCCTTGGAGATCGTGATCGACGGGAACTTGGCCGAGAAGTCCTTGGCGCTCTCGGCAATCTTCACCGCCACCTTGCGCGCCACCGCCTTGTACAGGCCAGCGATCTCGCCGTCGGGATCCGCAACGACGCTCGGGCGGCCGCTGTCGGCCTGCACCCGGATGCTCAGGTTCAGCGGCAGTGCGCCAAGGTAGTCGGTCTTGTAGTCGGTGGCCAGTCGCTTGCCGCCGTCCTCGCCGAAGATGTGCTCGATGTGGCCGCACTGCTCGCACACGTGCACCGCCATGTTCTCGACGATGCCGAGGATCGGCACGCCGACCTTCTCGAACATCCGGATGCCCTTCTTCGCGTCGAGCAGCGCAATGTCCTGCGGCGTGGTGACGATCACCGCACCGGTCAGCGGGACCTTCTGCGACAGCGAGAGCTGGATGTCGCCGGTTCCTGGCGGCATGTCGACGATCAGGTAGTCGAGATCGCCCCAATTCGTCTGCCGCAGCAGCTGATCCAACGCCTGCGTGGCCATGGGACCGCGCCAGACCATCGGGCTGTCGGCCTCGACGAGGAAGCCGATCGACATCACCTGCACACCGTAGTTCTGCAAAGGCTCCATCGTCTTGCCATCGGCGGAATCGGGGCGACCGTCCAGGCCCATCATCATCGGCTGGCTGGGGCCGTAGATGTCGGCATCGAGGATGCCCACGCGCGCGCCTTCGGCGGCCAGCGCCAGCGCGAGGTTGACCGCAGTGGTGCTCTTGCCGACGCCACCCTTGCCCGATGCCACGGCAACGATGTTCTTCACGTTCGGCAGCAGCTGCACGCCACGCTGAACCGCGTGCGCAATGATCTTGCTGCTGAGGTTGACTTTGACGCTTTGAACGCCGGCCACTGTCTGGGCCATGGCTGTCAGCGCCTCTCGCAGAGCTGGCAACTGGCTCTTCGCCGGGTAGCCGAGCTCGACATCGAAGGCCACGTCCGCACCGTCGATGCGCAGGTTCTTCAGCTGCTTCGTGCTGACAAAGTCCCGGCCGGTGTTCGGATCGACCACCACTTTCAAGGCTTCTAGCAAGGCAGTTTCGGTGGCGGGCATGACGGTTCCAGGCGGGGAAGAAGAGCGTGCGGCACGGCGGTTCGGCCAGGGCGGCGGCAGTCTAGCGCAGGGGGCTTGGCCCTGGATCGGGCTGGCATCAGGGAAAGGCCCGCGGCCTAGAATCACAAGCTGCCCGAAGCTGTTGTGCGCCACGACGGCGGGGCTCGCTTACCTGTGCCCCCATGACCCGCAAGCTGTTCGTCACCACCGCCCTGCCCTACGCCAACGCGCCCTTTCACATCGGGCACATGATGGAGTACATCCAGGCTGACATCTGGGTGCGACATCAGCGAATGCAGGTGAGCGACGATGGGTCCCCGGTCGAGGTCCATTTCGTCGGCGCCGACGACGCCCACGGCGCGCCGATCATGATCGCGGCCGAGAAGGCCGGCAAGACACCGCAACAGTTCGTGGCCGAGATTGCCGCCGGGCGCCAGCAGTACCTCGACGGCTTCCATATCGCCTTCGACCACTGGCACTCCACCGACTCACCCGAAAACACCGCGCTGGCGCAGGACATCTACCGAAAGCTGCGGGACCGCAGCGACGGCTCGCTGATCACCACCAAGACGATCGAGCAGTTCTTCGATCCGGTGAAGGCCATGTTCCTGCCCGACCGCTACATCAAGGGCGAGTGCCCGAAGTGCGGTGCGAAGGACCAGTACGGCGACAGCTGCGAGGTGTGCAGCGCGGTCTATGCGCCGACCGACCTGAAGAACCCGTACTCGACACTGAGCGGTGCAACACCGGTGATGAAGAGCAGCGAGCACTTCTTCTTCAAGCTCAGCGACCCGCGCTGCGTCGAGTTCCTGGAAGCCTGGACTGGCGGCGAGCGGCTGCAAAGCGAAGTCGCGAACAAGATCCGCGAGTGGTTCACGAAGGACGAGCACGGCGAGGGGGGCCTGAGCGACTGGGACATCAGCCGCGACGCGCCGTACTTCGGCATCGAGATCCCTGACGCGCCAGGCAAGTATTTCTACGTGTGGCTCGATGCGCCTGTGGGCTATCTGGCGTCGTTGAAGAACTACTTCGACCAGGGCAAGGCGAAGGCCCGCGGCGAGCTGCGCAGCTTCGATGAGTTCATCGCCGACCCGGCGGTCGAGCAGATCCACTTCATCGGCAAGGACATCACCTACTTCCACACGCTGTTCTGGCCAGCGATGCTGAAGTTCT
>CANHNO010000231.1 GCA_947462065.1 Burkholderiales bacterium | reverse complement strand
CGTGGCCCACAGCCAGCGGTTTGCAAAGAGACCGTTGAACGCGCTGCGAGTCTCGGATCGAGCGCTGAAGCAGTTGAACAGCTGTGCGAGAACCAGGACCGTGAAGCCCGCAGTGCGCGCCACCGTCAGCGTCTCGTGGCCTTCGATCAGCCCGCCCGGCAGCAGCAGGTCGATCGTCAGCAGGCTGACCAGGGCCATCACGCAGCCGGTGGTCACGATGCCGAGCCACATGGGCGTGTCGATCATGCGGGCGTCGCGGCGCCGCGGCGGGCGGGCCATCATGTCCTCGGCAATCGGGTCCACGCCCATGGCGAGCGCCGGCCCGGCATCCGTGATGAGGTTGATCCACAGGATCTGCGTGGCCAGCAGCGGCAGCACCAGCTCACCGCCCGACACAGCACCGTCAGCCTTCAAGCCGATCACGCCGGCACCCAGCACACCCAGGAAGACCGTCAGCACCTCGCCCAGGTTCGACGACAGCAGGTAACGAAGGAACTTGCGGATGTTGTCGAGCACGCCGCGGCCCTCGCGAACCGCATCGACGATGGTGCCGAAGTTGTCGTCGGCCAGGATCATGCGGGCCGCCGCCTTCGTCACTTCGGTGCCGGTGATGCCCATGGCGATGCCGATGTCGGCGGCCTTCAGTGCCGGCGCATCGTTGACACCGTCGCCGGTCATCGCCACCACGTCGCCACCGTGCTGCAGCGCCTGGACGATGCGCAGCTTGTGCCGCGGGGCCACTCGCGCAAAGACCGACGTGCTGCGTACCGCGTCGGCAAAGGCTGTCGCTCCCAATGCATCGAGTGCATCGAGCTCGGTGCCCGTGAGTGCCCTGGCCGGTGCGCCGCGCTTGCCGACGATGCCGAGATCGCTCGCGATGCGAAGCGCCGTGCGCGGGTGGTCGCCCGTGATCATGATCACGCGGATGCCGGCGCCGTGTGCCTCACGAATGGCCACCGCCACTTCTGCACGTGGCGGGTCGATGATGCCGACCGTGCCAACGTAGATCAGCCGACGCTCGAGGCCAGCGCGGGCACTTGGGCTCTCGCCCGCATCCAGAGGCCGGTAGGCGACGGCGAGCGTCCGCAGTGCTGCATCGGCGAGGGTGCCGACATCAGCCAGGATGCGCTGCCGCAGCACACTGTCGAGGGGGACGATGGCCGTTCCGATGCGCATCCGGTCGCAGAGCGCCAGCACCACGCCCGGCGCACCCTTGGTGATCACGACCGGGGCGCCGCCATGGTCATGGTCGGCCTCGATGGTCGACATCATCTTGCGGTCAGAGGTGAACGGGATCTCGCCGAGTCGCGAGAAGCGCTTCTCGCGCCGCGTGCTGGTGCCGAGCTTCAACTCAGCCACCAGGAACGCGGCCTCCGTAGGGTCTCCCTGAACCTCCCAGTCACCGCCTTCCGTCTGCCGCAGGTTCGCGTTGCCGGCCAGGCTGCCGCCACCCAGGACCGTCACGTTTTCGTCGAACAGCGCGCCCGTGCGCAACGGCTTGCCGCCGTGCGCCACCTGTCCGTCGGGTGCGTAGCCCACACCTGAAATGTCACTGGTGCCAGAGGCTGTGGCGACACGAACGATCGTCATCTCGGCGCGGGTCAAGGTGCCCGTCTTGTCGGTGGCGATGACGGAGGCCGCGCCCAGTGTCTCGACCGACGACAGCTTCTTGACGATGGCATGGCGCCGGGCCATCCGCTGCACACCGAGCGCCAGCACCACCGACAGGATGGCAGGCAGGCCCTCGGGCACGGCTGCGACGGCCAGCGAGACGCCCAGCATCAGTACCCGGATGACGTCGGTGGGTGTGCGCACATGGTCAGTGATCAGGATGGTCGCCACCACGACCACCGCAATGACGATGGCAGCCACACCCAGCACACGCCCGACGCGGGCCACCTCCACCTGCAAGGGCGTCGGCTGGTCAGGCGTCACTTCGAGCATGGAGGCAATCGCGCCGACTTCAGACTGCATGCCAATGGCCGTGACGACCGCTCGGCCGCTGCCTTGCGCCACGGAGGTACCGTTGAAGACCATGTTCAACCGGTCGCCCAAGGTAGCCGGTGCATTCAACGTGGCAGGGTGCTTGATCACTGACTCGCTCTCACCGGTCAGCGAGGCCTCGAGCATGCGCAGATCGGCGGCCTCGGCCAGCCGCGCGTCGGCGCCCACGGCATCGCCTTCGCCCAGCACCAGCAGGTCGCCACGCACCAGCGCCACGCTGGGAATTCGCAACAGCTGTCCGCCACGGATCACGCTGGAGCTCGCCTGTGTCATCCGCGCCAGGGCCGCCACGGCGCTTTTCGCCTTCGCTTCCTGCATCCATCCAATCACGGCGTTGAGAACCACGACGATGGCGATCACGATCGCATCCATCGGCCAGCCCTGACGCCCCTCTGCAACCCAGGCCGCCAGCGCCACCGCCGCAGCCACGAGCAGGAGGTACACCAGCGGATCGCGCAACTGCGCCAGGGCGCGACGCCATGCCGGAACCCTGGGCGCGGAACGAAGTGAATTGGGGCCTTCCAAAGCGAGTCGGCTCGCGGCCGCCTGCGCGGTCAGCCCGGCATGCAGGTCCGTGCCGAGAGCGGTGGCGACATCGCTGACGTCCTGCGTGCTCAGGTCGCCCGCTGTCGGCGGGAGCTCGGCGCTACTGCCAACCATGGCGGCAGAGGTACCTGTGCTTCATCCGCGTGATCAGCATGAAGCGGCCGATGCCCTTCGGGTGCCATGGAAAAGGCTGGGTGACCAGTTCGCTGTTCACGTTGTCGAACGGGATACCGGTCCGATAGATGCCATGAACCAAGCCTAGCCAGACACCAGCGCCTGCACCGTGCGGCAGCGAACATGGGCCCGACGATCGGAGGCGCCTGCGGCCATTAGCGTTCGCTGTCGCACAGACCACCCCGCGAGGACCGCCCATCCTGAGGTCTGCATTGCCGACGTCGCATCAGCACGTGCTGCTGCGTTGGAGGTGGTCCGGCATTTCCGATCGCCAGCGATCAAGCTCAGAAGGACGGATTCATGGACATGACCACACACCGCGCCCGCATCACCGGCCCGATCTCCTACAAGGCGGGCAGCGGGCGCAAGCAGACGATTCCCATCGGCCCCTGTCTGGTCGAGGCCCTGGGCGGTCGTTGCATCGACATCATCTGGGGCGCGCGGGGCCAGAGCTCCGTGGCGCTGCCGGTCGAGGAGATCGAGGCGGCCCAGGACCATGGGCACCTTGTGCTGCTGGACTAGGGTGCGGTGTGCGCAGACGCACAGACCGCCGCCCAGCGGCGGCTCACGCTGCGCCTCCCGTTCAACAGTCAGGAAAACCCGCCATGAAAACCGACCGTCAACTTCAGCAGGATGTCAGCGCCGAGCTCGAATGGGAACCCTCCGTCCACGCGGCGCACATCGGCGTGGAAGTCAGGGAAGGCGTCGTGACGCTGGCCGGCCAGGTCGACAGTTACGCCGAGAAGTGGAGCGCCGAGCGCGTGGCGCAGCGGGTGTCCGGCGTCAAGGCGATGGCCACCGAACTGACGGTGCAGCTCACCAGCCTGAGCCAGCGCACCGACGCCGACATCGCAGCCTCGGTCGAGAACCTGCTGGAGT
>CANHNO010000230.1 GCA_947462065.1 Burkholderiales bacterium | reverse complement strand
TCGGCTGGTGCTTTATGGCCCGTACCTGGAAGACGAGGTGCCGACCTCGCCGGGCAACCTGGCATTCGACGCAGACCTGCGTGAGCGCAACCCGGCCTGGGGCCTGCGTCGGCGGGAAGACGTGCTGGCACAGGCGATGGCAGTCGGACTGCGCCAGCGCGAACGGGTCACGATGCCGGCGAACAACCTGCTTCTGGTCCTGGAGCGCGCGGTGCCGTTGCGCGACGCATGAGCCTGAAGTACCTCGCGGGCTATGCGCCCGATGTGCTGTCGCGCGTGAGCGATCTGATTGCCCAGGGCCGCCTGGTAGAGCACGTGCGGCAGCGCTACCCCGAGGCGCACACGGTGCGCAGCGACCCGGCGCTCTACGACTACGTGATGGCGCTGAAGACCCGCCACATGCGCAGTGCGCCACCGATCGCGAAGGTCGCTTACGACCCGCGGCTGCAGGTGCTGCGCAATGCGCTGGGCACGCATTCAACGGTGTCGCGGGTGCAGGGCGGTCGGCTGAAGGCCAAGCGCGAGATCCGCATTGCCAGCCTGTTCAAGGAGGCGCCGGAACCCTTCCTGAAGATGATCGTGGTCCACGAGCTGGCGCACCTGAAGGAGCGCGACCACGACAAGCCCTTCTACGCGCTGTGTGCGCACATGGCCCCCGACTATCACCAGCTGGAATTCGACGCGAGGCTGTGGTTGACCGCACGCGAGCTGGACGTGCCGTCGGCTGGTTGAACCAGGTCTGTCGGGTCCGTCCGCTCAGTCGGGCCGGCGAAAGCCGTTGGCGATCCAGCGGCTGGCCGAGCTGGCGTTCAGGCGAAAGCCGGGCGATACGCTCACCTGCGCCAGCGTGTCGCCGTCACCGTTGCTGGCCGTGAGCAGCGCTGAGGGATCGTCGTCGTCGGCCACGATGTCGAGCGTGACAGTGATGCGAGCACCGTCGCCATCGACAAGCACGCTCTGGTGCAATTGCGCCTGCAACTGCTGCTCGTGCCGGCGCAGCACCTCGGCTGCCGTCTTCACGAGCGTGTTGAAGGCGGCCGCGTCGAGCGGCTTCGGGTTCTTCTTGTCGCGCCCCATGGTCCACGGCCCGACCAGGGCGGGCTCGGCCTCGCCGTCCTTCAGCATCTCGACCGCCCAGCCTTCGTCGTCTTCGTTCTTGATGACGCGCGCGGTCCAGCCGCGCTCGCGCCACAGCCGGGGCTCGTGCACGGCATCGTCGGCGTCGGTGGGATCGGACAGCGTGGGGAGGGTGTGAGGGGCCATGGGGACAACTTCCTGCGACCGGATCGGCCGAACGTGCTACACCGGGGCACCGCGAGGCGATTTCCCGCTCGCAAAGGATAGGTGATGAAGACGCTCCCATGTCTGCCCCTGATGGTTTCACTTGTGCTGTTGTGTTGCGCGGGGGTTCAGGCCCAGCCCGCGCCGACGCCACCCGCCGCCACGGCGTCGGCCCCGGCTGCCAAGCCCGGCCCGCGGCTGCTGACACCAGAGGAGAAGCGAGACAACGTGTCGCCGCACGACCACACGCGGCCCGAGGGCACCATCACGCCGCAGATCAATATCCCGCTGGGCCAGAAACCCTCGGCCCCACTCAAGCTCGAACGGAATCGGGATTCGTCCTCCCATCGCACCCCGCCGGCCGTGATCGACGACGCCGCCGCACGGTGCAGCGCGCTGGTCGATGCCGCAGAGCGCGCGAGCTGCCTCGATCGCCAGAGTCGCGCCCGCCCCCGCCAGTGACCTGAAGCGTTCGGGCGGCGGAGCCGCCGCTCAAAGTGGATGAATGGGCCTTGATCCAGATCAAGGCCCGCTCCCACACCGCCACCCAGACTCGTCGGATCGTTGCTGCGCTCGCAGCCTGCGCCGATGAGCACAACAACCCTACCCCACCGACCTGTCACGTCGCTGCGCAGCGCAGTGTCCACGTCGGTGCTGGACGAGCCTGAACAGACCGCGCGGTTCACCCGCTGGCTGGTGCCGCCGAGCGGCGGCGAGGGCCAGCGCATCGGGGTGTCGTCGCTGCAGGTATCGGGCATCACCTGCGCTGCCTGCGCCGCACCGATCGAGCAGGCGCTGAGGGGTGTCGATGGTGTGCTCGAAGCCAGCGTCAACGCCGCGGCGATGCGTGCAGCGGTGCGCTGGGACGCAGCGCGAACCTGCCCTTCGGCGCTGGTGCAGGCGATTCGGCGCGCGGGCTACGACGCAAGGCCCGACACCGCCGCCGCCGCGCGCGAAGGCCGCCGAGAGGAATCGCGCCAGTCGCTGTGGCAGTTGTTTGTCGCGGCCTTCTGCGCGATGCAGGTGATGATGCTCGCGACCCCGGCCTATGTGGCCGGGCCGGGCGGCATCGAGCCCGATCTGCAGCGCCTGCTGAATTGGGGGAGCTGGGTGATGGCGCTGCCGGTGATGGCCTTCTCTGCGCGGCCGTTCTTTGCGGGCGCCTGGAGGGCGCTGCGCGCACGGCACATCGGGATGGACGTGCCAGTGGCCATCGGCATCGCGGTGGCCTTCGTGGCCAGCAGTGGCGCAGCCTTCGACCCTCAGGGTCCGTTCGGCAGCGAGGTGTACTTTGACTCGCTGACGATGTTCGTCACGCTGCTGTTGATCGGGCGAGCGCTTGAGTTGCGAGCCCGCCATCGCGCCGCTGAAGTTTTCGAGGGTGCGCTCGGTGCGTTGCCCGAGACCGCCACCCGGCGGCTGCCCGACGGCCGCACCGAATGCGTGGGCCTGGCCCGGTTGTGTGTCGGCGATCGACTGCAGGTGGCCGTCGGCGAAGCCTTTCCGGCCGATGGCCACGTGATCGAGGGCTGCACCGCGGCCGACGAGGCGCTGCTGAGCGGAGAGTCCTCTCCGCAGCGCAAGGTCCTGGGCGATGAGGTGGTCGCAGGCAGTGTGAACCTCGAGGCGCCGGTGCTGATGCAGGTGCTGCGCACGGGCGCGGACACCCGTCACGAAGCCATCGTCGCCCTGATGCGTGAGGCGCAGACACAACGCCCGGCCAGTGTGCGCTGGGCTGACCGCTGGGCCGCACCCTTCCTCTGGACGGTGCTGCTGCTCGCCGGTGGTGCGGCGGCGGTGTGGAGCGTGATCGACCCGTCTCGTGCGCTGTGGGTGGCGGTGTCGGTGCTGATCGTCACCTGCCCCTGCGCGCTCTCGCTGGCCACCCCGTCGGCGCTGCTGGGGGCGGCCAACGCGCTGATGCGGCGTGGCGTGCTGCTGCGCCGCCTGGAGGCGCTGGAAGGCATGGCCCGCTGCACGCGGCTGTTCGTCGACAAGACCGGCACGCTGACCGAGGACCAGCCGAGCTACATCGGATGCGAACCCTGGCGCGGTGCGGTCTGCGATGCGCAGGCGCTGTTGCTGCAGGCCGCCTCGCTGGCGAGCTGGTCCCTGCATCCGCTGGCCCGGGCCCTGTCTGCGGCGCGGCCGGCGGCGGCTGCGGCGTATTACTGGCAGGCGCTGCGCGAAGAGCCAGGCGCCGGCATCGAGGGCGAGGACGCTCAGGGCCGTCTCTGGCGCCTTGGCAGTGAGCGCTGGGTGGCAGGAGCCGCAGCGGCGCCAGCCGATGCCGGCGCCGAAGGCGAGCCGGGTCTGTGCACCTGGTTCGGTCTGCAGGGCCG
>CANHNO010000229.1 GCA_947462065.1 Burkholderiales bacterium | reverse complement strand
GCCGTTGGCAAGGCCAAGTTCCCGCTGGTCGGCGACCCGACCCACAAGCTGACCCGCGCCTTCGACGTGCACATCGATGCGGACGGCCTGGCCTACCGCGGCACCTTCGTGATCAACCCCGACGGCATCATCAAGACGGCCGAGATCCATTCGAACGAGATCGCGCGCGACGTCAAGGAAACGCTGCGCAAGCTCAAGGCCGCGCAGTACACCGCCGCCCACCCGGGTCAGGTCTGCCCGGCCAAGTGGAACGAAGGCGCGAAGACGATCACCCCATCGCTCGACCTCGTCGGCAAGATCTGACCGGACATTCCGGTCCGTTTTGAACGCCCGGTGAACCGCACCGGGTGGTTGTCAGCCGCCGCGGGCCCACAAAGCCCGCGGCGGATCTGAAGCAGCGTCCGATCCGGGCGCTTGCATTCGTCACCTCACCAGGAGACTCACCATGCTTGACGACACCCTCAAATCTCAATTGCAGGCCTACCTTGAACGCGTGAGGATGCCGTTCGAGATCGTCGCGTCGCTCGACGACAGCGCCGCTGCACAAGAGATGCACGGCCTGCTCAAGGACATCATCGGCCTGTGCGACAAGATCACGCTGAGAACCGACGGCACCGATGCCCGCAAGCCGTCGTTCACACTGGCCCGCATCGGCGAGGCGCCGCGCATTCGATTCGCAGCGATTCCGCTCGGGCATGAATTCACGTCTCTGGTGCTGGCGCTGCTGCAGGTCGGCGGCCACCCGCCCAAGATCGAAGCCGAACTGATCGAGCAGATCAAGAACCTCGAGGGCGAATTCCGCTTCGAGACCTATGTTTCGCTGAGCTGCCACAACTGCCCGGACGTCGTCCAGGCGCTGAACCTGATGGCGGTGCTGAACCCGCGCATCCAGCACGTCACTATCGATGGCGGCCTGTTCCAGCAGGAAGTGGAAGCACGCCAGATCCTCGCGGTACCGATGGTGTTCCTGAACGGTGAGCACTTTGGCCAGGGCCGCATGGAGGTCGACGAAATCGTCGCCAAGCTCGACACCGGTACCGCTGCGCGCGATGCCGCGAAGCTCAACGCCAAAGAGGCCTATGACGTGCTGATCGTCGGCGGTGGCCCTGCGGGCGCCGCCGCTGCCGTCTACGCTGCGCGCAAGGGCATTCGCACCGGCATGCTCGCCGAGCGGATGGGCGGGCAGACCATGGACACGATGAGCATCGAGAACTTCATCTCGGTACTCGAGACCGACGGCCCGAAGTTCGCTGCGGCGCTGGAGCAGCACGCGAAGCAGTACGACGTCGAAATACTCAACCTGCAGCGCGCCGAGAAGCTGATTCCGGCCGAACAGCCCGGGGGCCTGATCGGCGTTCAACTCGCCAATGGCGCCACGCTGAAGAGTCGGACCGTGATCCTGTCGACCGGCGCGCGCTGGCGCGAGATCAACGTCCCGGGCGAACAGGAATACCGCAACAAGGGCGTGGCCTACTGCCCGCACTGCGATGGTCCGTTGTTCAAGGGCAAGCGCGTCGCGGTGATCGGTGGCGGCAATTCGGGCGTCGAAGCAGCCATCGATCTGGCCGGCCTGGTGGGCCATGTGACCTTGCTCGAGTTCGGCGAGCAGTTGCGTGCCGATGCGGTGCTGGTCAACAAGCTGAACAGCTTGAGCAATGTCACCGTGCACACGCAGGCGCAGACCACCGAGATCAATGGCACCGATGGCAAGGTCAGCGGCCTGACCTACACCGACCGCGCTAGCGGCGAATCGAAGCACGTCGAACTGGCCGGTGTATTCGTGCAGATCGGTCTGGTGCCGAACTCCGAGTGGCTCAAGGGCACGCTGGAGTTGTCACGCCATGGCGAGATCGTTGTCGATGCGCGCGGCCAGACCTCGGTGGCCGGCGTGTTCGCCGCGGGTGACGTGACCACGGTACCGTTCAAGCAGATCATCATCGCCACTGGCGACGGCGCGAAGGCGGCGTTGGGTGCGTTCGATCACCTGATTCGTACGCCGGCTCCGAAGGAAGCGGTCGCGGCTTGAGGCGTTTGCCCTGTGCAACTGAAAGGCCACCTTCGGGTGGCCTTTTTTCTGGTGCTTTCGTGAGCGCTGCGGCGGGTCGCTGGGTTGCGTTCATGCCTGGGGCTCTGCCCCAGGCATGAGCGGAGCCGGTTACCCCACGTCCTTGGCAGCCACACGAGCCAACACATGCCGTAACGCTGCACCTGTGTGACTCGCAGGCACGCTGATCAATTTCTCGGGTGTGTTTGCAGCCACCACCTGCCCCCCGTTCGTTCCGCCTTCGGGCCCCAGATCGATGACCCAGTCCGCCTCGGCGATCACGTCCAGATCGTGCTCGATCACCACCACGCTGTGCCCGCCATCGACCAGCCGATGCAGCACGCGTATCAGCTTCTCGACATCAGCCATGTGCAGGCCGACTGTCGGCTCGTCCAGCACATACAGCGTGTGCGGCGCCTTGTTGCCGCGCTTGCCCAGGTCGTCGCGCACCTTGGTGAGCTCGGTGACGAGCTTCAGGCGCTGCGCCTCGCCGCCGCTGAGCGTGGGTGAGGGCTGGCCCAGCGTCAGATAACCGAGGCCCACGTCCTTCATCAGCCGCAGCGGGTGGCTGATCGCTGGCATGCTGGCGAAGAAGTCGACGGCCTCGTCGATCTCCATGTTCAGGACGTCGCCGATGTTCTTGCCGCGCCAGGTGACCGCCAGTGTTTCCGGGTTGAAGCGCTGGCCGCGGCACTGGTCGCAGGGCACCTTCACGTCGGGCAGGAAGCTCATCTCGATCGTGCGCATGCCCTGGCCTTCGCAGGCCGGGCAGCGGCCTTCGCCAGTGTTGAAGCTGAAGCGGTTCGCGGCATAGCCGCGGGCGCGCGATTCCAGCGTGTCGGCAAACAGCTTGCGGATCGTGTCCCAGAAGCCGATGTAGGTCGCCGGGCAGCTGCGCGGCGTCTTGCCGATCGGTGTCTGGTCGACCTCGAGCACGCGGTCGATGTAGCCCCAGCCGCCGATCTGCTCGCAGCCTTGCCACTTCGGGCTGCCGCCCTTCAGGTTGATGAATTGCAGGTTCGCGAGCAGCACGTCGCGTGCGAGCGTGGACTTGCCCGAACCGCTGACACCGGTGATGGCCACCAGCCGCTTCAACGGCACGTCGATCGTGACCTGTTGCAGGTTGTGCAGAGTGGCGCCTTGGATCGTCAGTCGCAGATTGGACTCGGACTCACGTGGCCCGGCCGCAGCGGCCACTGGCACCTCGCGCCGGGTCTGCAGTGGATGGATCAGCGGGTGCGCCAGCAAGCGGCCGGTCTGCGAATCCGGCGCATTGGCCAGATCGGCCACGCTGCCCTGCGCCACCAGTCGCCCACCGCGGCTGCCCGCACCCGGCCCGATGTCGATCAGGTGGTCGGCGCGGCGGATCGTGTCCTCATCGTGCTCGACGACGACCAGCGTGTTGCCCTTGTCGCTGAGTGTCTTGAGTGCCTTCAGCAGGATCTGGTTGTCGCGCGGGTGCAGCCCGATCGTGGGTTCGTCAAGTACATAGCAGACGCCCTGCAGGTTGCTGCCGAGTTGCGCGGCCAGGCGGATGCGCTGCGCCTCGCCGCCGCTGAGCGTGGGCGCGGCACGGTCCAGCGTCAGATAGCCAAGGCCGACTTCTTCGAGG
>CANHNO010000228.1 GCA_947462065.1 Burkholderiales bacterium | reverse complement strand
TCGTCTGCTCTGTCGCTTCCAGCAGATCGAAATAGCGGGCCAGTCGGTCGTGGCTGAAGCGATCGATCTCGCGTTGCGTGCCCAGCCCGTCCCACAGCAGTTGTGTCAGCGTCAGTGCTGCGCCACGGCGATTCAGCGTCTCGTTCTGCTGCAGCCGCGAAGTGATCCGGTCGCGGTCGACACCAACATTGGCGTTCAGGTCCAGTCGAGGCAGCAATCCGCCGCGCGCCGCATCGACGGCATCGCTGGCGGCCCGATAGGCGTTGAAGCGCGCGGTCACGTCCGGGCTCGTCTTCAGCGCTTTTTCGACGGCATGACGCAAGGGGTCAGCGGAGACACCCGTCTCTTGTGCTCGCAATGGCTGACTCTGGTACAGCACGAGAACGGCGAGTGCGATCAGGGCGCGGGTAGGGCGCATGGTGCGGTGTCGTGGCAGCTTGACGGTTTGCGGTGAGGTCTGCCGTTCAGTACTACGCAGATCGGCAGGATCGTGACCCCGAAGAGTCTATGTCCCGAGGGCCCAGACTCGAGCATCAGAGTGACTCAATTGCAACAAGCCCCGGCTGCGGCGCCATCCGACACGGGCCCGGCATCTGAGGCGGTGCCGGTGCCGTCGGGTGGTCGCTCAAGTTGGGGCGTTGGCGGACGACAACGAGGGATCACTCCCGCGCCTTCATGTTCCGTGAAGGCATGCCGCATCCACAACCTGACGCCCGTGCCGCACGAGCGCACTGCCCACACCCGTGAATCGCAGTCCTGCCATCACCGCAGTTGCCCGCCGCTGGCAGCGCTGGATCGTGCGTGGTGTGCTGGTGTTCGGCCTTCAGGGGGTGGCCTGGGCAAGTGCGGCCTGGGATGCCGACCGCATGGCATCGGCAGCCCAAGCGCATGGCCCGAAAGCGGTCGCGGGCTGGCAGGCGCTGGGGCCTGTGCTGATGGCTGCGATTGATCAGGACGACATCGCGCGGCTGCAATCGATCAACGATTTCTACAACCGTCGCGTCGTGTTTCGCGACGATATCGAGGTCTGGGGCCAGATGGACTACTGGGCCAGCCCGTTCGAGATGCTTGGCAAAGGTGTGGGCGATTGCGAGGATTTCGCCCTCGCCAAGTACTTTAGCCTGCGCGCGGTGGGTGTCGCGGCGAGCAAGCTGCGGCTCGTCTATGTCCGGGCCCTGTTGGGTGGGCCCGGCGGGCTGCTGCAGGCACACATGGTGCTGGCGTACTACGCGCTGCCTGAATCCGAGCCACTGATCCTGGACAACCTGATTTCCGAACTGCGCCCGGCGTCGCGGCGACTCGATCTGGCCCCCGTGTTCAGCTTCAACGCCGAAGGCCTGTGGCAAGGCACCGGCGCGCAGTCCGCCGGCGACCCGCTGGCGCGGCTGTCGCGCTGGCGCGACGCGCTGGTCAGGGCCCGTGCCGAAGGGTTCCAGCCATGACGCGGTATCGCCAATTCATCGATTACAAGGAACGATCATGTCGCTGATCCGTCAAGTCTGGCTGCTGCTGCTGGCCACTGTGTTGCTGTCCTTCATCGGCAGCATCGGTGTGGCCACCACGTCGGCACGTGACCTGCTGCAAACGCAGGTGAGGCAGAAGAACAGCGACAACGCTGCGGCGCTGGCGCTGGCGCTGTCTCAGCAGAACGGCGATGGGGAACTGATGGCTCTGCTGATGACCGCACAGTTTGATACTGGCTATTACCGCCGTGTGCAACTGCGATCGGCGGATGGCAAGTTGACTTTTAGCCGGGAGGTGGGCGTGCCGTCGGGCGCGGCGCCCGCGTGGTTCGTGCAGATGGTGCCGATTTCCTCACAGCCGGGCACTGCCCAGGTATCTGATGGCTGGCGCGCGCTGGGACAGGTTCTGGTGGAGAGCCAGGTGTCGTATGTCCACGATGCGTTGTGGTCAAGCACTCTGCGCGCGGCCTCCGCGATGGTACTGGTCGGCCTCATGGCCGCTGGCCTAGCTTGGGTGGTGGTACGCCGCATCAGCCGGCCGCTGGACATGGCCGTGGCACAGGCGCACTCGCTCGAACAGGGTGAGTTCATCACGGCGTCCGAACCGCGGGTGCCAGAGTTACAGCGCTTGGCACGTGCGATGAACTCGCTGGTCGACAGGCTGCGCATGACGTCCAGGGCGCAGGCCGCGCAACTCGATACCCTGCACCGTCAGGTCAATGGCGAAGTGCTCACGGGATTGTCCAACCGCAGCCACTTCATGTTTCAACTCGCCGCTTCATTGCAGCGTGAGGACGGGCCGGCTGAAGGCGGACTGGTGTTGCTGCGGGTGATGGAGCTTGCCGCACTGAACCGACAGTTCGGCCATGCCGCGACCGACCGGATGCTGGTGACGATTGCGCAATCCCTGCAGCCCTATGCCGACGAGGTCAACGGATGTTTCCTCGGCCGATTGAATGGCTCTGACTTTGCGGTGTGCCTTCCGGCGCCCGGTGTGGTCCACGAGACTGCTCAAACGCTGGCCCAGGCGCTGCAATTGGTGTTGCCGACGCTCGGCAGCGGCGCTGCGGTGTGCATCGGTGCCGTTGAGGTACGCCGTGGCATGCAGGCCAGCCAGGTGATGAGCTCGGCCGACGCTGCCTTGGCGCGTGCCGAGAGCCGTGGCCCATTTGCCGTCGAGTTCGGACCGCATCCACCAGGTGTTTTGGCCGTTCTCGGCGAGGGCGCCTGGCGGCAGCGCATCGAGCAGGCCTTGGGCCAGAGCGAGCGCGTGCGACTGATGGAGTTTCCGGTGCTCAACGTCCAACGCCAGCTGCTGCATCTGGAATGCCCACTGCGACTTCAACTTGAAACCCAGGGTGATTTCGAGCCTGCCGCGCGCTGGCTGCCGCTGGCGGTGCGCAGCCGGCTCACCGGTGCCATCGATGAGCGCGCGTTGAGCCTGGCGCTTCAGGCCGCTGAACACGATGGCCTCCCGCGCTGCGTCAACCTGTCGCCAGCCTCATTGCTCGACAGCGCTTTCGCTGCCCGCGTGCGCGCCCTGTTGTGGGCGAAGCCGCAGGCTGCGCGGTTGATCTCCCTCGAGGTGAGCGAGATTGCGGCGGTGGAGCACTTCGAGCTGCTGCGCGAACTGGGCCGGCAACTGCGGCCGACGGGCGCGCGCTTCGGTATCGAGCATGCCGGCGAGCGGCTGGGCCAGATTCCCCGGCTGTTCGAGGCCGGCCTGGACTATGTGAAGCTCGATGCTGCGGTGATCGCCGGGGTGGGTCGTGACGAGCACCGCGCACTGTTCGTGCGCAGCACGGCGGGCCTGCTGCATGGCCTGGGCATCCATGTCTACGCGGAGGGTGTGTCCGACGCCATCGACGCCGCCCGCCTGTGGCACTGTGGCATCGACGGCGCCACGGGGCCGTGGATCAGCACGCTTGAGATCGCGCCGTGAGGCGCAGCGTTCTCAGTCTGTGACCAGCTTGCCGCGTTGCAGCAGGTCGTTGATGACCTGCTGGTCGTTGCTGAAACTGCCCACGAGATTCAGCCCGGTCAGCGTGATCACCTGATCAACCGCCGCTGGCGTGTAGCTGCTCGCGAAGCCCCCGGTTGAACTGATTTCAACGACGGTGTTGCCGCCGACCGCGGAGAAGTGCAGATAGTTGGCCAGGTTGCCTTCGTTCGTGGTGATCGTCAGCGCGTTGTCCAATCCGATGGAAGCGGGCAATGCCACC
>CANHNO010000227.1 GCA_947462065.1 Burkholderiales bacterium | reverse complement strand
TGGTTGATCTGCTGGGCCACGGCGAGGTAGTCCGGGTGCTCCTTGATCAGGCCCCAGCGCTTGTGCTGCGTCAGGAACCACATGCCGTCCGACAGGTACGGAAAAGTCACCGCGCCGTCGTTGAAGAATTTCATGTGGTTCGGGTCGTCCCAGGTCTTGCCCAGGCCATTCTGGTACCGACCCAGAATGCGCTGGTTGATCGCATCGACGCCGGTATTGACGTAGGACTTGTCGGCGATCGTCTCGGCCATCTTGACCTTGTTCTGCAGGCCCGCATCAATCCAGCGGCTCGCTTCGAGAACGGCCATCATCACGGCGCGCGCGGTGTTGGGGTACTTCTTGACGAACTCGCTCGTTGTGCCGAGCACCTTTTCCGGGTGGTCTTTCCAGATGTCCTGCGTGGTGACAGCGGTGATGCCGATGCCGTCGATGATCGCGCGATGGCCCCAGGGCTCGCCGACGCAGTAGCCGTCCATATTGCCCACCCGCATGTTGGCCACCATCTGCGGTGGCGGCACGGTGATGACCTTGGCTTCTTTCAACGGGTTGATGCCGGCGGAGGACAGCCAGTAGTAGAGCCACATCGCGTGGGTGCCAGTCGGGAAGGTTTGCGCGAAGGTGTACTCGCGCTTGTCGGTCTTCATCAGCTTGGCGAGGCTCGGCGCGTCCACTGCGCCCTTGTCTGCAAGCGCCTTCGACAGCGTGATGGCCTGGCCGTTGTTGTTCAGGGTCATCAGCACGGCCATGTCCTTCTTCGGACCGCTGACGCCGAGGTGTACGCCATAGATCAGTCCGTACAGCACATGCGCCATGTCGAGCTCGCCATTGACCAGCTTGTCGCGCACGCCAGCCCAGGAGGCCTCTTTCGAGGGGATGATCTTGACGCCGTACTTCTTGTCGAAGCCAAGCACCGAGGCCATCACCACCGATGCGCAATCGGTCAGCGGGATGAAGCCAATGCGCACCTCCTCCTTCTCGGGCTTGTCCGAGCCCTGCGCGTAGACCGCGCTTTGCAGCCCGGGGACGATGCCGGCTGCGCTGGTGGCAGCCGCCGCTTTGATGAGGGTTCGGCGGCTCATGTCGGTCTTTCGAGTGAGGGGGAGGTTCATGGTGTCCTTCGATTGACGGGGCGATGGAAGCGGTGGATCAAACGCACAAACAAAAACGGCGCCCACGCTGTCGGTCTCAAAAGACCCAGAACAGTGAGGGACGCCGTCGTCCGTTTCGCGGCTTACCCCGGAGGGTCACGCGAGAAGATCATTCGCAGGTCGCCTTTGACCTGCTGTGCGTCAGTTCAGCAAACGCTGTGCCAGCGAAGCAAGAGAGTTGGAGGCAGAACAGATCGTGGTGGCGCACCAAGAAAAGGCGATTTGGTCATCGCCACCCATGTGTTTCGCCAACGACGCGGGCTCCGCACTGTTTTGGGCCGGCTCGACCCGCACGGCTTCAGCCCAGCAAGTCGGCCACGTCGACGATGCGCTGAGCGACTTCGACCAGCTTCAGACCCTTGTCCATCGCGGCCTTGCGCAGCAGCGCGTACGCCTCGCCTTCGGGCAACCCTTGGCGTTTCATCAGGATGCCTTTGGCGCGGTCGATGGTCTTGCGGTCTGACAACTGGGTACGCGCATCGGCCAGTTCACGGCGCAGCGACTCCTCGTGCTCAAAGCGGGCGAGGGCGATTTCAAGCACTGGCTTGACGCGGTCGGCCGACAGGCCGGACACCACATAAGCCGTCACGCCGGAGGCGATGGCTGCACCCACATGGCTGGTGTCGTCATCATTGGTGAACAGCACGATCGGCCGCCGCGCGTCGCGGGTCGCGACGACCACGTGTTCGAGGGTGTCGCGCGCGCCGCTTTCGGCGTCGACGATCACCATGTCAGGCGAGATCTGCGCCAGGCGATCGGGGAGAAACACATCGGCTGGCAGTACCGCCACGATGTTGTAGCCGTTTTCCAGCAGGCCGATGCGCAGGCTGCGCGAGCGCTCCGTCAGCAACTCGTCGTGGTCGTCGGCAGGTCCCTCGGCCATGAGTGTGTCGGGCGCGATGATGACGATGCGCAGGGCGGGCTTCATGTCCTTCATGATCGCAAATTCCACGCCAGTGAAGCTGCGCATGGCAGCCGCCATCAAGCCGCCGCCTACACTCGGGACATGATTTTCCTGGGCATCGAATCGTCGTGCGACGAAACCGGCGTGGCCCTGATCGAAGCCGGTGCCGGAGACCTTCCTCGGCTGCGCGGACAGGCTTTGTACAGCCAGATCGACATGCACCGTGCTTACGGGGGTGTGGTACCCGAACTGGCTTCAAGGGACCACATTCGGCGGGTGTTGCCGTTGACCCGCGAAGTGATGCGCGAGGCACGAGCCGAGTTGCATGACATCGACATGATTGCCTTCACCCGAGGTCCTGGGCTGGCGGGCGCATTGCTGGTGGGCGCGGGCGTGGCCTGCGCGCTGGGGGCGTCGCTCGGGCGTCCTGTGCTGGGCGTGCACCACCTTGAAGGACATCTCCTGTCGCCCTTCCTCAGCGCTCAGCCGCCCGCGTTCCCATTCGTCGCCCTGCTGGTCTCTGGCGGGCACACGCAGCTGATGCGGGTCGACGACGTCGGTGCCTACACCCTGCTCGGCGAGACCATCGACGACGCGGCGGGCGAGGCCTTCGACAAATCGGCCAAGTTGCTGGGGCTGGGCTATCCCGGCGGCCCAGCGCTGGCGGAGCTCGCTGCGCGCGGCGACCCGACCCGCTTTGACCTGCCACGGCCCATGCTGCGCAGCGGCGACCTGAGCTTTTCGTTTGCAGGCCTGAAAACGGCGGTCATGGTGACGCTGCGCAAACTGGGGCCATCGCCAAGCGCGAAGGACCACGCCGATCTGGCCGCCAGCACGCAGGCGGCGATCGTCGATGTGCTGGTGCGCAAGTCGCTGAGCGCTTTGGAGTCGACCGGATTGGATCGTCTGGTGGTGGCCGGTGGCGTTGGCGCCAACACACTGCTGCGCACGCAACTGGGCGGGCAGGCCGCGCGTCGCCGTTTCAAGCTGCACTACCCGGAATTGGCGCTGTGCACCGACAACGGCGCAATGATCGCGCTGGCTGCGGCCATGCGCTGGCAACGCGACGCTGCCGACGCCCGCATCGACCACGACTTCAACGTCCGCCCACGCTGGCCGCTCGGGACACCCTGAGCGAGCTATACTCGACTGGCTGCGGGCAGGGGTGCCCACAGATTTCGCACGGCGCAGGAAGTTCCACCTGCGACCGCAAGTCCACACATGAAGCCCGCATCCACTGTGCACTGTCGGCTTCATCAGAAGGAAACATCATGACCGCTACCGTTGCCCAAAAGGCAGAAATCGTCAAGGCCAATGCGCGAAGCGCCAACGACACTGGGTCTCCTGAAGTTCAGGTGGCCCTGCTGACTGCACGCATCAACGAATTGACGCCGCACTTCAAGACGCACCTGAAAGACCACCACGGACGCCGTGGTTTGCTGAAGATGGTCAACACGCGCAAGAGCCTGTTGGCCTACCTGAAAGACCGTGACGCCGATCGCTACACCGCACTGATCCAGAAGCTGGGTCTGCGCAAGTAATCTGCTGAACGAAGCAAAGAGCCTGTCTGGGTCCCCAGCACAGGCTCTTCTCGTTTTGAGCCAGGCACCCAACGATGACGATGTGTCATTCCACAGGCGTT
>CANHNO010000226.1 GCA_947462065.1 Burkholderiales bacterium | reverse complement strand
TGGCGTTAAGCCGTGCAGTTATCACGCAAAAAGACGAGCCTCAATGCAGGTGCAGGCCTCCGGCAGTCTTGCCCTTGCCGGCGCGGGCTGGCGGGTTGCACAGCCCGCAGACCAAGTGGCGCGCGATCTCGTGCGGGTGGGTCACGAAGTGACCGCCGCATTTGGAGCACTTGGTCATCGTGAGCATGCCGTTGTCGATGAACTTGACCAGGCGCCAGGCGCGCGTCACCGAGAGCAATTCCTCCAGGCCCTGCGCCTTCGTCTGTTCCTGGTACAGCTGGTAGGCCTTGATGACGGTGTCGATCTCGTCCATCTCAGCGACCTTGTTCAGGTACTCGTGGATATTCAGGAACAGCGACGAGTGGATGTTCGGCTGCCAGGTCATGAACCAGTCGGTCGAGAAGGGAAGTTGGCCCTTGGACGGCGACTTGCCGGCGACTTCCTTGTACAGGCGCAGCAGGCGCTCGTAGCTCAGATCGGTCTCGCTCTCCAGTACCTGCAGGCGGGCGCCAAGGTGGATGAGTGTCACGGCGCGTTCGATTTGCCGTGCTTCGGTCAGGATGCTTTTGCTGCGCATGGTGGGGGATCCTCGCTTGTTTTCTTGATCAGGCGGCTTCTTGATGGCGACCGGCCATCAGGATGCTGGCGTGCAGGCGGCTGGTCGTGTCGTTGGCAGCGCCCTTGCCATGGTTGGTCAGCAGTCCCCAGACCATGTCGTCGTCCATGCGGAAGCGGCACAGCAGGGTGTTGCCCGAGGCGATCTTCATCATCTGCGCAGGCGTCATCAGGTTCAGCAACGCGGCGTTCTCTTCGCTGATGCCAAGGCGATACAGCGCCTGTTCGCGGTCGCTGCGGATCAGGCTTTGCGCCAGCATGAGGTAAGACAGATTGGCTTCACGGATTTCGGTGAGGATCTGGTCGGCGGTCATGGCAGTTTCCTTGTGTCTGAGCTTCATTGGCGATGGGTCGGGGCGGGTCTTCGTTTCGCGCTGCCGGTTTCAATATCGCCGCAACGTGAAACAGATTGTGAAGATCGGAGATGAGGGCTGACATCAGGCCATCTCTGTGGCTTGAGTCCCTCTTTTGCCATCTGGCGTGTCAGGCAAATACCTACACCGACCCTTTGCGCCGAGGTGCCCCCGAGAGGCCCTTCCCAGGCTTTCGAGCAGTGATGCTCACGATGGTGAGCCGCCATAGCGCGAAGGGGGCCTTTGGATGGGGCAACTATCATCTGAGGCATGGTGACCAAGGCTCCCCACCCCCCGAATTGCGCTGCGCGGTCTCGATGCCTCGGCGGCTTGATCTTTCCGCCGCCGGCTTCATGATCGTTCCACTGGCCCGCAAATCCCTTCTCCACGACTGGCGCCGATTCCTACCGGCGGTGGTTGCCGTGGCGTTTTCCGGGCTGCTGTTGCTGGTGCAGTCGGCTCTGGTGCTCGGCATCTTTGGCAGTGCGGCGGTTTACATCGACTCCTCGCGCGGCGATCTGTG
The DNA here is from genome assembly GCA_947462065.1 of Burkholderiales bacterium. Lineage (GTDB taxonomy): Bacteria > Pseudomonadota > Gammaproteobacteria > Burkholderiales > Burkholderiaceae_C > PBB1. Next base: position 2,217 of record CANHNO010000226.1, on the reverse strand, counting down.
GGTTGGCAAGCCCAAAACGCCGACCGTTGAACAGGGCCGCATCCTGCCTCTGGACACCGAGGTCTGGCTGCGCCTCGACCCAGCGGTCGATCGCGTCGAGGCCTACAACTGGATGGAGGGCGATTGGCGTTCGCGGGCTGATCTGGCGGCGATCACCCTGTTTGTGTCGGGCATCAATACCTCTGCCGATGCACTGCTGTTCGCGCGCGTGCTGCCCACGGAGCTGCGAGCACGGCTCAATCAGCCAGATTCAGTGATCGTTGACGAGGCCGATCTGGTCAAGCTGGGCGTGGTGGTCGGCGATCGGCCGCGCATCAATGGCCGCACGGTGCAGGTCGTCGGCACCGTGTCCGGTCTGCGTACGCTGGGTGGGGTTCACGTGTTGACATCACTTGAGACTGCGGCCCAGTTGCAACCCGCCGGGCCGAGTGACGAGCGAGTTCCGTACTACGTGGTGGGATTGCGCGAATCGTCGCAGTTGTCCGAGGTGCGCTCGCGTCTTGAAGCCACAGGGCTGGAGCACGGCTTTGCGGTGTGGCCCAGCAAGGTGTTTTCCAAGAAGGCGTCCGATTACTGGCTGTTTGACACCGGCGCCGGCCTCGGCGTGCTGTTCATGGCGATCATCGTCAGCCTGGTCGGCGCGGTCATTACGAGCCAGACGCTGATGGGCGCGGTGGCTGGTTCGGCCGCTGAGTACGCGGCCCTGCAGGCGCTCGGCATTGGCGTGCCTGCGCTGCGTGGGGTGGTGCTGGAGCAGGCGACATGGATCGGCAGTGTCGGGTTGGTGGTCGGGGCCATCGGCGCCTTCGCCGCATTGCAGCTGGCCCAGCACTACCACGTACCCGTTGCCCTGGACGGCTGGGCAGCGCTGGCTTGTGTGGTGCTGGTGCTTGGCATTTCGATGATTTCAGGCTGGGCGGCAGTGCGCGCGCTGCGCAGCGCCGACCCGGCCTCGTTGCTGCGATGAGCGCCACCACGCCGCCTCACGTGCCGGTCGCTGCCACCACCGTGGCGCTGCGTGGTCGCGAACTGGTGAAGTCGTTTCGCAGTGGCAAGCTGGACACGCCGATCCTGCGCGGCCTCAGCCTTGATGTTTCGGTCGGCGAGCTGACGCTGATCTCAGGTCCTTCGGGTTGCGGCAAGAGCACATTGCTTGCCTTGCTCAGCGGCCTGTCGCGCCCTGATTCGGGCGAGGTGCTGGCTCTGGACGAATCGCTGTGGGCGCTCGACGCGCGCGAACTGGAGCGCTTCCGCCTGCGTCACACTGGTTTTGTGTTCCAGGGCTTCAACCTGTTCGGCGCGCTCGATGCTGTCGAGCAGGTGATGCTGCCGCTGGGCGCTCTGGGTCTGTCGAAGGCCGAAGCCAGAGAGCGGGCGTTGGTGGCGCTCGACGAGGTCGGCCTGTCGGCCCGCTCGGGGCTGCGCCCCGGCGAGATGTCGGGTGGCGAAAAGCAACGGGTGTCGATTGCGCGGGCACTGGCCAAGCAGCCGCAGCTGCTGTTCGCAGACGAGCCGACCAGCGCGCTCGACGCGAGCAACGGACAGATCGTGATCGACTTGTTGCACCGGCTGGCGCGCAAGCACCGCGCGGCCGTGCTGTGCGTCAGTCATGACCCCCGGGTGGTCGAGCATGCCGATCGCGTGCTGCACATGGAAGACGGGCGCCTGCTCGACGACATACGCCGCCCTGCGGCGCAAGGATCTGCATGATGAAAACGATGTTGCTTCACCTCCTGTCTGCGCCCGCTTCGTTGCGAATGCTCGCCCTGCTGAGCGTTTCTCTTGCGGCCTGCACGCCGCACGACGATGCGCGCAAGGTCGCCAGTTCCGCATCCGCAAGCACGCCGGCCGGTGCCGCCACGGCACCGAGTGCCGACGCGCGTTTCGTGGCCATTGCCCGTGGCCGGGTGGATGTGCCCGGAGGCCTGCTTCGCGTGGCAGCGCCCTATGGCGGCATGATCGAGCGCTGGGGCGTCGAGGCAGGCACTGCGGTCAAGCAAGGACAGCTGCTGGTGCAGCTCGATACGCGTGAGCCACGCGCGGCGCTTGAACTGGCCAAGGCCGAGCACGCGCGCGCGATCGCCCAGCTCGAGGTGCTGCGCACGGAACTGCTGGTGGCACGCGCTCGCCGCGAACGGGCCATTGCCGCCCCGCTGCCGGGTACGGCGGGCAAGCAGGCTTTGGAGGACGCACGTTTCGCCGTGGTTTATGCCGGGC
>CANHNO010000225.1 GCA_947462065.1 Burkholderiales bacterium | reverse complement strand
GTGTGGTCGAAGAACGCCCCAGGCCGATGAGGAAACGGCGTCAGCGACCAAGCCAGATTGAACTCGCCCCAGCCCACGCCGAACCACGGGTGCTGCGCGATCAGCCCCAGCGTGTCCGACCAGATGCCGAAGCGCGAGCTGGAGATGTCGGTCTCGCTGCGCAGCCGTTCGGCGCCACCGAACACATGGCCGGAAAGGTTGGCCCAAGTGGTCAGGCCACCCCAGCACAGCGCGTAGATCAACGGCGACATGCAGAGCATCAGCCGCGATCGCCGCGACAAGGTGCGGTCGAGGGCGCCCCACACCGCCAGCGCCAACACGCCCAGCATGCCGGTGCGCGATGCGCTGAGCACCAAACCGAAGATGAAGCCGACCATCAGCACCATCAAACCCGCGCCCGCCAGCCGCCGGCGTATGCCGTCGAGCGACTCCGACAGCCACAACGCGGCCACGAGCGCCCACAGGAGCAGACTGCTAAGGTGGTTGGGCTGCCTCAGATTGCCCGACGCGCGGCCTTCAATCGTGGCGCTGGCGATCCACTGACCGTCGGCCCATTCAGGCACGAACACCTGGACCATGCCCACGGCCACGCTGAGCACACCGGCCACAGCCAACGCGATGCACAGAGCCCGGAACGCAGCCGGCCCGCCGCCTGAATCCATCGTCGCCGCACCCACCATCGCCACCAGCCCGGCAGCCGCCAACAGGCCCATGGCCGACAAAGCCATGGACGCCGGCAGGCCGTTCTGCGCCCAGGACAAGGCGCAGGCAGAGATCAACAACGCAAGAGCGAAAAGCAAGGCCCGCAGCCCGCTACTCGCTCGCCCCGGTAGTGCAGCAGGCATGCGGATCATCCGCAGCGCCAGCGCCAAGCAGAAGGCGCCCCAGCCGGATACCGCAGCTGCTTGGTTCAGGAAGGTGGCCGACGGCGGAACGTTGATGGCGAGCAATGCCGGCGGCACGATGGCCAGCAGCGCAGCCAGCGACAAAAAGACCAACTCACCGCGGCAAGTCGAGCCACCGATCGCTAGCGTTTCAGCCGCCTCGGGCCGGCCCTCGGACATCACGATGCCGTAAACCCATTCGAACAGCTCATCGAGAATCCCACAGGTCGCTGAACGATGACGGGGCCATCTCACTTCTTCTCAAAATCAGGGATCCTAATGCCCGCGTTGAATCTGAGGCTGATCTCCATAGGACGGCAGACGTTGGATCAAAAGAATCCGTCGACGGGGAAATAGCCCACGACACGCGCCCCCGGTTCGGCGATCAACGCCACCCAGCTTGCACGGCGCGAGATCAGCGGCAGGAATCGCAGCGCTTCGGCGGGTTGGCCAGCAGACTGGGCAATCGCGGGCAACGACGATGTCAACTGCGGGTACTTCGCCAGAAGAACGGATACGGGACGAGCCCGCTGCCATACGGCATCTGCATAGCCTGCATAAGCCCGCCATTGCTTGGGCTGCATCGACAAATCGAATCCGGAAAGGGCAAGTTCAATCGATAGCATCTGGTCCTCGGACTCGCTCGGCTTTATTGCAGCCACCATGCGCGGCCCGCTCCACGACAACTGCCGCAGTGCTGCAGGCGCCTCGCGGAGCGTGACAGGATCAATGTCCGCCGCCGTGACCAGTCGCAGGCGATCAACCTCGAAAGCGATGAGAACCGGCCGTGCGAGCGCCATCGTATGCAGGCCATACGCGAAGGCAGCAATTTGGACGACCACAATCACGCCGAGGTCGCGAACCAACTCCGCGCGCCGCTTACCAGGACTGACAACAACGGCGGTCAATGCGGGCCCCAGAACCACATCGACGCTGACCAGCAGCACAAAGAGACTGGTGCCCCCGGCAAGCGCCGCAAAGGGCGACGGGTACCAGACCAGAAAGACCAGCGTGGCGGCCAAGGCGGCCACTAGACCACTGGCCAGGAGATGGATGCCGGCGGCTTTGAGGCGAGTAGGCGCAGGGCGGTTATTCATGTAAGGGTGACTCGGAAGTCGGTTTCAACTGCCAACGGAAAGCCAGACTGCAGCGCATCTTGATGGCCCCATCAGGGAAGTGCAGCTTCCAACTCGCTCAGTGCGCTGAGATCACCTTGCACACGTTGGTGCAGATCTTTCCTGAGTTTCTGGTAGGCGCCTTCGCCGTGAACGAAGCGTATCTTGATGTACATCTGCGTGGCGTCAGGCAACCGGCCGTTCAAGGCCCAGGCCCAAGCCAACTTTGCCATCGAGGATGCACTGGGGAAGCGACGTACTGCCGACGCCATCTCATCGAGTTGATCTGCCGACATTCCAGATACAGGCTGGGCTCGCATCAGGCGCAGTTGCGCTGTCAGACCAGACAAGAACGGCGCGTCCGGGGCCGGCTTCGGTGCGCTCAGCGTGCCAATGCGCAAGCTCTCGAATCGGGCCAGGCGGAAGTCTTCCTCAACCTCCGGATAGTCACGCAAGACCGCCAGCACGAGGCCAAGGCTGATGGCCACTGGAGCCCATCTAAGCCAAGTCAATCGACGAACACCGCCACCCGAGCTGTGCTCAACGTAGCCGACCCACAGGCCAACCGGGATCAGAAAGTATGCGTAGTGGTGAGGCAATTCGAGCATGCTGTGGATGCCCAGCAGACTGACGCTGATCAAACCGACCACACCCTCGATCGTTAAAACTCGCCGCGTACGGTGGACGAACCAAAAGACGATCAGACCGCAAAGCGACAGCCCTAGCGGATACCCACACCAGACCAACAGGTCGAGGAACAGGTTGTGAGTCTGCTGCCAGACCCCTGTCAAGGCAGCATGGTTTTCAGCCACCGTCAGTTGCGCGCTGGCCGTTTGCAGCCATCCGAAGCCGCTCCACGGATAAAGCGTCGTCGCATCGAGAAACATGGTCCACGCGCCCAAACGCCCTGCGTCCAGACTTCTCTCACTCAACCCGGCTGTCGTGTCCAGCAACAGCAAATGTTCAAGCGTCGGCCAAGCCGACACGAGCAGCCAATGCGAGGCCGTCGCCGCGGCAATCACCCAGTGCCCGGTCTGAACCTTGAGTCCCTTTTGGCGCGCCACGAACAGGCCAAGCCCGATCGCTGGGCCGTAAAGCATGGCCGTCCGCGATTGACTGGCGGCAGCACCAATCAGCAGCAGCGCCAGCAACAGACCACCAGCCCATGAACCGATGCGGCGCTGCTCTCTGAGCAACACAAGTCCCACCGCGCCCAGGCCGATCAAGGTGCCCAGATTGTTGGGCTGCGACAGATTGGCGCAGGCACGCCCCCCGGAGCAGATGGGCAGCATCCAAGTCCCGAGCGAGACCGCCCCAGAGGCTTGAAAAACTGCGAGGGCCGCAGACAGCGATGCGCCCATCACCAGGGTGGTCGCTAGCCACGCGGCGGAGTCCCTCGGTTGACGTTGAGCCCACTGGTTGCCGCACAGCACGGCGCAGGAAAACCCGAGCACGTAGAGGCTGCCAACGATCGCATCGCCGCTGTAGGACACCTTGCCAAACAGCCACTGCAACCAAGGGATCAGGGCGATGGCCGTGAGCCACCAGAACACCGGGGGTACAGCGCGCGCTTGGTTCGGCGTACGCCGCAAGGAGGTCGCCAACAACAGCACGGCGAGGCTCATCGCCATGGCGCTGTCGTTGTATACGGACATCCAAGGCGGATAGTGGTCCGTCAACAGCCACGCCGACAGCATCAGAACCGACGCAAGGAGTTCCAGCATGTCCGACAGGCGCCGAATCAGCGGTGGGGTCTGCAATGAAAAAGGGCAGCTTCCGCTGCCCTTT
>CANHNO010000224.1 GCA_947462065.1 Burkholderiales bacterium | reverse complement strand
TGTCGCTGGTGACAACCGTCCACTGCGCGTGACGCTGCGCCATCGCACCCATCAGCGGTCGTTTGCTGGTGTCGCGGTTGCCACCGCAGCCGAACACGCACCACAGCGCACCACCACGGCTTGCAGCCAGGGGCGCCAGCGCACGCAAGGCCTTCTCCAGCGCATCCGGCGTGTGGGCGTAGTCCACCAACACTTCGGGCTGTGCGGCCGAGCTCGCCACACGCTGCATGCGACCTGGCACCGAGGTCAGCAAGGTGCAGGCGCGTGCCGCGTCGGACAGTGTCACGCCCAGGGCGCGCAGCGTGGCGACCACCGCCAGCAGATTGGAGACGTTGTAGTCGCCGAGCATTCCGCTGCGCAGCGACACCGGTGGTGCCCCCGCTTCAACCAATTCAAACGCGAGGCCATCGCCCAGGTACCGGATGTCACGCGCACGCAACCGCGCCGGTGCGTCGGTGGTCGCGGCATAGGCCCACAGATCGAGCGCGGTGTCGGTCAGCCGTTCCTGCAGCAGCAGGCCATGGGCGTCATCGACGTTCAGCACCGCCGCCCGCAGCCCCGGCCAGTCGAACAGGCCGGCCTTGGCCTGCCAGTAGGCGTCCATCGAGCCGTGGAAATCGAGGTGGTCCTGAGAGAAATTGGTGAAAACCGCCACATCGATGTGTGTGCCCGACAGCCGCTCCTCGACCAGGCCGATCGACGAGGCTTCAATGGCGCAGGCGGCAAAGCCATCGTCGGCAAATCGCTTGAAGGCGCGCTGCAGCGTGACCGGGTCCGGCGTGGTCAATCCTGTTGGCACCAGTGCCGCAGCGCCTTCGGGGCCTGGCACCGCACCCATCCCGAGCGTGCCGACCATGCCGCAACGCCGGCCCAGCGCCGACAAGGCCTGCGCTGTCCACCAGGCGGTCGACGTCTTGCCGTTGGTACCCGTGATGGCGATCACCGACAGACGCTCGCTGGGCGCACCGAAGAACGCGCTGGCCAGAGGGCCAGCGTTGGCCTTCAGGCCATCCATGGCCGCAATGCGCAGGTCATCGAAACCCATTACCTCCGCGCCATCGGCCTCGATCACACAGGCCGCAGCGCCCGCCGTCAGCGCGGGCTTGACGTGCTGCCGGCCATCGTGGACGAGACCGGGCCAGGCAATGAAGGCATCTCCGGGTTCGAGCCGGCGGCTGTCAGTCACCAGACCGCGTGCGCCCCGACGCACCAGCCAGGACAGCGCCGCAGGGACCGAGCCAAGTTGCTGCAGCGCCATCAGAAGCTCTCGTCTTCCGCTGGCGCATTGCGCGCGATGATCTGTGTTTTCACATCGAGGTCAGGTGGCACCCCCAGCATGCGCAAGGTGTGCTGCACCAGGTCGCTGAAGACCGGTGCGGCCACCTCGCCGCCGTACCACTTGCCAGCGGTGGGTTCATCCACCATCACGGCGACGATGATGCGCGGGTCCTTGATCGGCGAGAGTCCGACGAACCACGAGCGGTACTTCTTCGTGTCGTAACCCTTGCCCGCGTGCGCATAGGCGGTGCCCGACTTGCCGCCGACCGAGTAGCCGGGTGTCTGCGCCTTCGGTGCGGTGCCGCCGGGACCGGCGGCCAGGCTCAGCATCTGCCGCATCGTCTGAGCCGTCTGCGGCGAAATGACCCGCACACCACTGACCCTGGTGGCACCGTCGGGGCTGTCGCTCTTCATCAGCGTCACCGGGATGTACTCACCGTCGTGTGCGAACACGGTGTAGGACTGCGCGATCTGGAACAGCGAGGCCGACAAGCCGTAGCCATAGCTCATCGTGGCGCGGGTGATCTCGTCGAGTTGCTTCTGCGACTTCAGACGCCCGCCGACCACCCCGGGAAATCCGATCTGTGGCTTCTGCCCGAATCCGACGCTGGCGTACAGATCCCACATCTCGCGTGGCTGGAACATCAAGCCCATGCGGATAGCACCGATGTTGCTGGACTTCTGGATCACCTCAGACACCGTCATGTCGCCATGGGGATGGGTGTCACGCACGGTGAAGGGCCCCAGCGACATGCGACCTGGTGCAGTGTGAATCACAGTGTCAGGCTTGACACGGCCAGTCTCCAAGGCCCACGCCGCAATCAGCGGCTTGACGGTCGAGCCCGGCTCGAACGTGTCGGTGAGCGCACGATTACGTAACTGGTTGCCGCTGAGGTTACGGCGGTCCGACGGCGCATAGCTCGGGTAGTTGGCCAATGCCAGCACCTCGCCGGACTGCGCGTCGAGCACGACCACACTGCCCGCCTTGGCTTTGTTCTCGATCACGGCGTCGCGCAGGCGCCGATAGGCGAAATACTGCAGCTTCGAGTCGATCGACAACTGGATGTCTCGGCCATCGACCGGTGCCACGCTGTCGCCGATGTCCTCCACGACGCGGCCAATGCGGTCCTTGATGACGCGCCGGCTGCCGTTGCGCCCCACGAGGTCCTTCTGGAACGCGAGTTCGATGCCTTCCTGCCCGCGGTCTTCGATGTTGGTGAAGCCGACCACATGCGCAGCAGCCTCGCCTTCAGGGTACTGTCGCCGGAATTCGCGCACCTGATGGATCCCCGGCAAGCCGAGGGAAAGCACATCCTTGGCCAGAGTGTCATCGACCTGCCGCCGCAGCCAGACAAAGTTCGCGCTGCCGTCGAGTCGGTCTTCCAGCTGTGCGGGTGTCATGCCGATCAGGCGGGCCAGACGAGCCCGTTCTGGCGGCTCTGCCTTGAAGTCCTTCGGGATCGCCCACAGCGACGGCGCCGGAACGCTGGCCGCCATCAGCTGACCATTCCGGTCGAGGATGCGGCCACGGCTGGCCGACAGATCCAGCGTGCGGGCGTAGCGGATCTCGCCCTGCTTCTGATAGAAATCCGTGCCGATCGCCTGCACATAAACCGCACGGCCCAGCAGCACCAGAAATCCCAGTCCGACCATCGCCACCAACAACTTGGAGCGAGAGGCCGGCGTGCGCGACGCGAGCAATGGGCTGCTCGCGTAGTTCAGGCCACGCGCACTGGCGGCAGACCGCGTCGTGGAACGCTCTGGACGGCGGCCGCTGCTCATGGCCGTCCTTGCGAGGCAGTGGGCGCGGCCGACACGACAACCTGCTTCATGATGGCCGAGGTGGCCGGCACCATGCGCAACTTGTCGCGCGCGGTCTTGTCGATGCGGGCCGGCGTGGCCTGAGCCTGCTGCTCGGCCTGCAGGCGGCCATGCTCGGTTTCCAGCTGACGCTGCTCGGTGCGCGCGCGGTCAAGTGCGGCATACAGGCGCCGCTCGTCGTACGACACGCGCACCAGGTAGACGCTGCTCGCCAGCAGCGCCAACAGCAAGACCAGGTTCAGGCGCGTCACCGCTTGCCCCCCATCGAAGCGACAGCAGGAGCAGGCGCATCGGTGCGCTCGGCCACCCGCATCACCGCTGACCTGGCACGCGGGTTGGCACGCAGCTCGGTCTCGCCGGGTTTGACGCGACCGAGCGCACGCAAACGCATCGCCGCTTCCGGCGCGAATGGCGCACGTCGGTCGAACACCGCCTTGCTTTCCCGCGCGATGAAGGTCTTGACGATGCGGTCTTCGAGCGAGTGGAAGCTGATCACCACCAGACGGCCGCCCGGCGCCAGCAGATCCAGAGCGGCGTTCAGGCCTTGTTCGAGCTCCTCAAGCTCGGCATTGACAAAAATCCGAAGCGCCTGAAATGTGCGCGTTGCAGGGTTCTGGCCCGGCTCGCGGGTTTTGACCGCACCAGCCACGACTTCGGAAAGTTCCCTTGTGGTTCGAACTGGGCTCCCGCTTTCGCGCCGAGCAACAAGCGCCTTTGC
>CANHNO010000223.1 GCA_947462065.1 Burkholderiales bacterium | reverse complement strand
TCGTGGCGGGCACCCGAGGCTTCGAAGCCGTAGCCCGGAGCCACGGCGGTGTCGCCGCCAGCGGCCTTGCCGCCGCGCACATCCATGCGGCCCTTGGTCAGCAGGTATTCGCCGGGTCCGGCATGGACGTGTGGCGCGAAGGAGGAGCCAGCCGGGCAGTCGAAGATCGCCGTCCAGGCGCCCTGTTCCGGCGACACGTGCAGCAGTTTCCAGCGGATACCGCCGGTCGAGAACGCCTCGGGAAACGCCTGCCAGGTCAGCGCGTCGATCTGCACGTATTCCTCGTTGGTTTTGGGCTTCATGATGTCTCCTTGGTGGACGGTTCTGATTCGCTCACGCCCCCGTGCGCGTGAGCTTGGCGGTCAGTGCCTGTTGCAAGGTGTCGGCACTGTCTTGCAGGTGCGCCTGCGCTTCGGCACTCAGGCCGGGGCGCTTGGCCGCGGCGTTCAGCCGGCTCTGCAGCGCTTGCGCCTGCGCGCGCACCAGGCTGCGTGCATCGGCACGGCTCAGTGCGCCAGGGCGCAGCAGCTGGTTGGAAATGCGCGTCACGTAGTCGCGTTGAAGCTCGCGACGCAATGACGGAATATCGCCTGATTGCCCCAGTTCGCTCCACACCGCATCGTTCAAACTGCGATACAGCTCGGAGAGCCGCAGCGCGTCTTTCGGCAGCTTGTCTTCGCTGTCGAGCAGGCGCACTGACACGCTGTCGCTCAGCAGGTTGCCCAGCACATTGCGCTGCAGCTCGATCACCAGCGAGGCCAGCGAGAAATCGGTGACCAGCGCCGTGGCCAGAGTGCCATCGCCTCGCAGCGCGGCATCGCTGCGCTCGAGGAAATCTACCGCCAGCTTGCGCTGCAGCGCAGGCGAAATGCGGAAGCTGTCGGCCGACAGAAAGCCGCGCGCCAACAGGTCGAGCGCGGCACGCTGGTCGGCCGCCGGCTTCGGCGACAACGGGTCGCGGCCGCTGCCCGCATGGTCGCGCAACGTGCGCACGCCGCCGATCTGCCGCGTCAGCACGCCGGCCGCACGGCCCATGTCGCGCAGCGCATAGGTGACAGAACGGCGCAGCACTGCGTAGTCCTGGTCGGCTGGCAGAGTGCGCGCCTCTTGGCGAGACAGCAAGTCGCGCGCGATCGTGATGCGCTTGCGCGCGAAGGCGATCACATCAGCGCCCAGGTCGAAATGCAGCGTCTCCGGGTCGACACCGAGGAAGTTGTCTTCGTCGGTACCGAAGGCCAGCAGTGGCTCGGCGCTGCGCGCGGCGATCTTGGCCAGCTCGCTGGACTCCTGATCCGACGGCAGCGGGCGGTAGGCGTACTCGATCGCCCAGTAGTCGTAGGGCCCGATGGTCGCGTTGAACACCGTGCCCTGCTTCGGCAAAGGCACGCCGGGCGCTGCCAGATTCAGCGCGGCGTACTCCATCACCGAGCCGCTGATGCCGTGCTTGGCGGTGAATGCCGGGTCAGCCAGCTGCGCTTCGGTGTACACCCGCGAGGAGCGAAAATTGTGACGCAGGCCCAGCGTGTGGCCGACCTCGTGCATCGTCACGTCCTTCATGTAGCCCTGCACGAAAGCCTCGGCTTCGGGGCTGTCCGGCGCGATGTCACCGCGGGCTTCGAGCACATCGAGCGCGTAGTCCAGTTGCTCAGCGGCTTGGCCGGCGTAGGCGCACCAGGCTTCGGCCCGCATGCCGCGCGCGGCCAGTTCAGGCGGCAAGTCGGACGGTCCGGTCGCCGGTGACGACGCGAGGACCTGGGATCGCAGCGCGCGCAGGCTGCGCGATGACAGGCTTTCGATGCCGATGTCGGCATCGAGGATCTCGCCCGAACGCGGATCGACATGGCTCGGGCCGATGGCGCCGAAAGACGGGTTGGAATTGGTCATCCAGCGCACCGAGTTGCGGCCGAAGTCCAGCGTGTCCCAGGGCGCGTCGTCAGGTTGCACCTCGACACGGATCGCGTCCTTGAAGCCGATCTTCTCGAACGCCTTGTTCCATTCGAGGACGCCCGCGGTGATCGAGGCGCGGTACTTTTCGGGGATGGTGCGGTCAAGCCAGTAGGTGATGGGCTTGACTGGTGGGGACAACTCGGCTGCAGGGTCGGACTTCTCCAGCCGCCAACGGTTCACGAATCGCTGGCGGGGCGAGCGAGACAGGTCGTCGCTGAAGTCGGAGCGGTTGCTGGTGAAGTAGCCGACTCGGCCATCGGCCTGGCGCGGCGCCATCACCTGTTCGGGCAGTTTCGCCAGCGAGTAGTGCAGCGTCATGAACACACTGCGCGGGTCGGGCACCGTTTGCGGCTGTGACGGTTGCGGCGCCCCGGGTGGCGTGGCGCCAGGGTTCGGCAGCGCGATCGTGCCAGTGGCGTAATGGCTCAGCACCTCCAGCACCAGCAGGTCGTCGGTGGAGCGCACCTCGGTGATCACAGAGTTGCGCCCGTCCAGCGCATAGCCCTGCCGATACTGACGCTGCAAACCCTGCGCGATGCCCATCATGTCGTTGACGAACAGCGCGTTGGCTTCCACCAGCACCGAATTCCGATCGGGATGCGGCAGGCTCGCCACCGGCGTGGCCGACAGCAGGCTGGGCGAGAAAGCCGCCTCCACTGCGCGGCCGGTCGGCGTCTTCGGCGCAGCGACGTATTCGGTGTTGCGCGCGACCATCTGCACCACGTTGTAGATGCGCCGGAACTCGATAACCAGCTCGTCGCCCATCAAGCCGCCGAAGAAACGGGGCTCGCCGATACCCGTCTTCAGCTTGGGCGACAGGAACAGAGGCTGATTGAAGTCGGACGGCTTCAACTCAAGCCAGACCTTCTCGTCGTTCTGCCACAGCGTGAAGAGGCCGCTCATCTCCTTGGCGTCCTTGATCACTTCGGCAAACGGACGCGGCGCGCCCGGGGCCGTGGCGGCTGGCGGCGCGGCACCTGGCGCTGCCACAGGACGCGCCGTTGCACCAGCAGGACCAGTGGCAGCAGCGCCTGCGGTGACGGGCGCAGCGGCACCGAACGGCGATACCGCAGCAGACACGGCTGTGGGTGACGGCGGCACGGCCGCGCAAGCCACCAGCAGCAAGGCGCTGGCAGGGGCCGCGAGCTTGAGCAGCAGCACAGACCTCACAGCCGGTATCGCTGCACTCATTTGAGCGCCTTGAAACGCACCCTCTTCGGCCGTGCGCCTTCCTCGCCGAGTCGCTTCTTCTTGTCGGCTTCGTATTCCTGATAGTTGCCGTCGAAGAAGACCCATTTCGAGTCACCTTCTGCGGCCAGGATGTGCGTCGCAATGCGGTCGAGGAACCAGCGGTCGTGGCTGATCACCATGATGCTGCCGGCGAATTCGAGCAGCGCGTCTTCGAGTGCCCGCAGCGTTTCGACGTCGAGGTCGTTCGACGGTTCGTCGAGCATCAGCACATTGCCACCCTGCGCCAGCGTCTTCGCCAGGTGCAGTCGGCCGCGTTCGCCACCCGACAGGCTGCCCACCAGCTTCTGCTGGTCGTTGCCCTTGAAGTTGAATCGCCCGATGTAGGCGCGGCTCGGCATCACGAACTTGCCGACGATGATGTTGTCGAGCCCACCCGAGACGTCCTGCCACACCGTCTTGTCAGCGGCCAGCGACTCGCGACTCTGGTCAACGAAGGCCATGCGTGCGGTCGGCCCGATCTTCACCGTGCCGCTGTCCGGCTTCTCCTGGCCGTTGATCATGCGAAACAGCGTCGACTTGCCGGCGCCGTTCGGGCCGATGATGCCGACGATCGCGCCGGCCGGCACCTTGAAGCTCAGGTTGTCGATCAGCACCCGGTCGCCGAAGCTCTTGGTGACGTTCTCGAACTCGATCACCTCGTGGCCGAGCCGCTC
>CANHNO010000222.1 GCA_947462065.1 Burkholderiales bacterium | reverse complement strand
CCCGTTCGCTCAGCTCGCCGAGATGGTCGGCTGGCAGCGAAGAGGCAGCAACTTCTGGACGCGACTGGCGGGGTCGGCAAGCGTCGAGATAAACGTCGCTTCCAAGTGCGTTTCGCTTGCCCCTCAGATCCCCACTCATCCCAAAACTTCCAAATGACGCGCGCAGAATAGTGTGTAGGGTCGAGCTGGGACCCATGTAGACCATCCATAGCAAGCGCACGCGCCTTTGGTCTGTCTTTTTGGTCTGTACAAAAGAAAACGGGCCGCGAAGGCCCGTCTTTCCTAGCTGTCTGGCGGAGAGGGTGGGATTCGAACCCACGGTACCTTGCGGTACGCCTGATTTCGAGTCAGGTACATTCGACCACTCTGCCACCTCTCCAGCACATTCGATGCTGCCGGTTGGTCGAAACCGGAACTCGGAATTCTAGCGCAGGGCACGGCGCCAACTCCCCCGGCTTCAGGCCTTCAACACCTCCACGCCACCCATGTACGGGCGCAGTGCTTCAGGCACAGTGACCGATCCGTCGGCATTCTGGTAGTTCTCGAGCACGGCCACCAGCGCACGGCCCACCGCGACACCCGAGCCGTTGAGCGTGTGCACGAACTCGTTGCGCCCCTGGGCCGACTTGTAGCGCGCCTGCATGCGCCGCGCCTGGAAGGCGTCGCAGTTGGAGCATGAGCTGATCTCGCGGTAAGTGCTCTGCGCCGGCACCCACACCTCGAGGTCGTAGGTCTTGCTGGAGCCGAAGCCCATGTCGCCTGTGCACAGCAGCAGCACGCGGTAGGGCAAACCGAGCCTTTGCAGCACGGCTTCGGCGTGGCCCACCATCGCTTCCAAGGCGGCGTCGCTGTGCTCGGGTTGGGTGATCTGAACCATCTCGACCTTGTCGAACTGGTGCTGACGGATCAATCCGCGGGTGTCACGCCCTGCACTGCCCGCCTCGGAACGAAAGCACGGGCTGTGCGCGGTCAGCTTGATCGGCAACTGGTCAGAGGCCAGCACCTGCTCGCGCACGCTGTTGGTCAGCGAAATCTCGGACGTGGAAATCAGGTACTGCTCGGGCTGCGTTTCATCACCGCCCCGCGACACCCAGAACATGTCCTCCTTGAACTTCGGCAACTGCCCTGTGCCTTCCAGCACTTCGCGGTTAACGATGTAAGGCGTGTAGCACTCGGTGTAGCCGTGTTGCTGCGTCTGCACATCGAGCATGAACTGCGCAAGCGCGCGGTGCAGCCGCGCGACCGGGCCGCGCATGAAGGAAAAGCGCGAGCCCGACAGCTTCGCACCGAGGTCAAAGTCCAAGCCCAGCGGCGCACCCAGATCGACGTGATCCTTCGGCGTGAAGTCGAAACTGCGCGGGCCGGCATCGTTCGGGCTCCAGCGGCGCACTTCCACATTGGCGTGCTCGTCGGCGCCGACCGGCACGCTGTCCTGAGGCAGGTTCGGCACGGCCATCAAAAGCTCTGCCAGTTCAGTCTGGATCACGTCCAGGCGCTCGGCAGAAGCCTTCAGCTCATCGGCCAGCCCAGCGACCTGGGCCATCACCGCGGAGGTATCTTCGCCCTTGCCTTTCAGCGCGCCGATCTGCTTCGACAGGCTGTTGCGCTGGGCTTGGAGTTCTTCGGTTCGGGTCTGCAACGCCTTTCGTTCGGACTCCAGCGACTGAAAGCGCGCCACGTCCAGGTAGGGCTGCGGGCTCTTGCGTTTCTCGAGGCGGGCAATGACGCTGGGCAGGTCCTTGCGCAGCAGGGTGATGTCCAGCATGGGTGCGTGTTCGAAGGGGGTCGGGGGTGGGCGTGAAGCGCCGAATTGTAGGCAGGACCACTGCCGCAGCAGGTGTCAGCCCGCGGCCTGCATCGACTTGTCACCCAGCCCCATCGGCAGCGGGAAATGGACAGTCTCCAGCACACCCGGCATGCTGCGTACCGACACCGCGCCCAGCGAACGCAGCCGCTCGACCACCTGCTTGACCAGGATCTCCGGTGCCGACGCTCCAGCGGTCAGGCCGACTCGGCTTTTGCCGACGAACCATTCGGGCTTCAGGTCATCGGCCGAGTCGACCATGTAGGCATCGGTACCCAGTCTCTGGGCGACTTCGCGCAGCCGGTTGCTGTTCGAGCTGCTGAGGCTGCCCACCACCACCAGCACATCGACATTCGGTGCCAGCACCTTGACCGCGTCCTGCCGGTTCTGCGTGGCGTAGCAGATGTCCTGCTGCTTGGGCTCGCGCACGTTCGGGAAACGGCGTTTCACCGCGGCCAGGATTTCGGCTGCATCGTCGACCGACAGCGTGGTCTGCGTGACCACGGCCAGTTGGGTCGCTGCATCGACATGCACTCGTCCGACATCCTCCACGTCCTCGACGAGGTGGATGCCCCCGCTGAGTTGGCCGATCGTGCCTTCAACCTCCGGATGGCCCTTGTGGCCGATCATGATGAAGTCGTAGCCTTCCTTGCGCAGCTTGGCCATCTCGACGTGCACCTTCGTCACCAGCGGGCAGGTGGCGTCGAAAACCGTGAATCCACGCTCCGCCGCTTCGCGGCGGATGGCCTGCGACACACCATGTGCGCTGAACACCAGCGTCGCGCCAGGAGGCACCTCGGCGAGGTCCTCGATGAAGATGGCGCCCTTGGTCTTGAGGTCGTTGACAACGTAGGTGTTGTGCACGATCTCATGGCGGACATAAATCGGCGCACCGAACTTCGTGATCGCGCGTTCGACGATCTCGATCGCACGATCGACCCCGGCGCAGAAGCCGCGGGGCTCGGCCAGCAGCACTTCCTCAACTCGGATATCGGCACTCATCACAACACTCCAATCAGATGCACTTCGAAGGTCACCGGCTGACCGGCCAGCGGGTGGTTGAAGTCAAACTCGACCCAGTCTTCACCGACCGCGCGCACAACGCCAGCATAGGTACCATGCCCGTCTGGCGTCGGGAACTGCACAACGTCGCCGCAGTGGTACTGCTCATCAGGGTCACCCAGCTCGTCGAGCATCGCACGCTTGACGCGTTGCAGCAGTTCGGGGTTGCGCGTACCGAAGGCCTCACCGGCGGCAAGCTCGAAGGTGGCGCGGGAGCCTTCGGGCAAACCGATCAGGCGGGCTTCCATCGCGGGAGCCAGCTCGCCAGTACCCAGCGACAAGGTGGCGGCCTTGTCGGCAAAGGTGTTGATGATGTCGTTGCCGTCCGGACCGGCCAGCCGGTAGTGCAGCGTGAGGAAGGAGCCCGCGAGGACAGAGTTCAAGGGCGTGCCCGGTTGAAGGTTGGATAGACTGGGTCGAATTTTACGAGTCGTCGTGGCCAGCCATCCGGCGCGACACCACGGCAGGCATTCATGGTGCTCAAAGACATTCCAGTCGCAGCCCGACCACGCGAAAAACTGCTGACGCTGGGGCCATCCGCGCTGGCCGATGCCGAATTGATCGCCTTGCTGCTGCGCACCGGGCTGCGGGGCACATCGGTCTTGCAACTGGCGCAGCAGCTGCTCGACGCCTTCGGCGGTCTCCACGGCCTGCTGCAGGCCAGTGCGGCCGATTTGAAGCGCATCAAAGGGCTGGGCCCCGCCAAACGGGCGGAGATCACTGCCGTGATGGAGCTGGCGCGCCGCTCGCTGGCGCAGCGCCTGGCCCAACGCACCGTGATGTCGTCGCCGCAGCAGGTGAAGGACTTCCTGCGACTGCAGCTGGCTCACGAGGGCCAGGAGGTGTTCGCGGTGATGTTCCTCGATGTGCAGAACCAGTTGCTGCAGTTCGAGCCGATGTTCCGTGGCACGCTGAGCCAGACCAGCGTCTACCCACGCGAAGTCGTCAAGCGCGCTCTGGCGGTGCAGGCGAGTGCGGTGATCCTGGCGCACAACCACCCTTCTGG
>CANHNO010000221.1 GCA_947462065.1 Burkholderiales bacterium | reverse complement strand
CTGGTCACCCATTCGCAGGCCGCCGCTGCACGGGCAGACCGGGTGCTCACGCTGACGGCTCAAGGCGTCGTCACGCGGGTCCGCGCAGCAGCGGGCTGAGCCCATGCTCGCACTGCTGACGCACCTGACCTGGCCCGAGTGGCGGCACCACCCGTGGCGCCAGGCGGCGGCGCTTCTGGCGGTGACGCTGGGCGTGGCGCTGGCCTTCTCGGTGCAATTAATCAATCAGTCCGCGCTCGGTGAATTCAGCGCGGCGGTGCGCTCGATCAACGGCGAGCCTGACTTCGAACTGCGGGGCCAGCGAGGTGGCTTCGACGAGGCGCTGTATGCGCGTGTCGCCGCGCACCCCGACATCGCGCTGGCCAGCCCGGTGGTCGAAGTCGAGACACAGGCGCTGACGCAAGACGATCAGGGCGCGGCCAGGCGGGTGGCGCTGCGCGTGCTTGGCATCGATGCCCTGGTGGCCGCGCCCATGTCGCCGGCGCTGCTGCCCAAGCTATCGAAGCAGGACCGTGAGACAGAGCCTGATCGCCTGGGCCTGTTCGATCCGGACGCGGTGGCGTTGAACGCGGCCGCGAGGCTGCGACTCGGCGCCACAGATACGGTGCGGGTGCAGACACCGAACGGCATCGCCTCACTGCGCGTGCACGGCAGCGTGTCGGCGGGCGGCCCACCGCTCGCGGTGATGGACATTGCGGGCGCACAAGTGCAGTTCGGCATGATGGGCCGGCTGAGCCGCATCGACGTGCGCCTGAAGCCGGGGGCCGACCGCGACAAGGTCGTGGCCTCGCTGCGCCTGCAGGACTTCGCCGCGCAAGGCGTGCGTGCCACGACACCCGATGATGCCGCCCAGCGGGTATCGAACGTGTCACGCGCCTACCGTGTCAACCTGACGGTGCTGGCGCTGGTGGCGCTGTTCACAGGTGCGTTCCTGGTGTTCTCGATCCTGTCGCTGTCGGTCGCCCAGCGGCAGCCGCAGTTCGCGCTGCTCGGCGTGCTGGGCCTCGGCGCCGCGCAGCGGCTGCGGCTGGTGCTGGCGGAATCGGCACTCCTCGGCGTGGCTGGCAGCCTGCTGGGTCTGGCACTCGGCACAGGCCTCGCCGCTGCCGCCTTGCGCTTGCTGGCTGGCGACCTCGGCGGCGGCTACTTCCCGGGCGTGGCGCCAACGCTGCACTTCAGCATTCCGGCCGCGCTGGCGTACGGCGCGCTGGGCGTCGCAGCGGCCCTGGTCGGAGGCTGGTTGCCAGCGCGCGAGGCCCAGCGGCTGGCGCCGGCTCAGGCGCTGAAGGGTCTGGGCGATTCGTCTGGCAGCGCTCGCGCGGCGTGGCTCGGGCCGATGTTGATCGCCGTGTCGCTCGCTTTGCTGTTCGTGCCGCCGGTCTTCGACATGCCGCTCGCGGCCTATGTGTCCGTCGCGCTGCTGCTGCTCGGCGGCATCGTCTGCGTGCCGGGTGGTGTGGGCCTGCTGCTGCGCGTGATCGCGCCACCGCGGCAAGCGCTCGCGCTGCTGGCGGTCGAGCGCGCACGGCACCAGCGCCAAACCGCCACCGTTGCAGTGGCAGGCGTGGTGGCCAGCCTTGCACTGTCGGTGGCGCTGACGGTGATGGTGGCCAGCTTCCGGGAATCGATCACCACCTGGCTCGACACCGTGCTGCCGGCTGACCTGTATGCGCGGGCTGGCGCCTCGACCGGCGGCAGCGATGTGATCACGCTCGCACCCGGCTGGGTGCGCGATGCCGCTGGGGTGGACGGCGTCATCCGCATCGAGACGCTTCGGGTGTCCTCGGTGCAGATCGACGCGGCGCAGCCAGCGGTGGCGTTGATCGCGCGGCCCCTCGCCGACCCGGCGCGTTCGCTGCCGCTGGTGGGTGAGCTGGCCACACTGCCAAAGGGCGAGACCGCCGCCTATGTCAGCGAGGCGATGGTGACGCTGTACGGCGCGGCGATCGGCACGCGGCTGGCGCTGCCTCTGCCGAATGGCGAGCGCGCCGCGGTGTTCGTGCGCGGCGTCTGGCGTGACTATGCGCGCCAGCACGGCGCGGTCATGCTCGCAACCGACGACTGGCGTCGGCTCACCGGTGACACGCGCATCAACGACCTTGCGCTCTGGCTGCGGCCAGGTGCCGATGTCGCCCTGGTGCAGCAGCAACTGCGCGCGTTGGCGGCGCGACACGGCATGGACGGCGAGTTGATCGAGTTCGCCTCGGCAAGTGAAATCCGCGCGATTTCGCTGCGCGTATTCGACCGCAGCTTCGCCGTCACCTACTGGCTGCAGGGTGTGGCGATCGCGATCGGTTTGTTCGGCATCGCGGCCAGCTTTTCAGCCCAGGTGCTGGCGCGTCGCAAGGAATTCGGCCTGCTCGCCCACCTGGGGCTGACGCGGCGGCAGGTGCTGACGGTGGTGACCGCCGAAGGCGCGGTGTGGACGGCCGCCGGCGCACTGCTCGGCCTCGCGCTCGGCATCGCGGTCAGTGTGGTGCTGGTGAAGGTCGTCAACCCGCAGAGCTTCCACTGGACGATGGACCTGATGCTGCCGTGGGCACGGCTGGCCGCGCTGTGCGCGGCGGTGATCGCGGCAGGCACCGTCACCGCAGGCTTGGCCGCGCGTCGGGCAGCCGGCCGCGACATGGCGCTGGCGGTCAAGGAAGACTGGTGACGCCAAGGCCCGAAGGCCCGACAGCACCCCCGTCCGCCACTCAGCCCGGCGGTGCGGTGAAGAGCTTGGCCGCGCGGCCCTTGAGTTCGAGCAATTCACTCGGCGTTACCGAGTACTTGCCGGTCAGCACATCGACATCGACACGGAACTCGATTTCCTTGCCTCGGTGCGACAGCGTGCCTGAGGTGAACTCGTAGTCTTCATCGTCGGCCGGCAGGCCCTGCAGGTCGATGTCGTGATCTTCGTACTGGATCGAACGAATCTCGCCGCTGGCCAGGTCCAGCGTTCCGTTGGACTTGATGATCGACTCCGTCAACTCATCGAACAGCGTGATCGGCACCATCAGATTCAAAATCGGCTCTCCCAGCACATGACAATTGGCCTGCCGCAAAGTGCTGTCTAACCTGACAGCCTCGCGAGGCGCGAACGTCATTGTCGTCGCTTCGGCGTCAGTGCTCGCGCGCTGATTGACTGCTCCATTTCTGCGAACACGCTCACCCCTGATGGCACAGATCACTTACACCCTGAAAGAAGCCGTGCACGGCGAACTGTGGATCAAGAAGAGTCAGTTCATCACCTGTGTGCAACCCGTCGCCGGCCGTCCCGAGGCCGTGGCGCTCGTCAACGAGTTGTGGGCCTTGCACCCTGAGGCCACGCACATCTGCTGGGCGCTGATGGCAGGTGGCGAATCGGCGGCTGTGGACGACGGCGAGCCCGGCGGCACGGCGGGCCGACCGATGATGGAAGTGCTGCGGCACCAAGGGCTGGAAGGCGTGCTCGCCACGGTGATTCGCTATTTCGGCGGCATCAAGCTGGGTGCGGGCGGCCTGGTCCGCGCCTATAACAGCGCGGTCGCGCAAGCGCTGATCGGCGCCGAGAAGGTGCCGCTGATCCGGCGCAAAACCTTGCAGTGCAGCGTGCCGTATTCCATGGAGGGGCTGCTGCGCCGTGAGATCCAGACCGGCGGGCATGTGCTGCAGGGGATCGTGCACGGTGACGACGTCGAGATGTCCATCAGCGTGGCTGAAGGGCTGACCAGCGACTTCGTGCGTCACATCAGCGAGATCTGCCAAGGCCAAGCGCGCTGGGGATCGGCCGACGAACCCTCGGCGATCGAAAGCTGAGGCGACGCGATGTCGTTTGCGTCCGCCTCGCAGGCGGCCAAAGGGCCGTACCAGCCCGCATAGACCGAAGCGCTGACAGCGTTCAGGCCGATT
>CANHNO010000220.1 GCA_947462065.1 Burkholderiales bacterium | reverse complement strand
GAAGTCGTCTGACACGAACACCGTCGACGTGGAAGCCAAAACCAAGTCGTGATTGATTTCGGGTTCGACAAGATCGCGCTGATCGGCGCGGTCGCGCTAATGGTCATCGGACCGGAACGCCTGCCCAAGGTCGCCCGCACTGTCGGGCATCTGATGGGCAAGGCGCAACGCTATGTGTCCGATGTGAAGGCCGAGGTCAATCGGTCGATCGAACTCGACGAACTGAAGAAGATGAAGGGCGAGTTTGAGACCGCGGCGCACAATGTCGAGCAAGACACGGCGAGCGCGATTTACCAGGCCAGCTCCGACTTGAGCAAGAACTGGGAAGACCGAGAGACATCGTCCACCGACGATCGTCCTCACGACTATGACCAGTACGACACCCTGTTGCTGCCGGTGCCTGACTACCGCAACCCGAACAAGCGCTGGCGCCTGAAGCGCGGCGCGATGCCGCAGTGGTACAAGCAGCGGCACGGCATCCGTGGCAAGGCGCAGTCGGGTGCAGCGCGCGTGGCGCGCTTTCGGCCACCTTCTCCGTCGGCCTGATCCATGGCAGCCAATCCGTCAGGCCCTGATGAACTCAGCGGCAAGGAACAGCCTTTCGTCACCCACCTGATCGAATTGCGCGATCGCCTGGTGCGTGCCGCGATTGCTGTAGGCTTGGTTTTCGGCGCGTTGTGCCTCTGGCCCGGACCCGCAGGCCTTTACGACCTGCTTGCGGCACCGCTGGTGGCCAACCTGCCCAAAGGGGCCACGCTGATCGCCACGAACGTGATCTCGCCGTTTGTCGTGCCGTTGAAGATCACGCTGATGGCGGCTTTCCTGGTGGCATTGCCGGTGGTGCTTTATCAGATGTGGGCGTTCGTCGCGCCGGGGCTCTACACGCACGAGAAGAAGCTGGTGCTGCCGCTGGTGATCTCGAGCACCTTTCTGTTCCTGATGGGGGTGGCGTTCTGCTACTTCTTCGTATTCGGCCAGGTGTTTGCGTTCATCCAGAGCTTTGCGCCGAAGAGCATCACCGCGGCGCCTGACATCGAGGCTTACCTCAGCTTTGTGCTGACGATGTTCATCGCCTTCGGAGCGGCTTTCGAGGTGCCGGTCGTCGTCGTGGTGCTGGCCCGCATGAACTTGGTCAGCATTCAGAAGCTGAAGGAATTCCGCAGCTACTTCATCGTGCTGGCCTTCATCATTGCCGCGATCATCACGCCTCCGGACGTCATCTCGCAGTTGGCACTTGCGATCCCGATGTGCATCTTGTATGAAGTGGGCATCTGGGCGGCACGCATCTTCATCAAGCACACCCAGGCGCCTGGCGAAGAAAGCACGCCCGCTGCCTGACCCGTCAGCCGCCGTTGCGGCCGTCAATGTCCGGATGTGGCATTGGCCGGGCCTGGCTCTTGGGCCGCTGAGCGACCGTCACCTGCAGGTTCATCGATTTGTCGGCGCGCTGCACGCTGATAGATGCAACGCTATTGGGTCGGAGTGACGCGACCGCATTGAGCAACTGTGCGGTGTTGACCACACTCTGCTCGCCGACCTTTACCACCACGTCGCCCGGCAGCATGCCGCCGGCACTGGCCGGGCCGTTCTGCAGTACGCCGGTGATCAGGACGCCCTGTTTCACCGACAGGTTCAGGGTGTCCGCAATCTCTTCGGTCAGGTCACGGGGTTCGACACCGATCCATCCTCGCGTGACCTGGCCTTCACTGATCAGCCCCTCCATCACCTGACGGGCGGTCTTGGCAGGAATGGCAAAACCGATGCCCATGTTGCCACCCGAACGCGAATAGATGGCGGTATTGATGCCCAGCAGGTTGCCGTTTGCGTCGACCAGCGCACCGCCGGAATTGCCGGGGTTGATGGCCGCGTCGGTCTGGATGAAATTCTCGAAGGTGTTGATGCCGAGCTGGTCGCGGCCGAGTGCGCTGACGATGCCCGATGTCACCGTCTGACCGACGCCGAAAGGGTTGCCAATGGCCAGCACCACATCGCCGACCTGCAGGTCATCGGCCTTGCTGAAAGTCATCACCGGCAGGCGATCGAGCTTGATCTTCAACACCGCGAGATCGCTCTCCGGGTCGGTGCCGATGACCGTGGCCGAGGCGCTTCGACCATCTGGCAATTGCACGTCGATGTCGCTTGCGCCCTCGATGACGTGGTTGTTGGTCAGCAGAAAGCCATCAGCCGAGACGATGACGCCGGAGCCCAGGCCGACCTGAGCCTCCGACCGGCTTTGCTTGTCGCCGAAGAAGAAATACTGGAACCACGGGTCGCCTGAACGCGGGTAGCGGGCGGTGGCCTTGCTCGCGGTGATGCTGACCACCGACGGCGACGCCCGCTTGGCTGCCGCGCTGTAGCTGCCGACGACACCGCTTCGCGCCAGGGGCTCGGCACTCACCACCGTGCTGCCTGCGACCGTGCCGAGCGAGAGGCCGCCGGGCAGGCCCGATTCACCCGACCGCCGCAGCCATTCCGGTTTCAGCGTGGCGATCACAAACAGCACCGCGACCATCACGGTGACCGTCTGTGAGAATAGAAGCCAGGTTCTGCGCATGAGGAGGAGTTTGTGGCCCGTCGTTCAGAGATCGATGAGTACCTGTCGGCCCGGTTGCAGACGGCGAGCTTCAAGGATTATGGGCCGAACGGTCTGCAGATCGAGGGCAGAGACGAGGTACGCAAGCTGGTCACTGGCGTCACCGCGAGCCGGGCGCTGATCGACGCGGCGATCGACGCCCAGGCCGACGCTGTGCTGGTGCACCATGGCCTGTTCTGGCGGGGGTATGAAGGACGCATCACCGGCTGGCTGAAGCAGCGTATCGCGCGATTGCTCGCCCACGACATCAGCCTCTATGCCTACCACCTGCCGCTGGACGCGCATGCCGAATTCGGCAACAACGCGCAGCTTGGTGCCCGACTGGGCATCGCCACCGACGCACGCTTCGGCGAGCAGTCGCTGGGCTTCATCGGCACGCTGCCGGTGCCTTCCAGCATGGCGGATCTGGTGGGCCGCTTCGAGCGATTGACAGGCCGATCCACCACGTCGATCAACGGCGATGGACGTACTATGGTCCGCGTCGCCTGGTGCACCGGCGGTGCGCAGTCGTACTTCGAAGCCGCCATCGCTGCCGGTGCCGATGTGTTCATCACCGGCGAAATCTCCGAGCCGCAGGCCCACCTCGCGCGCGAGACCGGCACGGCTTTCATTGCTGTCGGCCACCATGCGAGCGAACGCTATGGTGTGCAGGCGCTGGGGGCCCACTTGGCGACAGTGTTCGGCATCAAGCACAGCCACATCGATATCGACAACCCGGCCTGAGCGACATGAGCAAATACAGGGAGGGCAACCCATGCGCGCTGTACCGCCTCGAAGGTGGCCGGGTGTTCCTTCGTGACACGCGCACATGGGACCGGCTGGCCGATCTGCATGGCGATGGCGAGCCGAGCCCGAGGCCGCTGATTTGAGCGCCTTCAGCAACACGGTCGCGCCGATTGTGATCACGATGGGCGACGCCTGCGGCATCGGGCCGGAGATCGTCGCGCAGCTGTTCCGTGGTGCGCAGGCTGCAAACTGCCTGGTAATCGGTGACGTCGGCGTGATGCGCCGTGCCGTGCGGGTCACCGGCGGTGGGCTGGTGGTTGCAGAGATCGACGCACCACAGGCCGTGGCCGAAGTGCCGCCGAACGCCATGCCGGTTTTACAGGCCCAGGCGCTGCCTCTGGAACTGCTCGACGCGCCGCTGGGTGTCATCGACGCCCGAGCCGGTGCAGCCGCCGCACGCTGTGTCGAACAGGCAGTGACGCTGGCGCGGCGCGGCGCGGTGTCGGCCATCGTCACCGCGCCGGTGCACAAGGAGGCTTTGGCGGCGGGTGGCGTCGGCTTTCCCGGCCACACCGAGCT
>CANHNO010000219.1 GCA_947462065.1 Burkholderiales bacterium | reverse complement strand
GCACGTGCTGTTCGACCACGCCGACCGGCGGCGCGAGCGTGACCCCAAGGGCTGGAACATCGCCTGCGATTTCGCGATCAACCTGCTGCTGATCGGTCAGGGCTTCAGGCTGCCCGCTGGCGGGCTGTTGACGCGCGAGTTCGCCGGCATGACGGCC
This sequence comes from Burkholderiales bacterium, assembly GCA_947462065.1. Taxonomy (GTDB): domain Bacteria; phylum Pseudomonadota; class Gammaproteobacteria; order Burkholderiales; family Burkholderiaceae_C; genus PBB1. The sequence goes on along the minus strand of CANHNO010000219.1, from coordinate 3,778 downwards.
GAGCAGATCTACGCCGAGCTGCAAGCCAAGGCGCACGCGAAACCTCGACCCGGCAAGGGAACATCTGCCCAGCCCGACGATGGCGACGGTGACGGCCTGGCCGATGCCGGAGCGCTGCCCAACATCGGCGCCGACTTGCTCGATGCCGATGACCCGCACGTGCGACCGATGCGCAGCCCCGATGCACCCGATGCCCAGAAGCTCGATGAGTTGCGACGCGAACTGCGTGAGGACGCCAGCGCCCGGCTGCAGGGGAAGGGCGCGGCGAGCTTCAAGCAGGAGTGCGATGCCGACAAGGCTCGCCGCATCGACTGGCGCGCGCTGCTGCGGGCGTGGCTCAACGACCGAATCAAGGGCGACTGGACGAGCTACCCCTTCAGCAAGAAGCACATTCACCGCGGGCTGTTCATGCCGTCGGCTGGCATGGCGGTGCCCGGGCACGTGGTGTTCGCCATCGACACCTCGGGCTCGATGGACACCGACACGCTGGGCAAGATCGTCGGCGAACTGCGCGCCTTCAGAGAGACGTTTCCGTGCCAGCTCACGGTGCTGCAAGCCGATGCCGACGTCCAGGAGGTCACGCGCTTCGATGCGATGGACGGCACCGAGATCCCGACCCGGTTGCAGGTGGTCGGCCGCGGCGGCACCGACTTCCGGCCGGTGTTCGAGTGGGTGCAGCGCGAGGCTGAAGGCGCCATCGTGCTCTACGCCACCGACGGCTTTGGCACTTTCCCGCAGACCCCGCCATCGAGCCCCGTGATCTGGCTGTACACGCCGCCGCACGCCGCGCCCGAGCGGGTGCCGTTCGGGGCGGTGGTGTGCACCTAGCCCGCGAAACACATACCCAAGACAAACTCAAAGGAGACCCGAATGGAGCGAATCGCCAACCTGAACGAGGCGCTGGAGAACATCGATATCGACAGCCAACTGAGGGACGCCAGCCATGATCTGCTGGGCCACATCAGCGGCGTGGCCAGGGAGCGCAAGGGCAGGGCGGTGGATGTGGCCACCAGCCACGAAGTCGCTCGCATTGCACACGACTACCCGCTCGTGATGGTCATCCCCGGCGAGGGCCATGGCGCATGCCTGCCCATTCTGCTGGCCGTGAGCGACTCGAAGCACCGCGGCGCGAAGTCGCCCAAGGCGGTGATGCAGCGCATGCAGGAAGTGCTGGTCGAATGCGATCCGATCGTTCAGGTCGCGATCTTTCTGAGTGACGCCACCGGGATCGGCGCGGTGCTCGAGGACAACATCAAGCTGATGGACGCCCACTTGCGCAAGGGCAAGCTCAAGGGCTTCCTGCCGGTGGTCGCCGTGGGCAACCAATTGACGGTGCTGGATTGGCGGCCTTGAGACGGTCGCCAGGCTCAAGCCGCGGCTACGCAGCCGATCAGCGCGGGTTCAGCCCATGCTGATCCCGAAGAAGATCAAGGTCGGGCCCAAGTGGTATGCCGTGGAGATGCTCGACACCATGCCCAAGAAGGGAACGATGGGCCGTGCGCACTTCGCCAGCCAGCTCATACAGATAGGCCTGCGCAGCAACCGAACCGGCCGCACCTTCAAGCCCGCCGAGATCAGCGACACCTTCTGGCACGAACTGACCCACGCCATCCTGCATGACATGGAACACCCGCTGTGCAGGAACGAGCGGTTTGTGAGCGGGTTTTCCGAACGTTTGAATCGGGCGGTGAATTCGGCGAGGTTGCAGACATGATCGGCGGCATCACGCTGGGCTGGCAACGGTCGATGGAGATGCTGCACTGCACCAGCAACTCTGGCCATGCGTCAGCGCGGCGTGACCGCACCTGCGTCGCCATCGTCCGCCTCGGCTTCCGGCCACAACGCTGGAAAATAGAAGCGCAGCGCCTGCAGCGGCAAGCCGAATCGCAACGGGCCTTGGGGCGAGTCGCTGACGACCAGGCGTCGTTCCAGCAGCGCCTTCAACACGGTGCCGGCGGTGCGTTCACCAAGTCCCATCATGGCCTTGAACTCGCCGCGCTCCAGGGCGCTGTCGGTGACGAACAGGTAGTGCAGGGGCCGCAGCGCAGCAAGCCGCACCCCAGAGCGAAGGGTCTGCTCCTCGTACACAAGGCACGCTGCAATGCGCCGTTCCATTTCGCCCAGCGTCAGCAGCCCCTTCATGAAAACCACCTCGTCCTGGCATACCGACAACACGTAGCCGATCCAGTCGACCAGCGCCTGCTGGCTCAGGTTGCCACGTCCATCCAGATCTCCGCGTCGCGGTTCATCAGCAGCGGCCAACAGCGCGTAATAGCGATCGGTGCTCCGCGCGAAACCACGCAAGGGCGACCACAGCCCGCCTGTGTAGCCCAGCGCAGCCAGCATCGCGTGGGTGTGCAGCCGCATCACCCGGCCATTGCCATCGATGAACGGGTGTACCCAGCCCAGCCGCTGGTGTGCCGCCGCGAGCGCCAGCAGCGCAGCCTCGCCACGACGTGTGCCGGCGTAGACATCGCCCCAGCGTTTCAGCAGCTCGGGCACCGCCGCAAAGGCTGGCGCCACATGCCGGCCCACACTGACTTCGCGCTGGCGCAACTGACCCGGCACGATGGCCTCGCCCTCGGGGGTGACCAAATCATCGGCGGGCAGCCGGCCAAACAGTTCACGGTGCAGGTCGGTGACCGCATCGATGCCATACAGGCGCTGCGCCCCTTCGGTGCCGGTGTAGTGTGTCTCGATCGCGACCTCGGCGTCGATGTGCGCCACCGCCAGCCGTTGCTTCGCCGCGAGCTCGCGGTTAGCCGAGAAATCCTGCCGAAGCGCCTGCTCAATCTCATACGGCCGGGTGTGCTGGCCCTCGATGCGGTTGGAGTAGTACGAATTCATCCCTCGCAACAGCCGGCGCAACTCGGCAGGTACTGGCGTGCCAGCCAGCTGCAATGCGGCGCGCGCCAGGTCGTGCGCCTGGGCCAGCAGCGGCTCCTGCGCTGCTTCGGACGGCATCAGCGGCTCGAACTGATGAGCGGAGTCGTACAAGGTCGCCATTATTGCAAACATCATGCCACGTATAAGCCATTGACTGTAATAGTATTTCAATACGTATTGCAGGTAGTTTTGCCAAGTCAATTGCATCCAGAATTGCTGAGCTCATGAACAAGACGAACCTGAAGCGTTATGCCCCGCGCTTGTTTACTGTTCGATTTGAATGTCAATCTTCGTTGACCTACCTGAAAAACACCTGCCCCCGCAAATCCCTCTGCAGCACTGGCAGCAGCGCCGCCCAGTCCGCGTCGTTGGTCGCGTTGCATGCCGGGCCTTGCCGGTGCGCCGTGTACTCACGCACCACGTGAAGGCTTTGCCCGCGCCGCTGGTACTGGGCTGAGTAACGAAGTGCGCCGCGCTTGAAGCTCACGTTGGGCGGGATGCGATCGATGCGGGTGCCGGCCGGAAAGGCCATCTCCGTTTCTTCGCGAAAGCCGTGTGAGCCGCAATAGAACTCGAAGCGGCGCTGGGCGACCGACTTCGAGGTGCGCATGCCAGGGATGACGCCTGGCACCAACCCCAAGGGCAAGGTCATCGCCGCTGGCCCGGGCATGTTGACCACAGGGTCGAGGGTGAAGCTGGATTTCAGCTCCCACGGCACCGTCAGGTCCAGCGGGTCGGGCTGCTCGATGTTTCCGGTTCCGGTCTCGTCGAAGCGCGACAGCAGGCCATCGACGATGTGTGACACCTCGCGCCCCTGATCGTCGAAGCGCGCGCTGCGCGAGTCGATCTCGTGACTGCCGCCATAACGGGTGACCGATCGGCCTTGCACCTC
>CANHNO010000218.1 GCA_947462065.1 Burkholderiales bacterium | reverse complement strand
GTAACGAAAGCGCTTATCGCAGCTTCGTTTCCTTGTACATCACATGCTTGCGTGCCTTCGGATCGAATTTCATGATCTCGATTTTCTCGGGCTTGGTCTTCTTGTTCTTGTCGGTCGTGTAGAAGTGACCTGTGCCAGCTGACGATTCCAGCTTGATTTTTTCGCGTCCACCTTTTGCCATGATCCGCTCCTGGTCAGATTTCGCCGCGGGCGCGAAGGTCTGCAACGACCTGCTCGATGCCCACCTTGTCGATCAAGCGCAGTGCCGCATTCGAGATGCGCAGGCGCACCCAGCGGTTCTCTGTTTCGAGCCAGAACCGGCGGTACTGCAGGTTCGGCAGGAAACGACGCTTGGTCTTGTTGTTCGCATGGGAAACATTGTTTCCCGACATCGGGCGCTTACCCGTGACTTGACAGACGCGTGCCATGACGCTGCTCCAATAGGTTCGTGTTTCAGGTTTCGCTGATGCGGCACGCCCGAGGCGTTAGCTGCATCGTGGCTTGCGCCCACGTGGCCGCTGCACGACGACCCTCGAATGACAGAGGCCCCAAGCACAGCGAAGCCCGCGAGTATAACCGGCTTCTGCGGCCAACGGCCCAAATACGCCGTCAGCTCACTGTTCGAGGAAGCGTTGCGAGTCCAGTGCAGCCATGCAACCCGTGCCGGCGCTCGTGATCGCCTGCCGGTAGACATGATCCTGGACGTCGCCGGCGGCGAACACCCCTGGTACGCTGGTCATGGTGGCCATGCCATTCAGTCCGCCCTTGGTGATGATGTAGCCGTCCATCATATCCAGGTGGCCCTTGAAGATGTCGGTGTTCGGCTGATGGCCGATCGCAATGAAGCAGCCTTGCAGTGCCAGGTCGCTGGTCGACGCATCCTGGGTGCTGCGCATACGCACGCCGGTTACGCCGGAGTCGTTGCCCAGTACTTCGTCGAGGGTGTGCCACAGGTGCAACTGGATCTTGCTGGCCGCGACCTTCTCCATCAGCTTGTCAACCAGGATCGCCTCAGCCTTGAACTTGTCGCGCCGATGAATCAGGTGCACTTTGCTTGCGATGTTCGACAGGTACAGCGCTTCTTCGACAGCGGTGTTGCCGCCGCCGACCACACAGACTTCCTGTCCACGATAGAAGAACCCGTCGCAGGTCGCGCAGCCGCTGACGCCCCGGCCCATGAAGGCCTGTTCGCTCGGCAGGCCGAGGTATTTGGCCGACGCGCCGGTGGCGATGATCAGCGCGTCGCAGGTGTAGCTGCCCGAATCGCCGGTCAGCTTCAAAGGACGCTGAGAAAAATCGACCTCGTTGATGTGATCGAACACGATGTTCGTGTTGAATCGCTCAGCGTGTTTCTGGAAGCGCTGCATCAAGTCCGGACCCATCACGCCATCGACGTCGGCCGGCCAGTTGTCGACATCGGTGGTGGTCATCAACTGACCGCCCTGGGCGATGCCGGTGATCAGCATCGGGCTGAGGTTGGCGCGTGCGGCGTAGATGGCGGCCGAATAGCCGGCTGGCCCGGAACCGAGAATCAACACGCGCGCGTGGGTGGATGTGGTGCTCATGGCGAAAGACGAGAGGCGGAGGAGGTCGCGCAGTTTGACATGTCGCTCAAGGGCGCGGGCATCAGCGTTCCAATGGAGAAAATTGAGAAACTTGGTTTGTCGAGTGAATTTCGCACAAGCCCTGCCGATAACCGCAGCAAAGGAGCTCAACGATGGCGATGCTTTCAAATCTGGATCTGATTCGGCGCGTGCCGATCTTCTCGCTGTTGACCAACGAGCAGGCGCAAGGCATTGCCGACGCCGTCGTCAAGCGCCGCTTTCGGCGCGGCGAATTGGTGGTCGAGCACGGCAAGAAATCGAACGCGTTGTTCATTCTGCTGACAGGCCGTGCGCGGGTGCTGACGGCCGATTCACGCGGTCGCGAAGTGATCCTCGCGGTGCTGGAGTCCGGCGATTACGTTGGCGAGATGAGCCTCATCGACAACGAGCCGCATTCGGCCACGGTGCGCGCCGAGATCCAGACCGACATGTTGATCCTCGGGCGCCCCGAGTTCGCTCGTTGTCTGCCTGAGAACTCGAGCCTGTCGTACGCGATCATGCGCGGCCTGGTGGCCCGGCTGCGCAGCGCTGACCGGCAGATCGAGTCGCTCGCGCTGCTCGATGTGTATGGCCGCGTGGCGCGTTCGCTGCTCGACATGGCCGACACGATCGGAGAGGTCAAGATCATCCGCAACAAGGTGTCGCGTCAGGACCTGGCGAAGGTCGTCGGCGCATCGCGCGAGATGGTCAGCCGGGTCATGAAAGACCTCGAGGAGCGCGGCATGATCGAGACGCAGGAAAACGGCTCGGTGATACTGAAAGAGCGTCTGACCTGACGCTGTTTGCTGAGGCCGCCGGCGCGGCTTCAGCCACAATGAGCGGATGACCTTCCCGCTCGGCTCGCTGCGCACTTCCGCCGCAGATTCCCCAACGGCCATGGGCGCCGGTGGTGGCGATTCCCGCCCGCGCGATCATGCTGCCGGCGGGTCGAACCCCTTCGCCCACAGTGCCGACTGGCAGAGACAGGCCCGTGTGCTGATCGGCGGCGTGCTGTGGCTGTTGATGCTGATTGCGTTGCTCACCCGCAGCCCGCTCGATGCGGCGTTCTCGACCTCGGGTTCGGGCGGTGGGGCCCACAACAGCGTTGGTGTGCTGGGCGCATGGACGTCCGATTTTTTGTTGTTCCTGTTTGGTTTCTCCGCCTGGTGGCTGATGGCGCTGGGTCTGCATCGATGGTTGGCTGCGCTCGCTGACCTGCTGCGCCGCGGCAGTACGGACACAGGCATGTCCACGCCGATACGGACGGGCTGGCCTTCGTGGGTCTCGTGGCTGGGCTTGGCGTTGCTGCTTTCGGCAAGCACCTCGCTCGAATGGACGCGGATGTATCACGCCGAGGCACAGTTACCCGGTGGTCACGCCGGCGGCGTGCTTGGCTACCTGCTCGGACCGCTCAGCATGAAAGGTCTGGGCTTTGCCGGCTCGGGCGTGCTGTGGATCGCGACGCTGGTGGCTGGCGTGTCACTGGCCTTCCGCTTCTCCTGGTTGCAATTGGCCGATGCGATCGGCGAACGACTCGATGCCTGGCGCGACAGCCGAGTCGAGCGTAGCGAGCGGGCTGAAGACATTCGCCTGGGCGAGCAGGCGCTGCGCGAGCGCGAAGACATCGCTGAAGTCGAGCACGAACTGAGCGAAGACCACGCGCCCATCGTCATCGCGGCGCCGGTGGTTGAGGTGCCGAAGAGCGACCGGGTCGTGAAGGAGCGCCAGAAGCCGCTGTTTGTCGAACTGGCCGACACCAAGCTGCCGCAGGTCGACCTGCTCGACGCGGCGCCAGGCCGCACTGAAACGGTGTCGCTCGAGACGCTGGAGATGACTTCGCGGCTGATTGAGAAGAAGCTGAAAGATTTCGGCGTTGAGGTGCGGGTCGTCGCTGCGTCGCCCGGGCCGGTCATCACTCGCTACGAGATCGAGCCGGCCACTGGCGTCAAGGGCGCGCAGGTGCTTGGTCTGGCCAAGGACCTGGCCCGCAGTCTGAGCTTGGTCAGCATCCGTGTCGTCGAAACCATCCCCGGCAAGACGACGATGGCGCTCGAGTTGCCCAATGCACGCCGCCAGACGATCTATCTGTCGGAGATTCTCGGCTCCCAGGCCTACAACAGCGCCTCGTCGATGTTGACCATGGGCCTTGGCAAGGACATCGTCGGCGCACCGGTGGTGGCTGATCTGGCCAAGATGCCGCATTGCCTGGTTGCAGGCACCACCGGTTCGGGCAAGTCGGTGGGCATCAACGCGATGATCCTGAGTCTGCTCTACAAGGCCGAGGCGCGCGACGTGCGCCTGATCCTGATCGATCCGAAGATGCTCGAGATGAGTGTCTACGAAGGCATTCCGCACCTGCT
>CANHNO010000217.1 GCA_947462065.1 Burkholderiales bacterium | reverse complement strand
TCGGCTGCCACGTCGATCTCGACATGCAGCGCCAGCCGCGTGCCACCAAACTCGACCACAGGCGCGTTCAGCGTCGCCTGCGCGTAGGCGGCTTCGTCGGTGTGAACCTGCACCTCCGACACCTTGGCCAGCACCTTCAGCAGCGGCGTGGCGGCTTGCACGAAAGCGGTGTCGCCGAGTGCCAGCAGCGGTACCCGCTTGTCGGGTGACAGGCTCATCTCGCTGCGCAGACGACGGCAGGCGCCCACCATGCCTTTGAGCTGCACCACCCACGCATCAGCGGTGGCATCGATGCGATCGAGCTGTGCTTTGGGGTAAGGCGCTGTAACCAGACTGTCGGATGAGCCTGCCAATTTGCGACCGGCGACCACCGCCACGCGCTCCCACAACTCGGCGGTGATGAACGGCGTGATCGGGTGCAACAGTCGCAAGACGGTCTCAAGGACGCGGATCAGCGTGCGGCGTGTTGCCCGCTGGGCCGACTCGTCACCAGTCTGGATCTGCACTTTCGCGATCTCCAGGTACCAGTCGCAGTACTCGTCCCAGACGAAGGAATAAATCGCGTTGGCGACATTGTCGAGCCGATAGTCGGCAAAGCCTTGCTCGACCGCAGCCTCCACACGCTGCAACTCGCCGGTGATCCAGCGGTCTGCTTGCGAAAAGCTCAGGTAGTTGTGTGCCGATCCACCTGGTTCGCATTGCACCTTCGTGTGTTCGGCCAGGCCGCAGTCCTGACCCTCGCAGTTCATCAGCACGAAGCGTGTGGCGTTCCACAGCTTGTTGCAAAAATTGCGGTAGCCCTCGCAGCGCTTGGAATCGAAGTTGATGCTCCGCCCGAGGCTGGCCAACGAGGCGAAGGTGAAACGCAGTGCATCGGCGCCGAAGGCCGGGATGCCCTCGGGGAACTCCTTCTCGGTCTCCTTGCGCACCCGAGGCGCGGTCTCGGGCTTGCGCAGACCGACGGTGCGCTTGTCGAGCAAGGGCGCCAGCGAGATGCCGTCGATCAGGTCCACCGGGTCGAGCACATTGCCCTCGGACTTGCTCATCTTCTTGCCCTGCGCATCGCGCACCAAGCCGTGGATATAGACGTGGTGGAACGGCACCTTGCCTGTGAAGTGCGTCGTCATCATGATCATCCGGGCGACCCAGAAGAAGATGATGTCGTAGCCGGTGACCAGCACACTGGAAGGCAGGAAGAGGTCAAGTTCTTTCGTCTTCTCTGGCCAGCCCAGCGACGAGAACGGCACCATTGCCGATGAGTACCAGGTGTCGAGCACATCCTCATCGCGCTTCAGGTCACCCATGTATCCGGCCGCTGTTGCCTTCGCTCGCGCCTCGTCTTCGTTCGTCGCGACGAAAAGTTCGCCGTTCGTGCCGTACCAGGCCGGGATTTGATGGCCCCACCAGAGCTGGCGCGAGATGCACCAGTCGGTGATGTTCTTCATCCACTGGTCGTAGGTGTTGACCCAGTTCTCGGGCACGAACTTGACTTCGCCGTTCGCGACCGCGTCGATCGCCTTCTGTGCGATGCTCTTTCCATCAGGGCCGTTCTTCGTCATCGCGACGAACCACTGGTCGGTCAACATCGGCTCGATGACCTGTCCGGTGCGCGCGCAGCGCGGCACCATCAGCTTGTGCTTCTTGACCTCGACCAGGAAGCCTTGTGCCTCCAGGTCGGCCACGACACGCTTGCGGGCGACGAAACGGTCGAGGCCGCGGTAGGCTTCTGGTGCGTTGTCGTTGATCGCCGCATCCAGCGTCAGTACGCCGATGATCGGCAGGCCGTGGCGCTGGCCTACCGCATAGTCATTCACGTCATGCGCTGGTGTCACCTTGACGACGCCGGTGCCGAACTCGCGATCGACGTAATCGTCGGCGATCACCGGGATCGTGCGTCCGCACAGGGGCAGCGTGACGCGCTTGCCGACGAAGGCGGCATAACGCGTATCTTCGGGATGCACCATCACCGCGACGTCGCCGAGCATCGTTTCGGGCCGCGTGGTGGCCACCACCAGATCACCGGAACCGTCTTCCAGCGGATAGCGGATGTGCCACAGCGAGCCGTCTTCCTCTTCGCTTTCCACTTCCAGGTCCGACACCGCCGACTTCAGCACCGGATCCCAGTTGACCAGCCGCTTGCCGCGGTAGATCAGCCCTTGTTCGTAGAGCTGAACGAACGTCGAGGTGACGACGGCCGACAGCTTGTCGTCCATGGTGAAGTACTCGTGCGGCCAGCTCACGCTGTCACCCATGCGGCGCATCTGGTGGGTGATGGTCGAGCCGGATTGCTGCTTCCAGTCCCAGACCCGCGCCACGAAGTTGGCGCGGCCCAGGTCGTGGCGGTTCAGGCCTTGCTCCTGCAATTGGCGTTCTACGACGATCTGCGTGGCGATGCCTGCATGGTCGGTTCCCGGCACCCACAGTGTGTTGAAGCCGCGCATGCGGTGGTAGCGCGTCAGCGAGTCCATGATCGTCTGGTTGAACGCATGGCCCATGTGCAGCGTCCCGGTGACATTGGGCGGCGGCAGCTGGATCGAGAACGAGGGCTTCGCGGCGTCGAGCGTCGGCTCGTAGACGCCGCTTCGCTCCCACAGCGGGCCCCAATGGGCCTCGATGGCGGCGGGTTCGAAGGACTTGGCCAGTTCTGTCATGGGGACACCGGGGTTGGACGCAGCGAAACGTGCGCCGCAGAGCAGCAAAAAGGAGGCCGAATTGTAGGAGGGCGGCTTCTAGAATCATTCGATGTCTAGTCCCTCTGAAAGTCCGAGCCTCGCACCGCACGACGACCCGTCGATCCCTCTGTTCGAGGAAGACGAGCCTTCCGGCGCCGAGCACGTCGACACTGGAGAGATCGATGGCCATCGTGGCCTGGCTGTTCCGTCCTCCGACAATCTGCTGCGCGGACTCAACCCGGAGCAACTCGCTGCGGTCACTTTGCCGGCGCGTCCGTCGCTGATCCTGGCGGGCGCCGGTTCCGGCAAGACCCGGGTGCTGACCACCCGCATCGCTTGGCTGATCCAGGCCGGCCAGCTGTCGCCTGGCGGCGTGATGGCGGTGACCTTCACCAACAAGGCCGCGAAGGAGATGCTGACGCGACTGAGTGCGATGCTGCCGGTGCCGGTGCGCGGCATGTGGGTCGGCACCTTTCACGGCCTGTGCAACCGATTCCTGCGTGCGCACTGGAAGCTGGCTGCGCTGCCCCAGGGGTTCCAGATTCTCGATTCGGCGGACCAGTTGTCGGCCGTGAAACGCGTTATCAAGGCGATGAAGCTCGATGAAGAGCGCTTTGTACCTAAGACCACTACCTGGTTCATCGCAGGTCAGAAAGAAGAAGGACTGCGCCCGAAGGATGTAGAGGTGCGTGACGAGCAGAGTCGCGTACTAGTGCAGGTTTATCAGGCGTATGAAGAACAGTGCCAGCGCGAAGGCGTCGTCGATTTCGCCGAGCTGATGCTGCGCACCTACGAGCTGATGCGTGACAACGCCAGCTTGCGTGAGCACTACCAGCGCCGCTTCCGCCACATCCTGGTCGATGAGTTCCAGGACACCAACCGGCTGCAATACGCCTGGCTGAAGATGTTTGCCGGCTCGCCTGGACCGAACGGGACAGCCGTGCTGGCCGTTGGTGACGACGACCAGAGCATCTATGCGTTCCGCGGAGCGCAAGTTGGCAACATGGCCGACTTCGAGCGCGAGTTCAAGGTGCAGCAGGTCATCAAGCTTGAGCGCAACTACCGCAGCTATGGCCACATCCTCGATGCGGCCAACGAGCTGATCTCACGCAATTCGCGCCGCCTCGGCAAGAACTTGCGTACTGAGGCTGGCCCGGGCGAGCAGGTGCGCGTTTTCGAGGCGACCAGCGATTTCGCCGAGGCGCAGTGGTTCATCGAAGAGGCGCAGCAACTGCACCGCGACGGCACGCCGCGCCGCGACATCGCGCTGCTCTACCGC
>CANHNO010000216.1 GCA_947462065.1 Burkholderiales bacterium | reverse complement strand
TGGTAATCCTCAGCGCGCGAGTAGTCGGCCACCGGCAGCAACTCGGTGACGAGCTTGCCGGCCACTTTCTGGTCCACCTCGGCCATCACCTCGCGCGCCGCGGCCTGCTGGTCGGGGTGGTGGAAGTAGATCCCTGAGCGGTATTGGGTACCGGTGTCTGCACCCTGGCGATTCAGCGTGGTCGGGTCGTGGATCACGAAGAAGATCTCGAGCACCTCGCGCAAGCTGATGCGCTCGTTGTCAAAGTTGACGCGGATCACTTCGACGCAGCCGGTCCTGCCGCTGCAGACCTGTTCGTAACTCGGCTTGGCGACCTGCCCGTTGCTGTAACCGGACTCGACCGACGTGACGCCATCGACCAGCTCGAACACTGCTTCGGTGCACCAGAAACAACCGCCGCCCAGTGTGATGACTTCTTGTGACATGAAAACATCCTTCGACTTCAGATGTGGATTATCGGAAGCAATCCAAGACCCTGGGTCGCCATTCACTCCACATTCTTGCGGGCCATCACTGCCATGCGTAGGTGGCGGTGATGCCGATCGTCCAGGTGCGCGGCATGGCGGTCTCGAAAAAGCGGCCGTTGCCTTCGTTGACGATGACCGATCCGGCGTAGTAGCGATTGGCCACATTGTCGATACGAATCAGCTCGCTGAACTGCCAGCCCCCCAGACGTTGCCGCCAGCTGGCACGCAGGTTGAAGACCGTGCTGGTGGATGTGGCATCGGTGTTCGTGTCATTCACATACAGCCTGCCGGTGTGCGCGACTTCGGCGGCGCCGGTGAAGCCGCCCCAGGCGGGGTTCGGGGACCAGGCCAGTTCGGCATACAGATGGCGATTGGGCGTGCCCGGCAGGCGGTTGCCGGCGCGCACCTCTGCAGCGGCGCTGCCGGAGCCACTGATGAAGCTGTCGTCGAAGCGCGCCCGCAGCGCAGTGAGGCTGATCACGCTGTGCAGCGTGTCGCCCAGCTGGGCCTGGTGGGCCACCTCGAATCCACGCCGCGAGGTCCGCCCGGCGTTTCTGAACGTCGAGCGTCCACCGCTGCTGGTGTCCACGACGATCTCGTCGTCGGCCCGGATGTCGAACACGGCCACATCGAGACGCTGCGCGTCGGCGATCTTCCACTTGCCGCCGATTTCGGCGTGACGGCTGCGCGAGGCTTTCAATGCGGTGTTGAGGCCCGTCAGGCCACTCGATCGGTAGGACAGCTCGTTGAAGGTCGGCGTCTCGAAGCCGCGGCCGACATTGGCATAAACGTTGAGCGAAGGGGTCGCTTTCCAGGCCAGTCCTGCGACCGGATTGACCGCGTTGAAGTGGCGCCGACCGCTGTCGTCCGGGTTTCCCGCCGTGATGTAACGGTCGTCAGACTTGAACCTGACATCGCTGTGCCGAGCGCCGGCGGTCAGCGTCCAATGCGCGCTCAGGTCGTAGGCCGCCTGCATGAACACATCCGTGCTGCGCACGGTGTTCACCTCGTCGCGCTTCAAGTCACCGCGCTGGCCGCGCGTGTTGACGTAGCCCTGGCGGTCTTCCCTGTAGGTTTCAACCTCGACGCCCGCGTTCAGCTTCAAAAATCGACCCTCCCCGAGTGCCACACGGTGAGCTCCCTGCAGCGTGCCGCCGCCATAGGTTCGATCGAAATCCACGATGCCGCCGCTCGACGTGGGTGACCCCTGAGCCGCGATCGGGATCGACAGCGCATTCGCCAGGCGGCGCGAGCCGAGGTACAGGCTGGCTGACAGCTCGGTCGCCTCTCCCAGGCGGTGCTCGAGGGTGGCACCCAACTGCTCCTGGCGAACGGTCTTGCGCGGATCCTGCGCCAACGCCGCGAGGTAGGCCGGCTGGCTGCCTCGGTCGCGGCTGCGGAACTGCGTGGCGGTCAAGCCGAGCGGATCCTTCGACAGCGGCTGGTCCAGCGCATTGAGCACGATGGCCAGATGGGTGTCGTCGGTCGCCTGTGCCTGCCAGCGGGCGTTGAGCTGGCGCCGCTTGGACTCGCTGTTCGCGCGGAACCCGTCGGTTCGACTCTCGGCGCCCTCGATGGTCAAGCCATAGCCCGGCGTGCTGGTGCTGGCCTTGACACCGATCTTGCGCAGCCCGAAGCGGCCGCGCGCGGCCGTGACGGTGGCGGTCGGGACCAGCGCATCGTCTTGCGTGACGATCCGCACCACACCACCGGCAGCGTTGCCATACAGCTGGGCCAGTGGCCCGCGCAGTACTTCGATGCGCCCGACTGAGCCGAGAGACACATTCGAAACCTGACCCTGCCCATCGGGCATCGTGGCCGGGATGCCATCGACAAGCACCTTGACGCCGCGGATACCGAATGTCGACCGGGCGCCGAAGCCGCGGATCGACATCTGCAAGTCCTGCGCGTCGTTGTTGCGGTTCATCACCGAGATGCCCGGCACCTGGTTCAGCACCTCGGCCAGACTGACCTGCGGACCGGCGCTTTCGATCGCATCGCGGTTGATGGCGGATATCGCTGCTGGCACATCGAACGATGGCTCCCGGGTCCGCCGACCGGAAATCACCACGGTGTCGAGCGACGTGACTGACGGGCCCGTCTGCGCCCCCGCGTCGACCACCACGGCCAGCGCAACAGGCAACGACAAGACCTGAACGCCCACCATGGCCGTTCGGCGCGTGCGCAAGGCGTTACTCACTGGTCAACGACAGCTTGGCGCTCGGCAGCCAGACCTCGGCATCGCCAGCGGGGCTGCGCACCTTGGGGGCTGCCAGGAAGAGTCGCTCGCTCGGCAGGCCCCTGGCCACCAAAGCATCGCGCACCGCGAGCCCACGCTGCAAAGCCAGCTGACGCATCGCATCGGGCGTGACCGCGATGGTCGACTTCAGCAGTGCTTCCATCTCGGCAGGCGGCAGACTCTTGGCCAGACCGACCAGATTGCGCGGTTTGTCCGGAATGTCCGTGTCCTTGTAGACCGCCTTCAGCAATTCATCCCGCTCGCCTACTGCAAACACCGGCGCCGCAGGCGCACTGGCCGCCGTGGCCGCCGCACCAGAGCGAGCAGCTTCCTTCTTGCGTTCCTGCGCCAGCCGTGCATTGAGCGCGGCTTGGACAAAACCGTCGCGCTCGGTGGCGGGGTCGGACACACCGGTCACCGTCATCTTCAACGAGGGCCGATCGGCCAGCGCCTTCGCCACCTTGTCCAGCGCAGCCACACCAGACTCGGTGAAGTACGACACCCCGACACCGAAGGCGACCTCGCTCAAATCTTCGCTGCCGCCACCGAACATCAGTGAAAAAGGCGCGGTGATCGCCTTCTCGATCAGATTGAGGATGACCTTGAAGATGATGCCGCCGACGCTGAACTGCGGGTCGTTCAGCGAGCCGCTGATCGGGAGGTTGATGTCGATCACGCCGCGGCGGTCCTTCAGCAGGGCCACCGCAAGCAGCACCGGCAGCTTGGTGGCGCTCGGGCTGTCGATGCGCTCGCCGAAGGTCAGCTGGTTCAGGATCACCTGGTTCTTGGCCTCCAGCCGGCCGTCGGCGCTGATCGCGTACGACACGTCCATGCTGAGCTTGCCGCGCTCGATCGCGTAGCCGGCGTACTTGCCGGCATACGGCGACAGCGGCGCCAGCTCGAGGTCGGTCGCCTTCGCACGGATGTTCAGCGCCAGCGGCTGGGCCGTCGGGTTCAGCTGACCCGAGATGTCCAGCAGCGCGGTGCCCGCGGCGCGGCCCTGCAGTTCCAAGGTGGCCATGTCGCGCGAGCCGGAGCGGAAGGCACCGAGGCTGCCGTTCAGCTCGGTCAGCTCGGCGCTGTAGTTGGGGCGGACGAAGTTATCGGTGAAGTCGACGCGGCCGTTGGTCAACTTGGTCGCGCCGATGCTCAACTGCATGGGTGTCACGGGAGCGGCCTCGGTCCCGGCTGCGCCGGACGCAGCTGCAGCGGTCGCGGTGACAGCCGCTGGCGCCTGCGCCACGGCTGGCGCGCTGGCAGCATCGGCCGGCGCCACAGGCCGGTTCGCC
>CANHNO010000215.1 GCA_947462065.1 Burkholderiales bacterium | reverse complement strand
CGCTGATGGATGCGAGGAATCAGACCTTGCGCTGGCTGTCGGTCTACGAGGCGGCGCTGGCATCTGATGGCTGGCGTGTGCCGGTCCTGCCCGAATTGAACCCGCCGCTGTGGGAGGCCGGTCACATCGGCTGGTTCCAGGAGTACTGGCTCGGCCGGCATGTCCAACGCCAACGCGGGAGAGCCTGCGATCCGACCGGCATCCGCCTGGCCTCGATCGAGCCCCACGCCGATGCCTGGTACGACCCGGCGAGGGCGCCGCATGAGCGCCGCTGGACGCTCGATCTGCCGGACTTGCAACGGACCAAGGACTATCTGGCAGCCACCCTGGAAATCACGCTCGATCTGTTGGACGCCACCGATACGGATGTGGCCGACCCGGATGCGGCCCTCTATTTCCATCGGCTCGCGCTGTTTCGCGAGGACATGCTTTGCGAGCGCTTCGCCTCGATGGCGCAGACGCTGGGTCTGTCGCTGGGTGCTGAAGTCGAGGGACGCCCCAGTCCAAGAGATGTGCTGCGTGGGATGCCGTTGCAAGGCAACTTGGCACAGCGACCGCCGCTGACGTTTTCACCGATGCGCTGGACGCTGGGCTTGGCACGCGGCGAGGGCTTCGCGTTCGACAACGAAACCTCAGTGCACGAGATTGCGCTACCGGAACTCGAGATCGATTCGCAGGCCGTGACCTGGGCGCAGTACGCCGACTTCGTCGAAGACGGTGGTTACGACGACGCCCGATGGTGGTCGGCCGACGGCTGGCGATGGGTGCAGCAAGAAGAACGACGCGTGCCGCGTTACGTGGCGCAGATGCGGCAGGGCGTTCTGCAAAATCGCTTTGGTGTGCTGGTGCACCTGCCCATGCAGCAGCCGGTGGTCCATGTCAGCTGTTACGAGGCTGAGGCCTGGTGCGCTTGGGCAGGGCGACGCCTACCCACCGAGGTCGAATGGGAGGCGGCTGCACACCTCGGTGCCAGCCGTGGCTTTCGTTGGGGAGAGGTCTGGGAGTGGACGGCGAGCACCTTCCGGCCTTATCCGGGGTTCAGCCCAGATCCCGACCGTGACTATTCGCAGCCCTGCTTCGGTACGCACAGGGTGTTGCGGGGCGCATCGTTTGCTACCTCGGGGCGCATGCGCCACCCGAAGTTCCGCCATTTCTACCGACCAGGGCGGGACGATATGTTTTGCGGTTTCCGCAGTTGCGCGGCTTGAGTCCCAGTGGAGAGATTGCGCGACGGCAGGCCGTTACTCAGGAATCGAGACCGGCACTGGACTGGGGGTGTCCAGCGACATTGCCTGTACCAAGGTCCGGACGTTGTGCTCGAACATCTTCAGGTAGGTGTCAGCTTCTGTGCCGGGTGGTGACAGCGCGTCGGAGTACAACTTGCCACCGACCTTCAGTCCCGCTTCGCGAGCGATGCGTTCGATCAGTCGCGGGTCGCTGATGTTCTCGACCATCAGTGCGCTGGCTTTGGCTTGCCGGGCTTGTCGAACGATGCGGGCCACTGCTTCAGCCGACGGCTCGCTGCCAGTGGTCCAGCCGCGTGGCGCGATGAAGGTGATGCCATAGGAGGCAGCGAAATAGCCGAAGGCATCGTGGGAGGTGATGACGCGGCGGCGCTCAGCAGGCAGGGCGGCGATGCGGGCGCGGGAGTCGCGGTCGAGCGCGGCGAGTTTCTGCTGGTAGGCCGAAGCGCGGACCTCGACCTCGGCCGCGTGCGCAGGTGACTTGGCGGCCAGCGCGGCCACCAGTGCCGCGCGGATGTTGTCGGCATAGCGTTGGCCGTTAGCGAGATCTTGCCAGGTGTGCGGATCAGCGCCGCCAGACAGCTGTCGCAATGCGACGCCGCGGCTCGCGATCACCACCGGGCCGCGGTAACCCGAGGCCTTGATCAGTCGGTCAATCCAGCCTTCGAAGCGCAAGCCGTTGGTGATGACCACGTCGGCGCCCGCAACGCGCCGCACGTCGGACGGCGTGGGCTCGAACACATGCGCATCGGCGTTCGGGCCGACGAGGGCACTCACCTCGACTGCCGGGCCGCCGACCTCGCGTGCGATGTCGGCCAGCAGCGAGAAGGTGGTGACGACCTTGAGCGCGGGTGCGTTGACTGTGTCGGTGGCGCGTGCCAGCGGCCATGCCGCAGCGCTGCCCAGCCCGCACAGAAGCTGGCGCTGGAAAGCGCGTCTCGTCGTATCGAATTCCATCGTCATGCCTTTCGGTGTGCGCGTTGTGACATCTGCCGCGCGAGCAGGCTGTCGCGCCGGCCAATCAGCAGCGACAGCATGTAGAAGCTGCCAGCCAGCAGCACGATGGCCGGCCCGGACGGCAGGTTGGCGTGGTACGACAGGAGCAATCCGCCCCAGCCGCTCAGCACGGCGAAGAGCGCAGCCACCGCGGCCAGACTCCACACCTCAGCGGCCCAGAAGCGCGCGGCGGTTGCTGGAAGCATCATCAGTCCGACGGCCATCAGCGTGCCCAGCGCCTGGAAGCCGCCGACGAGGTTCAGCACGAGCAGCGTCAGGAACAGGCCGTGCACCCAGGCACCGGCATGGCCGAGATGGCGCAGGAAACCCGGGTCGAAGCACTCGACCACCAGTGGCCGGTAGACCAGCGCCAGTGCCAGCAGGCTGACGGTGGTGATGCCGGCGATCAGCAGCAGCGACGCGTCGTCGACCGCGAGCACGGTGCCGAAGAGCACTCGCATCAGGTCGACGCTGTTGCCACGCATGGAGATGATCATCACGCCCGCTGCCAACGCGATCAGATAGAAGGCGGCAAAGCTGGCGTCCTCGCGCTGCGGCGTCAACCGCGCGACCAGGCCGGCCATGCCGGCCACCGCGACGGCCGCCACGAAGCCGCCGATGCTCATCGCCCACAGCGAGAAGCCGAACATCACGAATGCAAGTGCGGCGCCGGGCAGCAGCGCATGTGCGATCGCGTCGCCGACCAGACTCATCCTCCGCAGCACCAGCAGCGTGCCGATCGGCCCGCAGCTCAAGCCCAGTGCGAGGCAGGCGACCAGCGCGCGGCGCATGAAGCCGAATTCGACGAAGGGCTGGATCAGCAGCGCATTCAGCGTGGCAAGCAGCGTCATGACGTCAGCCCCGAGTTGACTGAACCGCCGGCAGGCGCCGCGCACCAGTCAGCATGCTCGTCCCATTGCTCTGCCATCTGCTGCGCACGCTTCAGGTGGTGTGGCAGCAGCACTTCCTCGGTCGCGCCATGGGCCACGCATTCGCGCGCCAGCAGCAACGACAGCGGGAAATGCTCGCGCACCTGAGCCATGTCGTGAAGCACGGCGATCACTGTGCGGCCCTCGGCGTGCCAGTGCTGCACCAGCCGCATCAGGTCGGCGGTGGTGCGGGTGTCGATGGCGTTGAAGGGCTCGTCGAGCAGGATCACCGGCGCGTCCTGCATCAGCACCCGCGCGAACAGCACGCGCTGGAACTGGCCGACCGACAACTCCGAGATCAGCCTGTGTTCGAACCCGATCAGCCCGACCTGCGAGAGCGCGCGCAACGCGGCCTTTCGTTGTTCGGCGGACGCACCTCGGAACCAGCCAATGCGCGGCCACGCCCCGAGCATCACCACATCGAGCACGCCCAGTGGAAAGCTGCGGTCAATGCCTGACTGCTGCGGAAGGTAGGCCAGTCCGCCGCGCTTCAGGCCGCCAGTGTGCACGCGGCCCGTGCTGGGCTGAACGCGGCCGGTCAGCGCGTCCAGCAGCGAGCTCTTGCCGGCACCGTTCGGGCCGATCACCGCCGTCAGCGAGCCTGGCTCGAAACGGCAGCTCACGTGGTGTACTGCCGGGTGCTGGCGGTAGCTGACCGTCAGGTCTTCGACCGCGATGGCTGGCGGTGTGACCGCCAGCGCATCGGCGCGCGCATGGAACGCCGGCATGATCGCTTTCATGGCGTGCCCGACAGTGCCCAAGAGACAGCCGCCCACAACCCGGCGCTCAGCGCCACCGCGCCGGCCAGCCGCACCGAGGCAGAGCGCATCAGGAGG
>CANHNO010000214.1 GCA_947462065.1 Burkholderiales bacterium | reverse complement strand
GCGAAATGCGTCGAGGTGAGCAGCTCCACCTCGTGCCCGCGCCGCGCCAGCGCCTGGCCAATTGCAATGAACGGGTGCACGTCGCCAGCGCTGCCGACACAGGAAATCAGGATGTGCATGGCGAATTGTGTGCAGACGGACAATCGTGCGACGCGTGCTGCATGACCGCGACGGATCAAACCCCCTCATCCTGATGCAGATCGACCATATCCGACACCGCCTGCGCGCCCACGGCGCCATGCCTTGCCATGAGCACCGGGTGCTGCGGCTGTGGTCGAACGCGCTGTCGCAAGGCAGTGGCAAGCGCAAGCCACAGGACTTTCTGCCACTGGGCGTGCGTGCCGAACTGCCGGCGATCGAGGCCGATCTGGCGGGGCTCGCGCGGCTGCTGTCGGAACACCCGGACGACGATGGTTCGGCGCGGCTGCTGGTCGGCCTGCATGATGGGCAGACGGTCGAGGCGGTGCTGCTGCCGCGCGATGGCGTGTGCGTGTCCACCCAGGTGGGCTGCGCGGTCGGCTGCGTGTTCTGCATGACCGGGCAGGGCGGTCTGCTTCGCCAGCTGGGCAGCGCCGAGATCGTGGCCCAGGTGGCGCTGGCACGCAGCCGCCGGGCGGTGAAGAAGGTCGTCTTCATGGGCATGGGCGAGCCGGCGCACAACCTCGACAACGTGATGGACGCGATCGAGTTGCTGGGCATTGAGGGCGGCATCGGCCACAAGAACCTGGTGTTCTCCACCGTCGGTGATCGACGCGTGTTCGAGCGCTTGCCGCAAGGTGCGGTGAAGCCGGCGCTGGCCTTGTCGCTGCATTCAACCAATGCCGAGCGGCGAGCTCAGCTGCTGCCGCGCGCACCCGCCATCGAACCCGATGAACTGGTCGAACTTGGCGAGCGCTATGCGCAGGCCAGCGGCTACCCGGTGCAGGTGCAGTGGACGCTGCTGGCGGGCATCAACGATGGCGACGACGAACTCGACGGCATCGTCCGCCTGCTGGCCGGCAAGCGGGCCATCCTGAACATGATTCCGTACAACACCGTCGATGGACTCGACTTCCAGCGGCCCACTGCCGAGCGCGCACGCGAAATCGCGCAGACGCTGCACCGCCGAGGTGTGCTCACCAAGCTGCGCCAGTCGGCCGGGCAGGATGTTGATGGTGGGTGCGGCCAGTTGAGGGCGCGCCAGGTGCTGTCGACGCCGCTGTCGAGCCCTCTGCCGCGGCCTGTGGTGTGGACAGCGCGCCGCAAACAGCAGGCGGCCAGCGGATGAGCGGCGAATTGCCCGTGGAGCCCTGTCCCAGCGAACCGTTCACCGACGCCGAGCGCGAGGTGTTCTACCGCGTGCTGGCAGCGCGCCGCGACATGCGGCATTTCACGCCGGGCACATCGGTTGATGCGGCGGTTCTGCAGCGCATCCTGGAGGCGGCGCACCAGGCGCCGTCGGTCGGCCTGATGCAGCCCTGGCGTTTTGTGCGGGTGCTGGATGCTGGATTGCGTGGGCGCATCGCCGAGTTGGTTGAGGCCGAGCGCGTCGCCACGGCGGCGGCGCTGGGCGAGCGGGGCAGTGAATTCCTGCAGCTGAAAGTCGAGGGTGTGCGCGAGTGCGCCGAGTTGATCGTGGCGGTGCTGGCGCCGGATGACGGCACGATCTTCGGCCGCCGCACCATGCCGCGCGACATGGCCTTGTGTTCGCTGGCCTGTGCGGTGCAGAACCTGTGGCTCGCGGCCCGTGTCGAGAACCTGGGCCTGGGCTGGGTCTCCATGTTCGAGCCCGCAGCGCTGGCGCGCGTGCTCGACCTTCCATCTGACGCGCAGCCCATGGCGCTGTTGTGCCTGGGCCCGGTGCCAGCCTTCTATGGAGCGCCGATGCTCGAGCAGACCGGCTGGCGGCAAGCCCGCCCGCTGTCTGACTTCGTGCAGGTCGACACCGGCACCTTCAACGACGCCGTTCCCCCGGCGGCCCAGAGCTGATCTGAGCCGCCAGCGGGTTACTTGGCGACCGCTGCGACCGTCGCGGCCGGTGGGGTGAAGACGGCGGGCGTGGCAGTCGTTGGCCCGGTGGCTGCGGGAGCGGGCACGGCAGCCACGGGTCCCTGACTGGTCACCGTGATCACCCGGCGCGGTGTACCTGGCGTTTCGTCGAAAGTGCTGGCCGCCTGATGGTTGGCTTCTTGCCAGTCGTCGGCATTGCGGATGATGGTCGGCTTGATCAGCACCACCAGTTCCTTCTTGCGGCTGCTGCTGCTGTTGTTGCCAAACAGCGTCTGCGTCACCCGGTTGCTTGAA
The DNA here is from genome assembly GCA_947462065.1 of Burkholderiales bacterium. GTDB lineage: Bacteria > Pseudomonadota > Gammaproteobacteria > Burkholderiales > Burkholderiaceae_C > PBB1. The sequence continues at coordinate 1,730 of CANHNO010000214.1, read as the reverse complement.
CTGCCCGGCAGGCCGGAGTTCTGACCCACCGCTTCCACCTGCATCAGCCCGCCGATGGCAACGATGTTGCCGTCGGTCACCCGAACCACCGTGTCTGTTTCGTTGACGCTGCTCGATGCCAACGGCAGCTTGTAGCTGCCGATCGCGCCCAGGTCGATGCGCTTGGTGACCTCGGTGACGGATGTCACCGACGGGTGCACATGCAGGGTGATGGTGTTGGCGTCGTCAATCTGCGGTGTCACGTCGAGCGCGATGCCTGAGAAGAACGGGGTGAGCGTCAGCGAGGGCAGCGTTGTCGTGCCGCTGTTGTTGTTGGAGTTGCCGGAGTTGATCGAGCCGCCCGACACATTGGTGACGAAGTATTCATCGGTGCCGACTTTCAGGACTGCCTTCTGGTTGTTCAGCGTGGCCACCCGTGGGCTCGACAGGATCTGCACATCGCCGTGCGTTTCCAGAAAGCCCAGAACCGCCTGGAAGCCGTTGCTCGCGATGGCCAGACCCAGCGTGCCCGAGCCCGCGGTGGGCAACGAGACGCTGTCGATCAGCAGTGACGACACCGCCGCAGGCAGCGTGGGCAATCCGCCCGTGTTCGACACCAGCGCATTGCTGCTGCCGCCGCTGGTCTGGCCGATGGTGCGGGTGCGGCGCAGCAGCGACCAGTCGATGCCGCTCTGGTAGCCCTCGCGCAACTCAACCTCGACGATCTTCGCCTCCAGCATGACCTGGCGCTCGAGCGCCATCCGTGAAGCGCGCAGATAGTTCTCCACTTGCCGAAGTTCCTCGGGCATACCGCGCACGGCGATGGTTCCTGATTGCGGGCTGGTGACCACATTGCGTCCGTTGCCGGTGCCGACGATGCTGCGCAGCGCTTCGCCGGTCTCGCCCCAGATGTCGGAGCTGGAGGTGGTCGAGACCTGGCTGCTGTCCAGCGTCTCGCCTCCGGTTGTCGACGAGGTCTGAGTCGTACCCGACTGGCTGGGGTTGTTCGAGGGGGCTGCGCCCGAACTGACCCGCGTGTCGCTGCGTCCCTGGCGCTTGGCCTGCAGGTAGTTCACCATGAAGATGCGTGTCTGCATCGTGGCCGGGAACACGGTGATGCGGCGGCCTTCGATCTTGAACTCATAACCGTAGACATCGCGGATCGATTCCAGTGCCTCGCGTACCGTCACGCCGCGCAGGGTCACTGACAGCGTGCCGGTGAGCTCGGGGTGCATCAGCATGCTGTAGCGGGTGTCGGTCACCATCGACAGGAAGACGTCGCGCGCCGCCGCGCCGCTGACGCTGAGATCGAAGCGAGGCTCGGGGGTGGCGTCAGGCCGCGGTGCTGGCGGTGCGGCCTCCGGCAATGCCGCTGAGGCCGCAGGCCTGGGTGCGGTGGCGGTCGGTGCGACACGACTGGCCTGCAACTCGGCCTGCACACTTTCCCGCGCGTTCGGGCTTCTGGTGACAGGCTGCAGACCGCAGCCTGGCAGAGCAGCGATAACCCCCAGGGTCAGCAACAGCTGGGCAACGCGTTGCGTTGATGCTGCAGCGTGAGGAGCTCGGATGGCGTTCATGGCGACTCGCTTCGTGTCGAAGGGTGGAGAGTGGGGTTGGGTGTCTTGGGTCGGCTGCGTGCCGCGGGCGCGGACGCCGGCAGGCTGCTCACGTTGTGCTTGACCACGCCGCCGTAGAAAGGCAATCGGGTGACGGTGTTGCCCTCGCGGACCCAGACCGCTGAATCGGTGATC
>CANHNO010000213.1 GCA_947462065.1 Burkholderiales bacterium | reverse complement strand
TTGCGCGAACTGCTTGATTGACGGAGATCAACACGCTCGCTCAGTCCGTACGGGACATTGCGTCTGTGACCGCCAGTCAACTGCTTGCCTACATCTCGGTGGCCTTGCTGCTGCAGGCGGTCATGGGTGTGGTGCTCGCCATGTGGCGACGTACCGCGCCGGCGGGTGCGCCGCAGGCAGCCGAGCACGAAGACGTCGTGACCGCTGTCAAGGGTGCCTGGTCGGGTTGGCGTGACTTTCGGGTCGTGCGCCGAGAGTTCGAGGATGCAGCGCAGACACAGTGTTCATTCCACCTTCAAGCTGTGGATGGCGTGCCACTCCCGACATTCCAGCCAGGTCAGTACCTCACGTTTTCGCTGAAATTGCCAGAAGGCGTTGCAGGCACGCCAGCCGGGGTGCGCACCATCACGCGGTGCTATTCGCTGTCCGATCGGCCGGAAGCGGCTGGCTACCGGATCACGATCAAGCGCGCGCTCGCACCCGCTGACAGGCCGGAGCTGCCGCCAGGCCTGTCGTCCAGCTTTCTCCATGACCATCTGCACGAGGGTGATGTGCTTCAGGTCAAGGCGCCGTCGGGTCACTTCGTCATCGATGCCGACGCCAGCGTGCCGGCCGTTTTCATCGCCGGCGGCATCGGCATCACGCCGATGATGAGCATGCTGCGCTGGTGCACTGAAGAGCAGCCTGAACGCCTGGTGCATCTGTACTACGGCGTTCGCAGCAGCAACGACCATGCCTTCAAGCGCGTGCTGGAGGAGCTTGCAGCCGCTCACGCTGCCTTCAAGCTGAACCTGGTCTACAGCAGCCCCACGGCCGATGACGTGCCGGGCCATGACTACCAGCACAGCGGACACATCGACCTGGCGCTGCTGCGCCGCACCTTGCCCCAAGGCCGCCACCAGTTCTACGTCTGCGGGCCGCCGCCGATGATGCGGAGTCTGGTGCCCGCCTTGCGTGAATGGGGTGTGCAGGCCGACGACATCCACTTCGAGGCCTTCGGCCCGGCCTCGGTGCGGCCGAGAGGGTCGCTGAGCAACGAGCCGGCGGTGGCGAGTTCGGCGTCCATCGACGTGCGCTTCACTCGCTCCGGTCGCACGCTGGTTTGGGACGGTCAGGACGCCAGCCTGCTCGACCTCGCCGAGCGCCACGGACTGGCGGTGGATTCGGGCTGCCGATCCGGCAGTTGCGGCGCCTGCCAGACCCGACTGCTGTCAGGCATCGTCACCTACGCAGACCAACCTGATCACGACATCCTGAGGGGCCACTGCCTGCTGTGCGTTGGCCAGCCACAGTCTGCTCTGGTGCTGGATGTATGAGGAACGCGGCATGAACTCCCTGCAAGCCCGCCTATTCAGCCGCGAGGTGCTGCCGTTCTATCTCTCGCTCTTGGCGCTGGCAGCGGCCGCGCTGCTGTGCGACGCCGCGCTGCACCTGCTGAACGCGGTGTGGATCGGCCGCTGGCTGGGCATTCCCGGCACGCTGATGATCCTCGGGTCTTTGGCCTACTCGCTGCGCAAGCGCAAGCTGATCCGGTCTGGCCAGCCCGTCAAGCTGTTGCGGCTGCACGAAACCATGGCCTGGGCGGGCTCGCTGCTCGTGCTGGTGCATGCCGGTATCCACTTCAACTCGATCCTGGCCTGGCTGGCCACCTTGGCGATGATCATCAACGTCGCCAGTGGCTTGACAGGCAAGTTCCTGCTCGATCGCTCGCGGCGCCGACTTGAAGAAGCGCGCCAGCGCATGCGAGCGCAGGGCCTGACGAACGAGCAGCAGTCCGAGCGCACCTACTGGGACAGCCTGACCTTCGATGCCGTCAAGCAGTGGCGTTCGGTGCACTTCCCCATCACGCTGGCCTTTGCGGTGCTGGCCCTGGCGCACATCGTGGCCGAGTTTCTGTTCTGGAGCTGGAAGTGAAGGGCCGCTGGCTGTGGTTCGTCATCAGCGCCAACCTGGTGGGGCTGGTGGCGCTGGCCTTCGTCTACCCGCATCTGATGCTGGCCCCTGGCGCGCTCGAGAAGGGCCACACCGAACTGACCACCGATTGTTTTGCCTGCCACACGCCGCTGCGCGGCGCCACGGCAGAGCGCTGCGTGGCTTGCCATGCGCGGGACGACATCGGCCTGCGCACGACCAAGGGCATGGCCATCGTCCATGCCAAGCCGGTGAAGGTGTCGTTTCACCAGGCGTTGAACGACCCCGACTGCATGGCCTGCCACAGCGACCACGCCGGCCCGAAGCTGACGCAGCGCAGCCGAAAGCCTTTTTCGCACGCCATGCTGCGCGTGGCGACACGGGACCGCTGCGAAACCTGCCATGCCGCGCCGACGAACGATCTGCACAAGGCTCTGACCGTCGGCTGCGGCACATGCCACATGACCGATGCCTGGAAGCCGGCCACCTTCGACCATGACAAGTTCTTCCCGCTGGACAAGGACCACAACGCGACGTGCATCACCTGCCACGCTGGCAACAACTTCAAGCAGTACACCTGCTACGGTTGCCACGAGCACACGCCCGCCAACATGCAGGCCGAACATCGCGAGGAGGTCGGTACCGAGAAACTGGACAACTGCGTGCGTTGCCACCGCAATGCCCGTGGCGAGGGCGAAGGATCTGGTGAAGGCGGTCGAGACGGAAAGCGTGGAGAGCGCGACTGAAGCGCGTTGCGAAAGGCGCGCCTGAAACCTTGAGGTACCGGCGTTCGACAGCGCACCGACAGGCGTGGTGAAACAAGCGAAAGTGGTGGCTCTGCCATTTCAGGATGACACATCGAATGGAGGCGAGGGTCAAATGAATGATCGTGCCGGATGGCTGCTGATCGCCGTCGCCATCTTCGCTCCGTCGGCGATGGCGCAATCTCGCGGCGAGTTGCTGTACACGACGCATTGCATCTCCTGCCACACGACAGAGATGCATTGGCGCGACAAACGTTCGGCCAATGACTGGACGACACTCAAGCTTCAGGTTCGACGTTGGCAGGATGCAGCTTCGTTGGCGTGGAGCGATGGCGACATCCTGGACGTGTCTCGCTATCTCAACGAGAGCATTTATCGCTTTGAGCAGACAGCAGATCCTGTTTCTTCGCCGAGCGTGGCTGGCCATTCGCCTGCATCCAGGCTGGCCCTCCGTGCTCCTCATCGCTAGCTGCAGGGAGCTGTGAGCGTGGAATCGCCACCTACCGAAAACTCGACGAAGGGTCGGGTGATCAGGCCGCGGTCGGCGCAGTCCGTCATCGGCTGGAGGCGATGGTTTCCCGGCGTGCAAACGTTGCAGCACTACGAGATGGCGTGGCTGCGGCACGACCTCGGTGCCGGCCTGGCCTTGACAGCGGTTCTGCTGCCCGTCGGCATCGCCTATGCGGTCGCTGCCGGTGTTCCGGCGATCAGCGGTTTGTACGCGACCATCTTCGGGCTGCTGGCGTACGCGCTGTTCGGCCCGAGCCGCGTGCTCGTGCTTGGCCCCGACTCTTCCTTGGTTGCGTTGATTCTGGGCGTGGTACTGCCCCTGTCAGGCGGGGATGCGCAACGTGCCGTGGCTCTGGCCGGGATGATGGCGCTCGTGTCCGGAATGCTGTGCGTACTGGCCGGCACGGCGCGGCTGGGTTTCATCACGGAATTGCTGTCCAAGCCCATCCGCTACGGCTACATGAACGGCATTGCCCTGACGGTGCTGGTCAGCCAAGTGCCGACACTGTTCGGATTCGCGGCCGGAGGGGAGGACTTTCCAGGCGAGATTCGCGCCTTGATCGATGGACTGTGGGCCCACCGCTCAAACTGGGTTGCGCCTGCGCTTGGCCTCGGGACACTGGCGGCGATTCTCCTGTTGAAGCGCTGGAATCGCCTGCCGGGCGTCTTGCTGGCTGTTGTCGGAGCCACCCTGATCGTCGTGTTGTTCAATCTGTCCACCAGCGCTGGGGTCCCGGTGTTGGGGTCCTTGCCGCAAGGGCTGCCGGCCATCTCGCTGCCAATGATCCGATCTGGCGACATCGTGCCGGTGTTGCTCGGTGGTCTGGCTGTGGCTCT
>CANHNO010000212.1 GCA_947462065.1 Burkholderiales bacterium | reverse complement strand
TCGCGCATCCGCATCGGGTACAGCACGCCGAGCAGGTGATCGCACTCGTGCTGGACCACCCGCGCATGAAAACCGGTTACTTCGCGCTCGATCGGCAGGCCTTTCGAATCAAAGCCGCTGTAGCGGATGTGCGCGACACGTGGCACCACCCCCCGCATGCCGGGCACCGACAGGCACCCCTCCCAACCTTCGTCCTCGGCATCGCCCAGATGCACGATTTTCGGGTTGATCAGCACTGTCTGCGGCACCGCCTCGGCATCGGGATAGCGCGCGCTGCGCTCGAAGCCGAAGATCACCACGGCCAGGTCGACGCCGATCTGCGGCGCCGCCAGCCCGGCGCCATGGGCCGCCTCCATGGTGTCGAACATGTCGGTGATCAGCGCGTCGAGTTCCCGCGTGTTGAAGGCCGACACCGGTTGCGCGATCCGCCACAGACGCGGGTCGCCCATTCTCAGAATTTCGCGCACGGCCATCGCTCTCTCCGCTGTGATCCAGTCGCCATGATGAACCAGTCTGCTGTGGCCGGCCATCGATTGGCGTTGACCGCCCCACCCTGGTCGACAATCGCCGGGTGAATGACACCCCAGCAGCCTCTGCACTCGACGCCACAGGTCAGGACTCTGACACATCAACTCGGCCTTCATCAACACCCAGCGGACTGGCCGGCGTGCTGTGCCTGGCGGGCGCTACCGCCACCGGCAAGACTTCGGCGGCGCTGGCGATCGCGCAGGCATTCGCCAACCAGCAGCCGCCACGGCAGGTCGAGATCATCAGCGTCGACTCCGCGCTGGTCTACCGCGGCATGGACATTGGTACCGCCAAGCCCACCGCGGCTGAGCGCGCAACGGTTCCGCACCACCTGATCGACATCATCGACCCCAGCGAGGCCTACTCCGCGGCCCGCTTCGTGGGCGATGCGCAGCGGCTGATCGGCGAGATTCGCTCCCGCGGTCACCTGCCCTTGCTGGTGGGCGGCACGATGTTGTATTTCAAGGCACTGTTCGAAGGCCTGGACGCGATGCCTGCAGCCGACCGCACGGTGCGCGCAGCCCTCGACGAAAAATGCGAGCGCGAAGGGCTGCATGCGCTGTACCGCGAGCTCAAGCGTGTGGACCCGGTCACCGCGGCACGCTTGCCGCCGGGGGACCGGCAACGCATCCAGCGCGCGCTGGAAGTGCATCGCGTCAGCGGCCTGCCCTTGTCGTCATTCCACCAACAGAAGACCGCGGTTGACACGCCGCCGCTGATCTCGCTGGAGCCGAGCGACCGCGCCTGGCTGCACCAGCGCATCGAAGCGCGTTTTGCGCAGATGCTGGATGCGGGTCTGGTCGATGAAGTGCATGCGCTGATGCAGCGTGGTGACCTGCACGCCGACCTGCCCTCGATGCGCTGCGTCGGCTACCGGCAGACCTGGGAGGCGCTGGAAGCCGACGATCTGAGCGACCTGCCCGAACGCGGTATCGCAGCCACACGGCAGCTGGCCAAGCGCCAGTTGACCTGGCTGCGCAGCATGCCGCAGCGCAACGTGGTGGCCTGCGATGCGCCGGATGCTCAGTCGCAGGTGGTCGACATCGCCTTGAGATTCGCTGCCTCAGCGAGAAGCTGACTTCCCGCTCGGCGCCGTGACGATCACCCGGACCACCGTGGTCGGTCCGCCTGAGGAAGCGAGCGCGCCAACCGCCACATTCGCAGCTTGAGCGCCATGGCCAACGAGGTAATCGCGCACGCTGGCAGCACGCTCGCTGGCAAGTGTGCTGCGCTTGCTCGCGGGGTCGCCAGGCGCAGCGACCAGCCACGTGCCACCTCGCGTTGCCGGACTGGCGGCCAGGCGCTCCAGCAATGCCGCCAGCGGCGGCTTGACCACGGCGCGGGCCGGTTCGAAGCAAAAGCGCAGCGGCACCTCGGCGCGAAGGCTGCCATCGCGATCGATCGCCAGCACCACCGGCGTGCCGTCGAACAGATCGGCCAGCCGCTGGCGCTCCTGCACCAGCGTGGGTCGCGGCGCCGAGACGCCGCCCACGGGACGAGTGGGCGGGCCGGCACAGGCCGCGAGGAGCGCGATGAGGCCGAGCGCGACGATGAGGCCCGCCCAGCGCCGAAGCGGGTCATGCGCAGAGCACTCAGCGTTGCGGAAGACGGTCGGTGGTGCACGGCTCATGCGAACCACTCTAGCGTGGCGCCCGCCATGGCGCGCTTCTCGGTGGCGACAAGTCGTAACCGCCAGAGCGCACCTGAGGGGCATGCAAGTTCCGCAGCGCCGCCAGCGATCGCTGCGCCGACAATCGTTCAGCGCCTTTGCCATGTCGTCACCCCCGCCCCCCCCATCCTCGCCCCTGCTCGACGTTCGCGCGCTGTGCAAGCGTTATATCGACGCGCCGGTGTTCTCGAACGTCGATTTGCAGGTGCAGCGCGGTGAGTTCGTCGCGGTCCTCGGCGAATCGGGCGTGGGCAAATCGACACTGCTGAACTGCATCGCCGGGCTGGACACGGTGCAGGGTGGATCGGTGCAGATCGCCGGCACCGACATCACCGCGCTGAATGAATCGGCGCAGGCGGTGTTTCGCCGCATGCAGCTGGGCTTCGTGTTCCAGGCCTTCCATGTGCTGCCGCACCTGAGCGTGGCACACAACGTCGGGCTGCCACTGCTGTTGCAGGGCCAGCCCGACGCGGCGCGCGTGCACACGGTGCTGCAGGCCGTGGGCCTCGATGCACTGGCCGATCGGCTGCCACAGACACTGTCCGGCGGGCAGTTGCAGCGCGTGGCCATCGCGCGCGCGCTGGTGCACCGGCCGGCGCTGATCCTCGCCGATGAACCGACCGGCAACCTCGACCCGGCCACCGCCGAGAAGGTGATGGATCTGCTGTCAGCACAGGTGCGTGGCCAGGGGGCGGCCTGCGTGCTGGTCACCCATTCGCAGGCCGCCGCTGCACGGGCAGACCGGGTGCTCACGCTGACGGCTCAAGGCATCGTCACGCCGGTCCGCGCAGCAGTGGGCTGAGCCCATGCTCGCACTGCTGACGCACCTGACCTGGCCCGAGTGGCGGCACCACCCGTGGCGCCAGGCGGCGGCGCTTCTGGCGGTGACGCTGGGCGTGGCGCTGGCCTTCTCGGTGCAGTTGATCAACCAGTCGGCGCTCGGTGAATTCAGCGCGGCTGTGCGCTCGATCAACGGCGAGCCTGACTTTGAACTGCGCGGCCAGCGTGGCGGGTTCGACGAGGCGCTGTATGCGCGTGTCGCCGCGCACCCCGACATCGCACTGGCCAGCCCGGTGGTCGAAGTCGAGACGCAGGCGCTGACGCAAGACGATCAGGGCGCGGCCAGGCGGGTGGCGCTGCGCGTGCTTGGCATCGATGCCCTGGTGGCCGCGCCCATGTCGCCAGCGCTGCTGCCCAAGCTATCGAAGCAGGACCGTGAGACAGAGCCTGATCGCCTGGGCCTGTTCGATCCGGACGCGGTGGCGTTGAACGCAGCCGCGAGGCTGCGACTCGGCGCCACAGATACGGTGCGGGTGCAGACACCGAACGGCATCGCCTCACTGCGCGTGCACGGCAGCGTGTCGGCGGGGGGCCCGCCGCTCGCGGTGATGGACATTGCGGGCGCACAAGTGCAATTCGGCATGCTTGGCCGGCTGAGCCGCATCGACGTGCGCCTGAAGCCAGGGGCCGACCGCGACAAGGTCGTGGCCTCGCTGGGCCTACAGGACTTCGCCGCGCAAGGCGTGTTTGCCACGACGCCGGACGAAGCCGCGCAACGGGTGTCGAATGTCTCGCGCGCCTACCGCGTCAACCTGACGGTGCTGGCGCTGGTGGCGCTGTTCACGGGTGCGTTCCTGGTGTTCTCGATCCTGTCGCTGTCGGTCGCTCAGCGGCAGCCGCAGTTCGCACTGCTCGGCGTGCTGGGCCTCGGCGCCGCGCAGCGGCTGCGGCTGGTGCTGGCGGAATCGGCACTCCTCGGTGTGGCCGGCAGCCTGCTGGGTCTGGCACTCGGCACAGGCCTCGCCGCTGCCGCCTTGCGCTTGCTGGCTGGCGACCTCGGCGGCGGCTACTTCCCGGGCGTGGCACCACCGCTGCACTTCCGCATTCCGGCGGCGCTGGCGTACGGCGCGCTGGGCGTCGCAGCGGCCCTGGTCGGTGGCTGGTT
>CANHNO010000211.1 GCA_947462065.1 Burkholderiales bacterium | reverse complement strand
GATCGCCATCACGGGTACCAACGGCAAGACGTCGACCGCCTGGTGGACAGCGCAGGCCTTGTCGGCGCTGGGCCGGCGTTGCGGCATGGTCGGCACGCTCGGGATGGGTACGGTGCCAGGCCCCGAAGGCGCTGCGGCACTGGTGCCAACAGGATTGACCACGCCGGACCCGGTCACGCTGCAGCGCGCCTTCAAGCGATTTGCCGACGAGGGCTTTGCCGCCTGCGCAATTGAAGCCTCGTCGATCGGCCTGGTCGAGGAGCGGCTGTCGGGCACCCACATCGATGTGGCGGTGTTCACCAATTTCTCTCAGGACCACCTCGATTTCCACGGCTCGATGGACGCCTACTGGCAGGCCAAGGCCGGGCTGTTCGACTGGCCGGGGCTGCGGGCGGCGGTGCTGAACGTCGATGACGCCCATGGCCTGCTGCTGCAGGAACGGCTGACCGACACCGCGCTCGATCTGTGGGCCTATGCCGCGACCACTGAGACCCCGGCGCGGTTGCGTGCGCGTGACATCCGGTATCTGGGCGATGGCCTCGCATTTGAATTGGTTGAGGCGGGGGCACCACCGGTGTCGCTGCGCAGCGGATTGCTCGGCAGCTACAACGTCTCCAACTTGCTGGCGGTGGTCGCTACGCTGCGCGCCCTGGGCGTGACACTGTCCGACGCGGCACGCGCCTGCGCCTTGCTGACCTCGGTGCCAGGTCGCATGCAGCGCGTGGCCAGTGCGCCCACACAGCCCGAAGTGCTGGTGGACTACGCCCACACGCCGGATGCGCTGGAGAAGGCCTTGCGTGCGCTGGCGCCCTTGGCTGCAAGCCGTGGTGGTGCGCTGTGGTGCGTGTTCGGCTGCGGTGGCAACCGCGACACCAGCAAACGACCGCTGATGGGTGCGATGGCGCAGCGTCACGCGCAGTGGACGGTTGTCACCAGCGACAACCCGCGCGGCGAGGTGCCCGGCGCCATCATTGGCGCCATCGTCGCTGGCATGGCCGAGCGGCCTGCACCACAGATCATTGAAGACCGTCGCGAGGCCATCGCCTGGGCGATCCATCAGGCGCAGCCGAGTGATGTGGTGCTCATCGCCGGCAAGGGCCATGAGGACTACCAGGAGATCGCCGGGGTCCGGCATCCGTTCGATGATGTCGTCGAGGCCCGTGCGGCCCTTCAGGCGAGAGCAGCCGCGGGAGTCACCGCATGATGACGCTGGCGCAAGCACATGCGCTGCTGCCAGGCTCGCGCCGAGTCGGTGATGCCACCACAGCGGTGCTGCGGGTCCACAGCGACACCCGCAGCCTGCGTGCGGGCGATCTGTTCGTCGCGCTGCGGGGTGAGCGCTTCGATGCGCATGAGTTCCTGGCGCAGGCTCGGGCCTCGGGCGCAGTGGCCGCGCTGGCCGAGCGTGGTCTTGCCGAGGCGGGTTTGCCCGGTCTGGAAGTGGCGGACACACGCACCGCGCTCGGCACCCTGGCCACCGGCTGGCGGCGTGGCATCGAGTTGCCGCTGATCGCCGTCACCGGCAGCAACGGCAAGACCACGGTGACGCAGATGATCGCGGCCATCCTGCGTGCCTGGCAGGGCGAGGGCGCGTTCTCGACCGAGGGCAATTTCAACAACGACATCGGCGTGCCGCTGACCTTGCTGCGCCTTCGACCTGGTCAGCATCGGGCCGCCGTGGTCGAACTCGGCATGAACCACCCGGGCGAGATCGCGCAGCTGGCCGCGATGGCCGCACCGACCGTTGCGCTGGTCAACAACGCGCAGCGCGAGCATCAGGAGTTCATGGCCAGCGTCGAGGCGGTGGCGCGCGAGAACGGCAGCGTGATCGCGTCGCTCGCGGCCGACGGGGTGGCGGTGTTCCCGGCCGACGAGGTTCACACGCCGCTGTGGCGCGCATTGGCTGGAGAGCGCCGCGTGATCACCTTTGCGCTGGGCGCGGTGGCTGCAGCCGATGTCACCGCGCAGGCCCAGTGGTCAGGTGACCACTGGAAGGTCTTGCTCCGCACCCCCGCCGGCGAGGCGACACTGGCATTGCAAATCGCCGGTCAGCACAACGTCAAGAATGCGCTGGCGGCCACCGCTTGCGCACTGGCTGCCGGTTGCCCGCTGGTGGCGATCGTTCGCGGCCTCGAAGCCTTCACTGCCGTCAAGGGCCGTTCGCAGGCCAGCAGCTTCGAGCGTGGGGGCCAGCGTGTCACCGTGGTCGATGACAGCTACAACGCCAACCCCGATTCGGTGCGCGCCGCGATCGAGGTGCTTGCCGGTCTGCCTGCGCCGCGCTGGCTGCTGCTCGGCGACATGGGTGAGGTCGGCGACCAAGGCGCTGCGTTTCACCAGGAAGTGGGCGCCTTTGCGCGCAGTGCGGGCGTCGAGTCGCTGTGGACCGCCGGTCCGCTGTGCGTGCACGCTGCCGCCGCGTACGGTGCTGCTGCCCGCCATTTCGAGGCAGTTGAGGCGCTGCTGGCCGCATTGCCCGAGGCGCCAGCCGCCGCTTCGGTGCTGGTCAAGGGCTCGCGTTTCATGAAGATGGAGCGTGTGGTCGCCGCGCTGAAGTCGGCGCATTCTGCGGCGTCTGTCGCACCGACCGGGGCTGCCCATGCTGCTTAGCCTCGCGACTTGGCTGCAGACGCTGTCGCCGGAGTTCGGCTACTTCCGCGTGTTCCAGTACATCACTTTCCGCGCGGTGATGGCCGCGATGACGGCGCTGCTGATCGGCCTGGCTTTCGGCCCGTGGGTGATTCGCCGCCTGACGGCATTGAAGATCGGACAGCCGATCCGCGAGTACGGCGTTCAGCAACACATCGCCAAGTCGGGCACGCCGACGATGGGCGGCGTGCTGATCCTGATCGGCATCACCGTGTCCACGCTGTTGTGGTTCGACTGGTCGAATCGCTTCGTCTGGATCGTGCTGCTGGTGACGCTGGGCTTCGGCGCGATCGGCTGGGCCGACGACTGGCGCAAGGTGGTCGACAAGAACCCGGAGGGCATGCGCTCGCGCGACAAGTTCTTCTGGCAGACCCTGGTCGGGCTGGTGGCGGCGTTCTACCTGGCGTTCAGCGTCAGCGAGACCTCGAACCTGCGCGTCTTCGAGTTGTTCCTGCGCTGGGTGCAAAGCGGCTTCTCGAATGACCTGCCACCTGCAGCCGACCTGATCGTGCCCTTCTTCAAGACCATCAGCTATCCGCTGGGCGTCTACGGCTTCATTGCGCTGACCTGGTTCGTCATCGTCGGCGCAAGCAATGCGGTGAACCTCACCGATGGCCTCGATGGTCTGGCGATCATGCCGGTGGTGCTGGTGGCTTCGGCACTGGGTGTGTTCGCTTACGTCACCGGCAACGCCTACTTCAGCAAGTACCTGCTGTTCCCGCACATTCCGGGCAGCGGCGAACTGCTGGTGTTCTGCGCGGCGACGGCTGGCGCGGGGCTCGCCTTTCTGTGGTTCAACGCGCACCCCGCTCAGGTGTTCATGGGCGACGTCGGCGCGCTGGCACTGGGCGGTGCGCTCGGCACCATCGCGGTCATCACGCGCCAGGAGATCGTGCTCGGCATCATGGGAGGCGTGTTCGTCGTCGAAGCGCTGTCGGTGATGCTTCAGGTGAGCTGGTTCAAGTACACCCGCAAGCGCTATGGCACCGGTCAGCGCATCCTGAAGATGGCGCCGCTGCACCACCATTTCGAGAAGTCGGGCTGGAAGGAAACGCAGGTCGTCGTGCGCTTCTGGATCATCACCATGCTGCTGTGCCTGGTCGGGCTGGCCAGCCTGAAACTGCGGTGAGCGAGGTGCAACGATGAAGCATCTCCAAGGTTTCACGGTGCTGGTTCTGGGTCTGGGTGACTCCGGCCTCGCGATGGCGCGCTGGAGCGCGCGCTGCGGCGCGGCGGTGCGTGTCTGGGATTCGCGCGAATCGCCGCCGCAGGCCGCGATGCTGGCCGCACAGGTGCCGCAGGCGCTGCTGCTGAAGGGTGAACTGAACCCTGCCGCATTCGATGGCGTGCAACTGGTGTTGAAGAGCCCGGGCCTGCCGCCGACCGACGCACGCATCGCCGCACCGCTGAACACGGCCATCGAGCACGGTATCTTGGTGCAAGGCGAGCTTGATCTGTTCGCACGCGCATTGGCCGACCTGGAGGCCGAGCGCGGCTACGCACCGAAGGTGCTGGCTATCACCGGCACCAATGGCAAGACCACG
>CANHNO010000210.1 GCA_947462065.1 Burkholderiales bacterium | reverse complement strand
AGCGGCCGCAAGATCAGCGAGGAGGGTGTGAAGTTCTCGTCGCCGGTCAATGGCGACAAGCTGTTCATGACGCCCGAAGTCAGCATGCAGATCCAGCGCACGCTGAACTCTGACATCGTGATGCAGTTCGACGAGTGCACGCCCTACGACACTGCGGGCCACATCACCACCGAAGACGAGGCGCGCCGCTCGATGGAACTGAGCGCACGCTGGGCGCGCCGCTGTGTTGATGAATTTGCGCGCGGCGAGAACCCGAACGCGCTGTTCGGCATCGTTCAGGGCGGCATGTTCGAAGGCCTGCGCGACGAGTCACTGGCGAGCCTGGCCGAGCTGGATCTGCCTGGCTACGCGATCGGCGGCCTGAGCGTGGGCGAGCCGAAGGAAGACATGCTGCGCGTGCTGAACCACACCGCGCCGAAGTTGCCTGCGACCAAGCCGCGCTACCTGATGGGGGTGGGCACACCGGAGGATCTGGTGGAAGGCGTGTCGGCAGGCATCGACATGTTCGACTGCGTGATGCCGACCCGCAATGCCCGAAACGGCCACCTGTTCACCCGCTTCGGCGACCTGCGGCTGCGCAACTCGCGTTACAAGAGCGACGAAGGCCCGATCGATCCGACCTGCAGCTGCCAGGCCTGCGCCGGCGGCTTCAGCCGTGCCTACCTGCACCACCTGGAGCGCTGCGGCGAGATGCTGGCGCCGATGCTCTCCAGCATCCACAACCTGCACTACTACCTGAACCTGATGCGCGAGATCCGCGACGCGCTGGACGCCGGCCGCTTCGACGCCTTCGTTGCGCAGTTCAAGGCCGATCGGGCTCGCGGGGTGTAGTGCGAGGCGCTCACCAGAACGCCCAGTTTCCGGTCGCCACGACCCAGACACCGAGGGCGCCATTGGTGACCGCGTGCGCGATCACGGGCACCCACAGCTTGCCGCTGCGGCGGTAGAGCCAGGCATAGGCCAGGCCGGCCAAGATGGCGGCCAGCCACAAGGTGTGCGCCAGCATGAAGACAAAGGTCGTCAAGACGATCGCGCGCAGACCGACCTGCTGCGGCACGACGCCCTCGAAGGTTTCGTGCTGAAACCAGCGCATCAGGAACGAGCGCCAGAACAGCTCTTCCATCACCGGCACCAGCAGCGCCGCACCGATCAATCGCACCACCACCAGTGGCCAGATCACGCCGCCTTGCGCATCGAGCGGAATGAACGTGGCAGTGGGCGAGGCCAATTTCATCCACGGCGCGTCGAGCTGGATCCACACAGCGAACACCAGTAACCCGACTCCGACCGCCAGGCCCACCTCCCGCCACGAAGGCCACAACTGGACCGACAGTTCACCGTACTCGCGCCACCACCACACCAGCAAGGCGCCAACGACGACGACGGTCAGGCCGTAGATCCAGCGCGGGTCGAACCCCCAGGCGCCATCGGCAGGAGCCATGCCGCGCAGCTGCAGCAACAGCATGAACACCACGAACGGGATCACGCGCACCCGCGCCGCGGAGCTGAACGGCACGTTCATTCGCGCGACTTCAGGCCGCGTGCGCTCAACACTGCGTCCGTGTCCTGCCCGAGCGTCGGCGCCAGGCGATCGATGCGGCCCGGCGACAGGCTCAGCTTCGGCACCACGCCGGGCACCTCGAGCACCAGGCCGTCTGCGGTGGTGATGCGTTCGATCATCCCGCGCGCCCGGTAGTGCGGGTCCTCGGCGATGTCCTTCGCGGTGTAGACGCGGCCCACCGGCACCTGTGCCGCCTGCAGCGTCACAAGCGCCTCGGCCACGCTGCGCGTCTTTGCCCAGTCGCCGATCGCTGCGTCGATCTCGTGCACCCGTTTCACGCGGCCGGCGTTGGTCGCCAGACCGGGGTCACGGCCCAGGTCGTCGCGGCCGATCGCGTGCATCAGGCGCTGGTAGATCGAGTCCCCGTTGCCGGCCACCAGCACCCAACCGTCGCTGCACGCGTAGGTGTTGCTGGGCGCGATACCAGGCAGGGCCGAGCCGGCGGGTTCGCGCACCGCGCCGAACGCGCTGTACTCGGGCAGCAGGCTTTCCATGCAGTTGAAGACCGATTCGTACAGCGCCACATCAACCACCTGGCCCAACCCCTTCGGCGCTTGCGGGCTGACGGTGGCATGGCGGTGCTGCAGCGCCATCAGGATGCCGATCACGCCATGCAGCGCGGCCAGCGTGTCGCCCAGGCTCACGCCGCAACGCACCGGGATGCGGCCAGGTTCGGCCGTCAGATGGCGCAAGCCGCCCATCGCCTCGGCGACCGCAGCGAAACCGGGCAGCTCGCGGTACGGCCCGGTCTGGCCGTAGCCGCTGATGCGGCACATGATCAGCCCGGGGTTGGTCTTCGACAGTTCCTCGTGGCTCAAACCCCACGCTTCCATCACGCCGGGCTTGAAGTTCTCGACCACGACATCGGCCTCGGCAATCAGCTGGCGAACGATGTCGCGCGAGGCAGGGTCTTTCAGATCGAGGGCCACGCTGCGCTTGTTGCGCGACTGCACCTGCCACCACACGCTGGTGCCGTTGTGCAGCAGGCGCCACTCGCGCAGCGGGTCGCCGCCCGGCTTGCCCTCTTTGGCCGGTGGCTCGATCTTGATGACCTCGGCACCAAAATCGGCCAACGTCTTGCCGGCAAAGGGCCCGGCGATCAGCTGGCCGAGCTCAACGACTTTCAGGCCGGCCAGGGGGCCGAATGGGGTGGATGTCGTCATCGTTCAAGCAGCTTTCTGTTCCAGCAGGTAATTGGCACCACCGTATTGGGCCAACACCTCGGTCAGGTAGGGCAACACGGCAAGCAACTGGTCGTGCAGCGTGTACGGCGGGTTCAGGATGAACATGCCGCTGCCCGCGAGGCCGAAGCCCTGGGAATCCGGCTGCTGCACCGTCAGGCGGGCGTGCAGCCAGCCTTTCGGCGCCAGCCCTTCAAGCCGGCGCGGCAACTGCGCCGCCTCAAGCTTGCTGACCTGCGGGTACCAGACCATGTAGACGCCTTCCGGAAAGCGCGTGATCGCCTCGCGCAACGATGCGATGACTTTCGAGTAGTCACCGTGGCCTTCGTAGCTCGGGTCCATCAGCACGACGGCGCGGCGCGAGGACGGTGGCACCTGGCTCTTCAGGCCGTCGAACCCATTGGTGTCCTTGACCTCGGCGCCTTTCACCGAACCCAGGAACGCTTCGAGGATGCGATGGTCTGTCGGATGCAACTCGTACAGCCGCAGCTGGTCCTGCGCGCGCAGCAGCATCTTCGCGAAGGCCGGTGATCCGGGGTACTGCTCGAGCTGGCCCTCGGGGTTGAACTCGCGCACCAGCGACATGTAATCGGCCACCGCTTCGGGCAGCTCAGCGGGATCGCGATCCCACAAGCGCGCCACGCCCTGCAGGTATTCGCCCTTCTTCTGCGCGTACTGGCCTTCGAGAGAGTAGCCGCCGGCCCCGGCATGGGTGTCGATCAGGCGGTAAGACTTGTCCTTCAGGTTCATGTAGCGCAGCACCAGGGTGAGCGTGATGTGCTTGAGCACATCGGCATGGTTGCCGGCGTGAAAGGCATGGCGGTATGCAAGCATTCAGGGTTCCTGATCAATCGGGCAATGTAGTCGCTGCACCAATCCAGCGGGCGCTGCCATCGCCATTGTCAAACGTGAAGCGGCTGAGATCGCCAGAATCGACGCTATCAACCTCAAAGGACCACACCATGACCCGCCTGTTCGACCAGATCCAGATCGGCGCCATCGCCGCCGCCAACCGCATCGCCATGGCCCCGTTGACCCGCAACCGCGCGGCCGCCCATCAAGTGCCCACCGACCTGATGGCGACCTACTACAGGCAGCGTGCCAGCGCCGGGCTGATCATTGCCGAGGCGACGCAGATCAGCGCCGAAGGCCAGGGCTACCTCGACACGCCGGGCATCTATTCGCCCGAGCAGGTCGCTGGCTGGAAGAAGGTGACCGACGCCGTACACGCCGCGGGCGGCAAGATCGTGCTGCAGCTGTGGCACGTCGGCCGCATCTCGCACGTGTCGCTGCAGCCCGGGGGCATCTCCCCGGTGTCGTCGACCGCACGCGTCGCCAAGGCGCAGACGTTCACGAAAGAGGGCTTCGTCGATGTCTCGCCGCCGCGCGCGCTGCGCACCGACGAAATGCCGCGCCTCGTTGCCGACTACCGCCACGCGGCGAAATGCGCAATTCAGGCTGGCTTT
>CANHNO010000209.1 GCA_947462065.1 Burkholderiales bacterium | reverse complement strand
CAGGTTCAGCACGATGCCGATGCGCATCGTCACGCGCTTGTCGGTGATGGTGTACACACTTGTGCGTGCGCTCAAGATAGCCAGCCCGAGCGCGATTCCGAGGGCCATCGCCGCCAGCGGCAAGGTCATGCCAATCGCTTTCAGGGCGGCAGCAGCTGTACCGCCATCGCTCAATACGAAAGCACCGCGGAGAAGCAAGATCGCCGAGAAGTACAGCGCCAGCGTTCGCACATGAAACACATGGCGTGCCAGCACCCGCCAATCCGGCGAACCCTGCCACAACACACGCTCCCCAGCTGGAAGCGGTTCAGGTAGGCCGTACTCAGGCTCGAACTCGTGTTCGTGCGTGTGGCCTTCGTAGTTGACCTTCATACAAGCGGTTCCTGACGATCAGGGGTGGCGTACAGCGTACCGCCGCCGTAGTAGGCCATGATCTTTTCTTCTTCCAGCATCGTGATCTGTTCGGCGCTCTTGGTTCCAGGCACCTGCGCGAACTGATGGCTGAGGATCGATGCAACCTTCACATGGTCAGACTTGAATCGTGCGAAATTCATGGGCAGCAACACGTTGCGCGTTGCGGCGCCGGTAGGCACGGTGACTTCGATGTAGCGGAACATCATTTCTGATTTGTCGACCCACAGGTCGTGCACCGTGCCAGCGACCTCGCCATCGGCTCCGATCACTTCTTGGCCGCGTGGGTCACGATCGTTGGATGCGACTCCAAAATCGGAAGCCATGCGCAATGGCACGATCTTCGCGTCACCCTCCCAGGTGTAATCAGGCACATCAGCACGGTCGGCATAAGCGCCGGGGCCAACACCGTCGAGCATCGGGTTGCCGGTGGGCACGAGCGGCGCACCCATCATGTGGTGTAGCGGCTCGGCATGCAGCGTCTGAGGCGAGACCTTGTCATTTGGCACCGTCACCGACTCGCCGTGTGGCAGCAGGAACGTCTTCGGTGTGGGCATGCCGACAAGGCCTGGTGTCTGGCGCATCTCGCCGGATGGATAGACGGTTTCAAGCGGGAAGCCTTCGCGCTTGCTTTCCATCTGGAGGTCGTACACCAGACCGAAAAAGAATATCCAGAAAGCGTAGAGCACGAGTTGTGCAACGTCGACGTACGCCGTGATGGCTCCAGTACCCATGATTTGATCTCCTTCTTCCCTGAAATGAATGATCAGCCGGGAAACTCGGCCAACCCAAACTTATGACTTTTGTTGATACGTGGTTCGACGGACATGCGTACCAGCGGACCAATCGCGATCAGTGCGGCAAACATCAACGCGATCTCGAGGTGATAGACGACGCTGTACCCGACGGAGGGATCAGACAGCCCCGTTCCCAGCATGCCTTGGGATGCCATGCTCGTCACGACGTCGCGCAGGGCACCGCCGACAGCAATGGACACGCCAGCGGCTGTCGCTTGGACCGCGCCCCAGGCCCCTAGCGCCAGGCCGATCTGACCCGGCTTCTCGAGGCTCATCGCCACAGTCAGGGTGCTCACGGCGAACAGGCCGCCACCGAATCCAATCAAGGCGGCACCGATGCGAAAGAGCGCTGGCGAGTCGAGGGGCGCAGCGAAGATCACCGCGGAAAATGCCACGATGCCGACCATGATCCCGATAGACGCGAGTCGCAGGGCGTCGACGCCCTGACCAAGCCAGCGCGCCGCGAGGCCGAACGCCAGCAGGGCGCCACCTGCCAGCAGGGCCGTGAGCACGGTGGTCGCGCCTACTGTCAGCTTGAGAATTTCGCCACCGTAGGGCTCAAGGATGATGTCCTGCATGCTGAAAGCAGCCGTCCCGAGTCCAACGACCACGAGGAAGCGCAGGGTGCGACCTTGGCTTACGAACGATTGCCAACTGGCGCTGAAGTCAGGACGAGACCGGCTTTTCGCGGTGCCGTCTGGGTTGCGGGCTTCCTGTTTCCACAAAGCAATCAGGTTGAGTGCCAGCGTGACTGCAGCAGCGCCCTGAACGACCTTGATCAGGCGCAATTGACTGAAGTCGGCCAGCAGCAAGCCGAAGATCAGACCACTGAGCACCATGCCCACCAGCAGCATCACGTACATCAGTGCGACCACGCGCGGCCGGGTGCTTTCGGGGGCGATGTCGGTGGCCAGAGCGAGGCCTGCGGTCTGCGTGATTTGCGAACCAGCGCCCACCATCAGGAATGCCACCGCTGAACTCACTTGGCCCAACCATGGTCCGGCGTGTGAATCTCCCGACAGCAGGATCAGGGCGAACGGCATGATGGCGAACCCGCCAAACTGCAGCCAGGTTCCTATCCAGATGTAGGGCACACGCTTCCAACCCAGCACGGATCGGTGTGTATCGGACTTGAAGCCGACCAAAGCCCGGAACGGTGCGAACACCAAAGGCAGTGCAACCATCAGCGAGACCAGCCAGGCGGCCATTCCCATCTCGACGATCATCACTCGGTTGAGCGTACCGATCAGCAGCACGGTTGCCATGCCGACCGTGACCTGGAACAGAGACAGACGCATCAGGCGGCCGAGCGGCAACTCGGTGGTTGCCACATCGGCGAACGGAAGGAAGCGCGGCGCAACGTCGAGCCATTGCTTGGCTCGCAGCATCAGCAGCGTCGGTCTGCTCATCGCCGCACAAGCTCCAGCGCTTGCGAAGTGTAGAAGCCGCTGGAGATGCGCTGCGTGCGCCCACGCTTCCAATCCTGCAGGGAAGGATCTGCTGCCAGCAGACGATGCAACGTCGACTCGGCCACCGGCTCGATCCAAGGCGCGCGGTCGCTGCGCGGCAGCATGCGTCCAATCGCCCTGAAGACGATCAAGGCCGGGTTGCTGGGTGCGTAGGTGAACAGCAGGCCACGGCGAGTTCGCTCGGCCAGCCCCGCAACGACACGCACTGCATCCGGCGTGCAGTAGTGGATCAGCGAGTCCATGCCAACCACGTAGTCAAACTCGCCGAGCGCAGGATCCAGCATGTCGCCCGATCGGAAATCAATACGACCCGTGCTGTGTTCACTGGTCAACTCGGCCGGCTGGCGGTCGCGCGCCAGATCGACGAGTGTCGGAGACAGATCAATCGCCAGCACGTGCGCACCACGCCGAGCCGCTTCAACCGCAAGGGCGCCGGTACCACAGCCGGCATCCAGCACGCGCATTCCGCTGAGGTCGTCGGGCAGCCATCCAAGCAGCGTCGAGCGCATGCGGTCTCGTCCGGCGCGTACGGTGGCGCGGATGCGACCGACCGGTGCGTCTGAGGTGAGTCGAGCCCAGGCCTGCACTGCGGTGCGATCGAAATAGTCTTCGATCTTGCCGCGGCGTTCGAGATAGCTCAGAGGATTCATGGGTTCCTTCAGTACTTCAAGGAGAGGCTCGTGCAAGCGATCAGTCGAAACCGAGCAGGTCGAAGATGTCACGGTCTTTCATGGGGACGGCATTCATCGGCTCGGTGCCCAGCCACAAAGAAGCCGCCAGTCGCATGTATTCCTTCTGGACCGCTTCGAGCTCTGGCGAGTACTCCATTTCGAAGAGAGTCGACTTCTTGAGGCGGCTGCGACGGATCACATCGAGATCCGGGAAGTGCGCGGCCAACTTCAGTCCGATGCGTTCGTTGTACTTGTCGATCTGATCGGTTTCGCGGCTGCGGTTGGCAATCACCCCACCCAGGCGCACGTTGTAGTTCTTTGCCTTGGCGCCAATGGCCTGCACGATGCGGTTCATCGCGAAGATCGAATCGAAGTCGTTGGCGGTGACGATCAGCGCCCGGTCGGCGTGCTGCAACGGTGCCGCGAAGCCACCGCAGACCACATCCCCGAGTACGTCGAAGATCACCACGTCGGTGTCCTCGAGCAAGTGGTGCTCCTTCAGCAGTTTGACGGTCTGACCCACCACATAGCCGCCGCAGCCAGTGCCTGCCGGCGGGCCACCAGCCTCGACGCACATCACACCGTTGTAACCGGGGAAGACGAAGTCCTCGACGCGCAGCTCTTCAGCATGAAAGTCGACTGTCTCCAGCACGTCGATGACGGTTGGCAGCATCTTCTTTGTCAGCGTGAAGGTGGAATCGTGTTTCGGGTCACACCCGATTTGCAGCACACGCTTGCCAAGCTTGGAGAACGCGGCCGACAGGTTGCTCGACGTGGTGCTCTTGCCGATACCGCCCTTGCCATAGATCGCGAACACCTTGGCGGTGCCGATCTTCAGGTTCGGATCAAGCTCGACCTGAACGCTGCCCTCGCCGTCGAGGCGAAGATTTTTGCGAACACCGGGGTTTTTGATGTCTGGGAT
>CANHNO010000208.1 GCA_947462065.1 Burkholderiales bacterium | reverse complement strand
GTGGGCTTGCCGGCCGCCGGCACCGTGCACGAGGTGAGTGCCACACCCATTGACGCGGTGGCCTTGTTGACCGCATCGCCCAGCGCCTTCAGCTCCGCCAGCGTGTCGCCGCGTTCGGCGGCGGCGCCGACGATCCGCTCGACGATCAGCGTGCCGGCCACGCCGCGGCGGCCGGTGGTGTAGGTCGAGTTCTCGACGGCCACGTCATCGTTGACCAGCACGGTGGCGTTCTCCACATCCAGCATCTCGGCGGCCATCTGGAAGTTCATCATGTCGCCGGAGTAGTTCTTGACGATGAACAGCACCCCCGCGCCCCCATCCACCGACTGGGCGGCAGCCAGCATCTGGTCGGGTGTGGGTGAGGTGAAGACCTGCCCCGGGCAGGCGGCGTCGAGCATGCCGTGGCCGACAAATCCAGCGTGCAGCGGCTCGTGGCCGGAGCCACCGCCGGAGATCAGCGCCACCTTGCCTGGCTTCAGGCTGCGCCGGCGCACGAACTGACGCTCGGCGCCCAGGGTGACGATGTCCGCATGGGCTGCGGCAAAACCGTCCAGCGATTCGGAAAGCACGGTGTCGACGTGATTGATCAATTTCTTCACAAGGGGCTCCTGCTCAAAGCGTCAGAGGTTCTCAATGATCTCAAAGGGTTTCACAGATGGCACCAATGATCAATGCCATCGAGCGCGAACCCGGGTCCACATGACCCAGCGCGCGGTCACCCAGAAAAGACGCGCGGCCCTTGATGGCGTTCATCGCGGCTGTTGCCTCAGCGGCCGCTGCCGCGCCCTGTTTCACGCGCGCGACGATGTCCTCGCCGCCCGCCTCCAACAGCGTGGCCACCGGGTCAAGCACATCGAGCAGCGTCTTCTGACCGACTTCGGCCTTGCCCAGGCGGGTGAGTGCGGCGATGCTCGCCCGCAGCGCGCGCCCCAGATCGGCAGGGCAAGGCGCGGTGGGGAGTTCCTTGGACAGCGTGACCAGCAGCGTGCCGAACACCGGGCCCGACGAGCCGCCGATGGTCGACATGCAGGTCATGCCCATGGTGCGAAGCGCTTCGTTCAGCGTCTGCACCGACAGGGCCTCCAGCTTGCCCTGAATCGCCAGCGCGCCACGCCTCATGTTCAATCCATGGTCACCGTCGCCAATGGCCTGGTCGAGCGCGGTCAGTTCGTCCACATGCTCGATCAGGGTCTGCGTCGCAGCCTGGATCACGGCGTTCAGTTTCATGGGATTCGTGTTGTCATTCAGCCAGTGAAGCGAGGGAGCAGCGTCAGGCCCTCGCGCTGTACGTGCGTGACGTGCTGCAGGGCAGGAGGATAAATCGTGCAGGCACACTTGCGCTTTCCGGTTCAACTTCCATGATGAGACGCCCATGTCCAACACTCATTCCCTCCAGATCGCGGTCCTCGGCCTTGGCCAGATGGGTGCCCCGATTGCCCGTAACCTCGTTGCCGGCGGCTTCGCCGTCCGGGTCTGGAACCGAGATGCCGCCAAGACCGCCACCGTCCCTGGCGCGACACCTTGCGCGACCATTGCCGAAGCCGTTGCTGGCGCCGATGTCGCCCTCACCATGCTGGCCGATGACACCGCCCTGCGCGGTGTGACCCTTGGCGAGGGTGGCCTGCTCGATGCGCTGCCACAGGGCGCGGTGCACCTGGGCATGAGCACGGTGTCGCTCGCAATCGTGAGTGAACTCGCGAAGGCGCACGCTGCACGTGGACAGGAATACATCGCCTCGCCCGTTTTCGGCCGGCCGGACTTGGCGGCGGCTGCCAAGCTCTTTGTGGTGCCGGGCGGCCCCACTGGTACGCTGGAGCGACTGGCCCCCCTCTTCGCCGCCATCGGCCAAGCCACCTTCCCGATGGCGACGCCGGAGCAAGCGGCCCTGGCCAAGCTGGCCGGCAACTTCATGATCGCTGGCACGCTCGAAATTCTGGCCGAGGCGCTGGCCTTCGGCGAGAAGGGCGGCATCGACCCCGAGAAGCTGATGGGCCTGTTCACCGGCACCGTGTTCGGCAGCCCGATAGTGAACCGCTACGGCGGCATGATCGCGCGCGCCGAGTTCGAGCCCGCGGCCTTCGCGCTGCGCCTGGGTCTCAAGGACGTGAACCTGGTGCTCGCCGCCAGCCAGCAGCTCGGGTTGTCGATGCCGGTGGCGAGCGTGGTGCAGCAGCACCTCGTGAGCGCGGTCGACAAAGGGCGGGGAGACATCGACTTCGCTGGCGTGTCGACCATCGTGCGCGAGGGCGCGGGTCTCGGCACACTGCGCTGACAGCTTCGCGCTGGCGGTGGGCGCACTGCATTCAACTTCACAGGCATGTTGCCGACATCTGAGCAGGGCTGCCGTGGCGGTGACCTAACCAGTAGCAACATGGACGTTGTCGACGAGCGTTCGAACTGCATCAGCGGGCTGAAAGCCCGAAGATCATCGCCGCCGTGATCGGGCCGTCACGCAGTCTGGGCGTGGAGTCGGAGCGCGACGCCGAGGCGGTGCTCGCACCGGGTTGCGGCTCTGCGCAAGGCTTCCTGTTCGCGCGTCCGATGGGCGTTGCAGCAATGCTCGCCAATGCGCCGCGCGAGCGGAGGCTGCGCGCGGTGTAGCGGAACCTGGAGTCCTAGCGATGTGAAGGCCGCTGTAGCGAGCAATCCCTGCGTTTCACACCGCGCAGTTCAGTGCAGTTGGGCCGGTGCCGCTGTTGCCGGGGGGCATCACGCCGATCACCGGCGTCGGTCCCGACCCTTGGCTCACCAAGGCGGGCGCCCTGACACCTCATCGGCACGGGCTTGGTGATCCTAACGGACTAGCAGATGCCGTTGCGGGCATCGAAGGAGGTTCACATGGCCAAGCCATGATCCCCGCATTCGGGAACCTCTCACGCACAGTTGAGGAGGGGTGAAGGATCTGTGACTCACCGCAAACCAAGTTCTGAGACCTCAATGAACCTCTTGTCTAAGAAAACTCTTTCAGCATCGGCCGCCATCATGGCGCTGATCGGCGGAGCCACCTTCTATGCCATCGCGCCCGTCCCGGAGCCCGAGACCTGCGCGATGTTCCTTGCCGGCCTGGTGATGGCGGTTTTCATGGCTCGTCGGAGTCAAAAGGACGCGGTCTGACCCCGATGGGGTGGCGACCAGCAGACCCCGCTTCGGCGGGGTTTTTCATTTCAAGGCCGACCCGACGTGACTCCCGGCCTGCATGGATCGCCTCCCGCCATCGGGTGCCGCAGCCGTGCCACATCCACGCAGTTCGAATTGATCGCTGGCATCGCCGTGTCCCGATGACGGGTGCTGCGCGTGCGGCAGGAGTCAGCCGCAATCAGTGGTCGCTGCTCAACGGCACGGGCGGCGAATCATTGTTGAGCGGCGCTGCACCTGCGGCCAGTGCGCGCCATGCGTGCGCCCGTGGCGTGCGACGGGCAGGTGTTGGACAACCCGAAACAGGTAAGGACCCAGGCCGACGGGCCTCTGGACATGGTCCGAAAGGGCTATTCAGCGTCAGGCCGATCGGCCGAAAAGACGCGGGAAAGGACTTGCATATGACCCGACAACTCTTCCCGACGATGCCGCAGCTGGCGGAAGACGAAATCATCGACCCGAAGCGCGCGCGAGATCTCATCCTCCAGGCCTACAGCGAATTGGTGCTGCACGTGGCCCAAGGCGCAGCCGAGCGCGGCGAATGCACACCCTCGGAGGCGCGCGTGCTGGCCGAACAGGCCATGCGCCGGCTCCTGGGACCGGCCTTCGACGCGCCCACCAAGGCCGATCTGGTGGTGGCCAAGAAGCGGCTGGACTGGAAGGTCGGCTTCGACCAGGCCGCCCACGTTGTGCGCGAGCAGCTGGACGATTCCTGCTTGTACGTGGCCTCCCACACGCGCTGACCGCACAGAGTACGCCGCATCCTTGGGCGGGCACCCCTGCCCGCGACGCGCGTTGAAGCGCCCTTCTTCCTTCTGAACTGTCCCATGGGTTCGCAACGCTTCGATCTGGTCCAACGCCAGCGTCTTGGTGCGGTTCAGCGGCTCGGTGCCGGTGCCGGTGTTGATGATGTGGTGCCTGGCGCCCGCCGGAACGACCACGGCAACCCGGCCTTTATCACTGTCTTGACGCCGTCGAGCGTGTGTACTTCCGCTCCGATGTCTTCCTGAGGTTTCAGGGCCACGCAGACGAGTTGGCAGTTTCGCGCGGTGTAGAGAACCCGTTGGAAGTCGTCGTTGCCGGTGTGGCGACAGACTCAATTTCTGGCACGTAACCCTTCATGCCTGCTCCCCCTCCCTGGTTGTAGCGGCGCCTACTTCCTGCTTGCGTCCTTG
>CANHNO010000207.1 GCA_947462065.1 Burkholderiales bacterium | reverse complement strand
GCACGGTGATCGACGAGACGCTGTCGTAGTCGATGCTGACCTGCTTCTGGTAGTAGCGGTGCAGGGCTTCGAAGCTGTCGTCCCAATCCAGGCCGGGAAAGCGGTTGATCACATCAACGCTGCTGCTGGAATACGCACTACGCACATGCAGCGTCTCGTCGAGCTCGCGCAGCGCATCGCGCGAGTGCATGTAGTCGTGCACCGAATAGGTGTCGTCTTGAGATCGTGTGAAACCCGTGCCCTGCAGAATCGCCCCCAGCCCCGACTGGGATGCACGCTGGGGGTTGCGCACCACGAAGCGCGACTCCGAGATGTAGACATCAGAGGCGATCAGCCCGTAATAGAGCGCCGCCAACGCCGTCGGCACCAGCACCGTGAACACGAAGATGGCGTTGAACCACCCCGGCAGGCGGCGGTGGGGGACGGCTGGCGCTGGTGAGGGCGCTGCGGCGGTGATGGCGACGGAGGGAGATTCCAAGGGGGTCGATTCCGGGGATGTATCTACGGGCTAGAAACGGGTGGGAAAGGTGAACTTCCGGAAAAATGCTGGCGGCCACTGGCCGGCAAGACAGAGGTCCTTCATCACGCCGCCAACGCTTCAACCGCCGTCTGCAGTTGCGCTTCGGTGTGCATGCAGCTGATGAAAAACCGCAGCCTGGCGGCGCGTTCTTCGACGGCGGGGTAAATGATGGGTTGCACGTTGATGCCACGTTCGAAGAGCTTTTGCGAGAGCTTCACCGCCTTGAGTGAGCTGCCCACAATGGCCGGGATGACGGCGTGGCCTTGCGACAGGCCTGTGTCGAGGCCGTGGCTGCGTGCCAGTTCCAGAAACTGCTGCGAGCGGCACTGCAGGCGCTCGACGCGCTCGGGCTCTCTTTGCATGACGCGCAGGGCTTCGAGCGAGGCGGCAGCCAGCGGTGGCGAGATGCCCACGCTGTAGACAAAGCCGGGCGCGGCGTACTTGAGGTTTTCGATCAGCGCGCGCTCGCCGGCGATGTAGCCGCCACAACCGGCCAATGCCTTGCTGAGCGTGCCCATCCAGATGTCGACTTGCGTGCCGGCCACGCCGAAATGCTGGCGTATGCCGCCACCGGTGGCGCCCAGGACACCCAGCGAGTGCGCCTCGTCGACCATCAGAAAAGCCTTGTGGCGCTGCTTGATGGCGATGAGGGCTGGCAGGTCGGGGATGTCGCCGTCCATGCTGTAAAGGCCTTCGACGGCGATGAGCACGCGCTCGAACTGGCCGCGGATCTCGGCCAGGATGGCGTCGAGCGCTGCCACGTCATTGTGCGGAAACGAGCGCCGCGTGCTGCCGGCCAGGCGGATGCCTTCGAGCGTGCTGTTGTGGATGAGGCTGTCGTGGATGACCAGATCTTTCGGGCCAAACAGGTAGCCGATGGTGCTGACGTTGGTGGCGTGTCCGCTGACGAACACCACGCAGTCGTCGACCTCATAGAACTCGGCGAGTGCGACTTCCAGCTCGCGCTGGACGGGGCGTTCGCCCGCCACCAGACGGCTCGCCGATGCAGAGGTTCCGTAGCGGTCGGTGGCAGCCTTGGCGGCCTTGTTTACCGAGATGTGACCGGCCAGCCCCAGATAGTTGTAGCTGGAAAAATTGATGCAGCTGCGCCCGTCAATCACGGTGGTGGCGCCGGCCACGCCGTCGTGTGACTTGAAGAATGGGTTGGCCACACCAAGCCGGTTGGCAGCGGCCTGCGGCACCAGCAGTTTGATGTACCCGGGGTGGCGATCGAAGCGGCACATGGCGTCGGGCACCTGCGGGTGCCTGTCCGCGCGCGACGCCGGCATCGCGCCCGAGACCAGCGCCTTGCCAGCCTTGCGGCCGAGAAAGCGCTGGATCAGCTGGCTCTTGGCCGAGGATTCGAGGTGCGACTTGCTCACGCTCTGAGCCTCTCGCGGCTTTCCGCCATGGCGCTCGCATCTCTGGCCATGAGGTCGAGCAGTTCGGGCGTAGCTTCCAAGCCGTGCTGGCGGGCCGTATCGGCCACCACAGGGTCGATTGAATGGGCGGTGTCCACTGGCCCGGTGTCGCTGCCCAGCAGTTTGTCGACGAGGCGCGCAGCCAAGCGGTCTACCGCCATGCCGTCGCCCAGCATCATGGTTGGCAGCTTGATGCCAAAGCGCTGCTCGAGCCCGAGCGCAAGCTCCACGGCCATCAGCGAATCCATGCCCTGATCGTGCAGCGAGAGCGCAGTATCGACACGCTCGACGGCGACGGACAGCACTTTCGCCACTTCCTGGGCGACCATGTCGCGCACCAGGCTGGTGGCTTCGGTGGCCGACTTGCCTGCAATCAGCTCGCGCACGTCGATGCACTGGCTGGCAGCCATCTGGCCGGGGCGGCTGGTGCGGTTGAGCTGCTCGAAGCGCGCGCTGTGCGCTGACGGCAACACCCGCGCGAGCACTGCCCAATCAAAGTTGGCCGCGGCGTACGCGTCGCCCGATCCGGTCAGCAGCTCATCGAGCAGACCGAGCGCCTGCGCGCTGGACAGTGGCGCCGCACCCAGGCGCTGACCGAGGTTCTGCTTGACCGCGGTCTGGCGGCTCAGGTAGCCAGCGTCGCCGATCGGTCCCCAGCCGATGCAGGTGGCGGGCAGGCCCAGGCGGCGGCGCAATTCGGTCAGGCCTTCGAGCCCGGCATTTGCGGCCACATAGTTGGCCTGGCCCGGGTTGCCGAAGAGGGTGGTGACCGACGAATAGACCACGAAGTGATCAATGGGGATGTCGAGCGTGAGGCTATGCAAGTGCCAGGCGCCGAGCAGCTTGGGGCGCAGCACGGCTTGCATGCGGTCGGCGTCGAGCTGCGAGATGACCGCATCGTCGAACAAGGCCGCCGCGTGGAGAACGCCTTTGAGCGGCGGCATCTTCTGGCTGATGCGCGCGATGACAAGGCCCAACGCATCGGGGTTGGTGATGTCGCACGCCACCGCCCACACGCTCACGCCGCGAGCCTTGAATTCGGCCACCGCTTGTGCAGCGCCAGGGGTGTCGAGTCCCCGCCGCCCAAGCAGCACAAGGTGACCCACGCCGCGATCGGCCAGCCAGCGAGCCGACTCCAGCCCGAAGCCGGACAGGCCGCCGCTCACCAGCCAGGTACTTTGGGCCTCAAATCGGGCCGCCGGCTTCGGCTTCGCTGCTGGCTCGGGGCGTGGCACTGCGGCCATCGACACCACCACCTTGCCGATGTGGCGCGCCTGCTGCATGGTGCGAAACGCATCGACCATACGTGCAGCCGGGAACGTGCGGCACGGCAGCGGCGACAACACGCCATCGCGCATCAGCGCCATCACATCGCGGAACATGCGCGCAGCCAACGCAGGGCGTCCGGTGAGCAGCTGATCAGCGTCGATGCCGAAGTAGCTGATGTTGTCCTTGAAAGGACGCAGGCCGATCGGCGTGTTCTCGAAGAAGTCGCGTTTGCCCAGTTCAAGAAAGCGTCCGAACGGCTTGAGCACCCGCAGGTTGCGGCGGATCGCTTCGCCGGCCAGCGAGTTGAGCACCACATCGACGCCTTCGCCGCCTGTGGCAGCCAGAAGCTCGTCGGCAAAACCCAGGCTGCGCGAATCGAAAACGTGGTCGGCGCCCAGAAGTCGCACGAAGTCGCGCTTTTCCTCGCTGCCGGCGGTGGCGAAGACTTCAGCGCCCAGATGGCGTGCGAGCTGGATGGCTGCGATGCCCACACCGCCGGCCCCGCCATGGATGAGCACGCGTTCGCCGGACTGCAGATCGGCCAGGTGCCGCAGTGAATAGAAGACGGTGAAGAACACCGTGGGTACGGTGGCCGCTGCCTCGAACGACCAGCCCGGTGGCATGGCCACGACGGCGTTGTCGCGTGTGATCACATGGCTGGCAAAGCAGGCCGAGCCGAAGCCCATGACGGCGTCGCCAGGCAGGTGATCCTTGACGCGGCGACCCACGCGCGAGACGATGCCGGCCATCTCGAGGCCGAGGCTGGCACCGGCAAAGCCGTTTTCGACCGCCTCGTCGGGCAGCAATCCCATGAGGTACATCACGTCGCGGAAATTCAGGCCCACGGCGCGGGGACGAACCTCGATTTCGTGGTCCTGCAAAGGCCGTTCCGGATCGTTCAGCCAGAGCAGGTTGCGCAACTGCCCGGGCACGCGGAAATCGAGCCGTGAGCGCACTGGAAGCTCCGCGGCGTCGCCCTCGCCCGGCAACAAGGCCGCCTCGGGCCGCGGCCTCAACGACAGGCTGTAGCGCGAGTCGCGAGCGAGGACGACTTCGTTGCAGCCGTCGGGCTGCAGCAGTTCCTGCACGAGGCGTGTCACTGAGTGCGGCCCGTCGAGATCGCAGGCCATGTCGATCAGCGAACAG
>CANHNO010000206.1 GCA_947462065.1 Burkholderiales bacterium | reverse complement strand
TGCACCCAGAATCTGTGAAATTCCTGTGCCTCTTCATCGGACAGGCCTGATATAGAGCCTTTTCTTTCAGCCATAGGATTTACTCCTTAAGGACGGCCAGTTGGCCGGTATCGCGCAGAGCCCGCGCGATCGAGGCAGCCGCGGCACTGCGCCGCGACATTCGGTGTGTTCAGCGCCAGGCCGAACGAATTCATCAACAGCGCGGTAGCGCTGGGCGTCATGCTGGCTCTCCTTGCCGCATGGCGTCACGCGACGTCGCCACTCGGGCGGCTGTGACTCGGTCTTCGCCAGCTCGACGTGCATCTCGTTCCGCACGGTCGCGCAGTCGTTTTGCAGCTGAGATTTGCACCAGAACCGGCTCGGTCTGCACGATTTCATCGAGCAATTCCTGAGCGTCCTCGTCCCACGGGCTTGGTGGCTGTCCGTCGATGCGCGCCGGTGTTGGGTCGACGCGGTCAAGGTCAGTCCCGAGAGGCAGGATGTGGAACAACGCGTCGAACAGCGCGTTGCAGAATTCCTGCACGATGTAGGTCGCGCCGGAGTAGCCCATGAACGGCGTGCCGGTGTGGCGGCGGATGATGGGCAGTGGAAACGAGGCGGGAATGAAGCTGGCCTTCATCATCGAGCCACCACCGCATTCAGCAAGGTAGATGCGTTCGTTGTAGCTGCCGTACATCACCAGTGGCGTCTTGTCTTTCACCAACTGGCGAACTTCTTCGTTGTTCGTCTTGGCCCCCGGCAAGCGCGACACCGCGAACTGGCAGGGCAAGCCCATCTCGTCTTCGAGGAAGTGCCGAATGCCACGGGTGTAGGTGTCGTTGGCTACCACCGCAAAACTGGCTGTGCCGAAGAAGTCCTGCGTCACTGAGCGCCAGAGATCCCAGATCGGCTTGATCGTGGTGTGCTTTTCGCGTTCGATGAACGGCTCTGGGTCCAGGCCCAGCAACTCGCCAAGCTTGCGCAGGAACTTGGTCGTGCTGTGCAGGCCGATCGGCGCCTGCAAATACGGGCGATCCAGCGCTTCGCACAGCATGCGGCCGAACTCGCGGTACATGCAGATGTTGACGTCGGCCTCAACCAACCTCGACACATCGGCCAGGTGACTGCCGAGCGGGAAGGTCATGTTCACTTCGGCGCCGATGCCCTGCACCAGGCGGCGAATCTCTGCCAGATCACTGGGGCAATTGAACGTCCCGTAGCACGGACCAATGATGTTGACGCGCGGCTTCTCACCGGCCGGCCGTTCAGCGAAGGGTTTACGTGCCGGCACCTTCTTCATGCCGTACTCGCTCCAAAGCCAGAACATCGCGCGATTCGCGCATTGCCACTGGTCTTCGTCGATCGTGCGTGGCAAGAAACGCTGGATGTTTGTGCCTGACGGCGTGACCCCACCACCGATCATTTCGGCGATCGAACCGGTCACCACCACCGAAGGCAGATCAGGGTCCAGCGCGGCATGCGCGCGACGCATCGAGCCTTCAGTGCCCTCTCGGCCGAGCTGTTCTTCAGCAAGTCCGGTCACGACGATCGGCAACTCATGCGGTGGCAGTGCATCGGTGTAGTGAAGCACCGAGGTGACCGGCAGGTTCTCACAGCCGACAGGGCCATCGATGACCACCTGCAGTCCCTTGATGGCCGTGAAGACATACACGGCACCCCAATAGCCACCTGCGCGATCGTGATCAAGCACCAGCATCAGATCATCTCCTCGGCCTTGCGCTTCTTGGCCATCTTTTCAGCCTGACGGCGTTGGTCAGCCTTGAATTCGGGGCGATCCTTCGGCACACCATTCGCCGGTTCCCACACGCCAGAGGAATGGCCCTCACCAACCGAGCCAAAGAACTCCTTCATCTCGTCGAAGCGGGCCTTGTTGCCGATGGCAGCGTTGATCACGGTGGCTAGCGAACCGGCACCGGCAGGGCCCATCAGCGGACGCGCCGAAATCAAGTTGGTGAAATAGAGCGCCGGGGTGCTTTTCGCCTTGGCGTACTGCACGACCGGCGTGGTGCCTATAGCGAGATCGGGCTGGTACTCAGCGATCGCAGCCAGGTCCTGCTCCAGCGACGCGCGGAACTGGACTTGCACGCCTTTGGATTCCAGCCATTGCAGGTCGGCTTCGTTCCAGGCGGTGCGTGGGCAGGCACTGCCGACATAGCGCAGGTCGGCGCCACTTTCGACCAGCAGGCGGCCCACCAGCAACTCGGAGCCTTCGTAGCCGCTGAGAGTGATGCGCCCCTTGATCGGCATCTTGGAGAGCGCTCCGCGAATCGCCGGCAGCATGCGGTTCTTCGCAGCGTCGATCTTTTCCTGAGGTGTGTTGGTGGCCTGCCCGATGGCTTGCAACCATGCTTCGGTGCCGTCGTATCCGACAGGCGCCGAACCGACAATTGGCCGCCCCGCCGCTTCGAACTCGCGGATGCTGGCGGTGTAGAAAGGGTGAAGTGCGGCAACCGCGGTGCAATCGAGCGCTGCGTACAGCTCACGCCATTCGCGGGTCGGCACCACCGGGCCGGCCGCAAGGCCCATGGGCTCCAGCATCATGCCGATGATCACCGGGTCGGCCGGGAACACCTCGCCGAGCAGCGCGATCGTGGGTTTGTCAGAACGACCTGTACGTGGCGCCTGTACCGGCCCCGCCAGCACTTCGCTGCGCGCGTATTTCAGCATCGCACCGGCCAGCACATCCTTGGCTTCGGCATGCGTAGGGACGCCAAATCCCGGCACGTCGATGCCGATGATGCGCACGCCATTGATGTCCTTGGGCAGGATCTGCAGCGGCACGCCGCTGGCTGTCGGCACGCACAGGTTGATGATGACGATCGCGTCGTACTTCGCTGGATCGGCTTCCTTGTGGACAGCCTCGCGAATGTCCTCGAACAGCTTGCCAGTGACCAGCGACTCGGAGTTGAACGGCACATAGCCGACGCTTCGCTTCGCACCGTAAAAATGCGAAGTGAACGTCAGTCCATACACGCAGCAGGCAGAGCCCGACAAGATGGTGGCGGTGCGACGCATCCGCAAACCCACCCGCAACGATCCGAAGGCTGGGCACATGCTCTGCGGCTGGTCGTGCGGCCCGGCTTTGGGATCTTTCGGATAGTCCTTCGCGTACTGATCAAGCACCTCTGATTTGCCTGCCGACTTCGCGGCGGCGAGCAACTGTTCGCCACCGGCGTGGCAGCCCATGCCGTCTCCGTCGAGCGTCGTCGAGGGCACGCCTGGGGCCGTAGGCGAAGCCGGCATGGCTGGCTGTGCCGCTGCGATGATGGGGATGGTTTTGGACATGGTGCGCGGCCGCTCAGACTTCGTCGTAGACGACTTCGAGCGTTTCTTTCTTGCTCTCGGT
This sequence comes from Burkholderiales bacterium, assembly GCA_947462065.1. GTDB lineage: Bacteria > Pseudomonadota > Gammaproteobacteria > Burkholderiales > Burkholderiaceae_C > PBB1. The sequence continues at coordinate 1,036 of CANHNO010000206.1, read as the reverse complement.
CTTCCCGCACATATCGAATTGCGTCGCGGGCTCCAGCACCACATCACGACCGACCGAGGAAGCCGAGAACAAGCCAAGCAACTCGTCCTGAGACATCGGTTTAGGACGCATCGGCAATGACGTGCCGACGTTTTCTGCGAGTTCAGCGAACATCGGACCCCATTCGGAGCCTGGTCTGCCGATGATTTCGTAGCTGGCGCTCTTGCGGCGGATGTCGTCGTTCGCTGGGATCGTCGACAGGACCGGAATGCCGACATGCTCGGCAAAGGCCTTCGCCTCGCCAGTGCCGTCGTCGCGGTTGATCACCATTCCGGCCACGCCGACGTTGCCGCCGAGTTTCCGGAAGTACTCGACTGCACTGCAGACGTTGTTGGCAACGTACAGACTTTGCAGATCGTTGCTGGCAACCACAATAACTTTCTGGCACATGTCGCGGGCGATCGGCAGACCGAAGCCACCACACACCACGTCACCCAGGAAGTCGAGCAGCACGTAGTCGAATCCCCACTCATGGAAGCCGAGCTTTTCGAGCAGTTCGAAGCCGTGGATGATCCCGCGTCCACCGCAACCGCGGCCGACCTCAGGGCCACCAAGTTCCATCGCGTAGACGCCATCTCGCTTAAAGCAGACGTCGCCGATCGCAACCGCCTCGCCGGCCAACTTCTTCTTGGAACTCGTTTCGATGATGGTCGGGCAGGCGCGGCCACCGAACAGCAGGCTGGTGGTGTCGCTCTTCGGGTCGCAACCGATCAGCAGCACCTTCTTGCCCTGCTGCGCCATCATGTAACTGAGGTTAGCCAGCGTGAAGCTCTTGCCGATCCCGCCTTTGCCGTAGATCGCGATGATCTGCGTATCTTTCGTCACTGGGCTGGTTGACACGGGCGCAGGCTCGACTGCCGCTTCGTTCCGCAGGTCTTTCATCATGATGGTCACCGGCGCCACCTTGGCGGAACCCAGCGTCGATTCAGTGGTACTCATTGGCAAGATCTCCAGTCCAAAATCATCTTCAAACACGTCGGATCACCAAACGCTGTGC
>CANHNO010000205.1 GCA_947462065.1 Burkholderiales bacterium | reverse complement strand
ATGGCTCGCGATGACTGATGGCGCAGGTGTTGGCCGCAGATCGCGAAACACTCACTTTCAACAGACTAATCAACCTCTCCACCACGCCATGAACTGCGTACCCCGCTGCCAACTTTTGAGTGCGTTTGCCATCGCCTGCGCCCTGCAGGCGGGCCCGTCCTGCGCCACCGAACTGGTCTACACACCGATCAACCCCACGTTTGGCGGTAATCCGAACAACGCCCCCGGCTTGCTGGCGCAGGCCAATGCGCAAAACAAGTACAAGGCGCCTGTCAAATCGGATCTGGACGCTTTCAATGACAACTTGCAGAAGGCCATCCTGTCCCGCCTCTCCAGTCAGGCGCTGACCAACCTGTTCGGCAAGGGCAGCACCCTGGCGCCCGGCAACTACGACACGGGAGCCTTCACCATCACGGTCACCGACATAGGCAACGGGATTTTGAAGATCCTCACCACCGACAAAAGCACAGGCTCGGTTGTGTCGTTCGAGGTGGGCAGCGCCTCGCTGAATGGGGTGCCCTGACATGACCAAGCCCGCCGCTGTGATGGCACTCTGGCGTGAACGTTGTGGTTACTGCGCGTTGGCGGTGTCATTGGCGCTGACGGCCTGTTCGACGGTACCGCCGTCCAATGTCCGCTCGAACGCCCAGCTCACCCCGACCACCCAGATCACGCGCGATCTGTCGCGTCTGCCCCGGCCCGCCGTCAAGGTGCCGGTGGCGGTGTACGGCTTTCGGGACCAGACCGGGCAGTACAAGTCCGGGGCCGAGAGCGCGTATTCCACACTGGTGACGCAAGGGGCCGCCTCGATCCTCGTGAAGGCACTCGAAGACTCCGGCTGGTTCGTGCCGGTGGAGCGTGAAGGCTTGCAGAACCTGCTCACCGAGCGGCGCATCGTTCGCGCCATCGAGTCGCCCACGGACAAGGGCAAGCCGGTGATCAGCCTGCCCAACATGACGCCCGCCAGCCTGATCATCGAAGGCGGCGTCATCGCCTACGAGTCCAATGTGCGTACCGGCGGCAAGGGAGCCAACTACCTCGGCATTGGCTCCAGCACCCAGTACCGGGTCGACCAGGTGACGGTGGGGCTGCGCAGTGTGGATGTGCGCACCGGTCAGGTACTGACCACGGTATCGGTCACCAAGACGATCTATTCCACGCAGTTCTCGGCGAGCGTGTACAAGTTCGTGGACTTCCAGAAGCTGCTGCAGGCCGAGACCGGCTTCACGACCAACGAGCCGGCACAGCTGGCAGTTCGCGAGGCCGTCGAGTCCGCCGTTCTGCACCTCACGGCCTTTGGCATACGCGACCGATATCTCGAGCTGCAAGACCCTGGCGAATGGGACCACCCGGTGGTGCAGACGGCGCTGATCGAGGCCCTGACCAACATCGGCGAGCCACTGCCCGCCGACAACGCACCGGTACCGCTGCGCAGGAAGCTGGCCGAATGCGACGCGATCATTCGGCCCCTGTCGGCGGAAGGCCCTGCCGCTGGCGGCCGGCCTGCGGCAGGACGCGCAGCTCAGCAGCGGCCTTGTCTCGATCCCGTCGCATCAGCCCGGTCCGTACCCTCGGAGTCTGATCCGGCCGAGTGGGAATTCAACTTGCCGACGCCGCCTGTCCCAGCGGTCCGCACCGTGCCACCACCCCCTGCGCTGCCAAAAGCACCACCAACAGCCGCACCGCCAACAGCCGCACCGCCAAACGTAGCGCCGCCAACCGCAGCGCCGAAACCGGGTCCGCAAATCGAGCAACCGGTTGCACAACCCGCGGCACGGTCAATGCCGCTGTCCACTGCGACGCAGTCTGCGCCGGCTGCCGCGTCCGCACCGGCGCGACCAGCGGTGCCGCAACCTGCGCCAGCCGCGGCACCACAGGCGGCAACGGTTGCCCCATCCGCACCGCTGCCGCAACCCGCAGCTTCGCCGGCACGCTCGACCGCACCGCCGCCCGCAATGCAATCCGCGCCACAGGCCGCACCGTCGCCTGTCGCGCCCCGTGCGGCTCCGGTGGCTGATGCCGCCTTGGCGCCTGTATCCGCATCCAGGACACAGCCATTGCCGAAATCGCCAGCGGCTGCCGCCTCCGGCGTATCGGCACCTGTTGGCGACATCTTCAACCAGTACTGGAAGTCGCGATGAGTCCGGTGGCGACAAGGGTGGGGATGGAGTTTGATTGGCCGATCTCATTGCTCCCTTGAAAAACAACGCTACGGCAGGCATGCAGGATCTGGTGCTGCTCAACCCGGCTGAAGAAAAAGCCCTTTTGCAGGCCATCGAGGCCAGCGCAGAAGTCCAGCGTCTTCGCCAGTTCTTCCTGTGGTCGCAGGGTCCGCTGCGTGCCTTGTTGCCATACGAAGTGCTGGTGTGCCTGAGGCTCAACGAACAGGGCCGTGTCACCCATGCCGAGTACCTCCACAGCGTGGCCCATGCGCCTGAGGTGCTGGCCGGGCTGGTCGACCCGGTGGACGGACTGGCGCTGCGGATTGCCCGGCACTGCGCGGCCACTGGGCGCTCGCCCTGCCTGTTTCCGCCGCCAGAGGAGTCAGCTGGTGCGAAGGTACAAGCCGTCGGTGCAACCGATGATGGCCCTTACGACACGACTGGCGCGTTCTGGGGCGCGCTAGGCGACGAGGTGCGACAGCTGGGCTTGCGCAATGTGCTGGCGCACGGTACCGGTCCATTGGCAGGCGGGGGAACATTCTTCTCGCTGTTCGGCCTGACTCACGGACCTAGCGGCCGTGATGCTTTCGCTTTGTCGCTGCTGCTTCCTCAACTGCACATCGCCTTCTTGCGCGTGTTGGCCAGCAGAAATGCCAGCGTGCCGGCGCTGCGCCCGGGGGTCGTGCTGTCAGAGCGCGAGCTCGAGGTACTGGACTGGGTTGTGCGCGGCAAGAGCAACCCGGAGATCGGCATGATCCTGTCGCTGAGCAGCCTGACGATCAAGAATCACCTGCAGCGCGTCTACCGCAAACTCGGCGTGCACAACCGCGTGCAGGCCATCACGCGTTGCCGCGAGCTCAAGCTGCTGATCAACACCGAGCACTGAGCGCTGCAGCGTGGGCCTTAGTTCCCATGGATCAACGCCCTTGGGCCTTTGCGCTCAATCACGGCAGCGTCCGGCACATCGAAATGTCGCATTGACTGTGCAAACTAACGGAAACAGGTTGGAGACTGCTTCAACCAGCACTGGAAGTCACGATGAGTGTTCCCTCTGATCAATGCGAGCCTGATCTGGCAAGTGCGATGCGCATGATTGTGCGCCGTGGTGGTGTGCTGGGTGCTGCCTTGCTCTTGTCGTACTCGCAGGCGATGGCGTGGGTGGATCTGACCGAGTACTCAGACTTTGGTCAGTCCGACATCCTGCTGACCGCTGCAACCATTCGCCAAAGTGGCGACGACCACATGGCTCTGATCGACCAGACCAACGATGGCGGCATCGGCAACATCGCCCAGGTCGATCAGGAGGGGGCGACCAACGCGGCCTATGTGACCCAGATCGGCGATCTCAACCGCGCCCGCGTCGTGCAGTACGACTCGGACAACATGGTCACGATCACCCAGGAAGGCATCGGCAACAGCGTCGACGTCTCACAAACCGGTTACGGCAACGTGCTCAACGGGTTGCAGCAGGGTGAAGGCAACGTGGCCAACATCTCCCAGACCGGCGACAGCAGCATCACCTTTTTCGAAATTGGTAACAACAACATCCTGAACATCAGCAACCCTGCTGCCGGTGTGCCGATTCAGGTCTACATCCAGGGCGATGGGGTGACGGTCACCCAGCGTTGATGGCTGCTGGGTGTGAGTGTCCGCGCAAACGAGCCCTTTGCCATGGTTCAAAAATAACAATAACAACCAAAACGATAGATAGTCACATTCAAGTAATTTGATGCTTTTAAAGTGGTATTGCTGCCGGAAGAGCAGATGCGGTCAAGGATCAAAAGTCCGACCGCCGTCCCTGCTCACAGGCAGTACGTTCTTTGTTACTTTCTCCGTCCCTTTGTTTGCTCTTATCCATAGAAAGAAACTTTCATCATGAACTTCAAGAAAATCTCCATCGCTGTTTCCCTGGCCCTTGCTGCAGGCGCTTCGTTCGCCAGCGACATCGAACTGTCCACTGGCACCGCATTGACCGGTGACGACATCATCACCCAGGCGGATAGCTGGCTGGCTGGTGACGGCGCCGATTCGAACAACGTCGTGATCTTCCAGGACATCTCCGCCACCAAGGCAATCGCTTTCGTTGACCAGAACGGCACGACCTCTTCTATCGCCGTGGTCTCGCAATCGGGTTCGAACGACTCCGTGGCCTACATCAACCAAACCGGCACCTCCGGCGCCGTGGCTGTCGTCTTCCAGCGCTGATTGCGGTTGTTCCCCGACCAGGCCTGAACGGCCCTGGCCTTTCACTGAGGCTTCT
>CANHNO010000204.1 GCA_947462065.1 Burkholderiales bacterium | reverse complement strand
GTGGCCGGCGAATGGTGCCGCTCGACGCAGGCGCCCAGTTCGCCGCCCGGCGTGGTGCTCTACCTGCATGGCGGGGCGTTCTGCATCGGCTCGCCGGCGACCCACCGTGCATTGACCTCGCGGCTCGCTCGCATCATCGGCCTGCCCGTGTTCTCACTCGACTACAGGCTGGCACCGGAGCATCCTTACCCGGCCGGGCTCGATGACGCCATCGCGGCGTTTCGCGCGCTGAGCGCTGAAGCTGGGGGCCGCCCGGTCATCCTCGCCGGCGATTCGGCCGGCGGCGGGCTGGCGCTGTCGACCGCACTGGCGCTGCGCGACCGTGGCTTGCCGCTGCCGGCGGCCTTGGTGCTGTTGTCGCCCTGGGTCGATCTGGCGATGCGTGATGCCCCTGCGACCGAGCCGCCCGGCGAGGCGATGCTCAGCGTCGCGTGGGCCGCCGCCTGCGCCGCGCATTACCTGGGCGACGCCACTTCGGCCGATGCACCGCAGGTTTCCCCCCTGTTCGCCGACTTGCGCGGCCTGCCACCGACGCTGATCCAGGCCGGCACCGACGAGTTGCTGCACGGCCAGGCGCTGCAGCTTGAAGCCACCCTGCAGTCGGCCGGGGTCGAAACGCACTGCGAGATCACCACAGGCCGATGGCATGTGTTCCAGACCCACGGCGGCGTACTGCGCAGTGCAGATGAGGCCCTCGAACGCATCGCTCGTTTCGTGATGCAGGCACTTGCCACGGCCCGCGCAGGCGCGAGGCCGCAGTCCGCGCACCATGAAGTGGTGATCCTCGGTGCGGGCATGTCGGGCCTGTGCGCCGGCGTCAAGCTCAAGCAGGCTGGCATCCATGACTTCGTGATCCTGGAGAAGCAGCCTGGGCTGGGCGGCACCTGGTGGGACAACACCTACCCAGGCGCGCACGTCGATGTGCCGGCGCCGGCGTATTCGTTTTCCTTTGCGCCCAACCCTGCGTGGTCACGCCGCTTCCCCAGCGCGCCCGAGATCCAGGCCTATATGCAGCGGGTGGCCGCGAACTTCGGGCTGCTGGCGCATCTGCGCCTGGGCACACAGATCACCGACGCCTCCTTCGACGAGGCCACTGGCCATTGGCAGATCCGCACTGACAGGGGCGAGGAGCTGCGCTCGCCTTTCTTCATGTGCAGCTCCGGACCGCTGAGCCGGCCACGCTGGCCCGACATCCCGGGCATGGACGACTTCCTGGGCCTGCGCCTGCACTCGGCGCGTTGGGATCACCGCGCCATGCTGCGCGGCCAACGGGTGGCGGTGATCGGCACCGGCTCCACGGCATCGCAGCTGGTGCCACCCGTCGCTGAACAGGCGAAGCAACTGCACCTGTTCCAGCGCACCGCCAACTGGGTGCTGCCACGGATGGACCGCCGCTACACCGCGCTCGATCGTGCACTGGCGCACCTGCCACCCTATGCAGCGATGGCGCACTGGTGTTGGACTCAGGTACTCGAATGGGGTCGACGCGGCTTCGAAGACGGCTCGCTGGCACGTCGCGGGCTGCTGGCCACCGCCACTGCGCAACGCCGGCGGCAGGTCTGCGACGACAGCTTGCGCGAGCGGCTGACCCCGACTTACCCGTTGGGCTGCAGGCGCATCATCTACTCGAACGACTTCTACCCGGCCCTGTGCCGACCGAATGTCGAGCTGGTGACCGAAGTCATCGAGCGCATCACCGCGCACGGCATCGTCACCGCCGATGGCCGCGAGCGACCGATCGACGCGCTGGTATGCGCCACCGGCTTCGACGTTGCGCATTCGCTGTCGGCCATCCGCATCACGGGCTTGCAAGGCCAAACGCTCGCCAACGCCTGGGCCGATGGTCCACAGGCGTACCACGGCATCACGGTGTCGGGCTTCCCGAACCTGTTCCTGATGCTGGGACCGAACACCGCCACCGGCCACACCTCGACGCTGCTCTACATCGAACCCGAGGTCGACCACGCGATCGCCTGCATGAAGGCGGTTCGCGGAGGAGGCCACCGCTGGATCGACGTGCGCCCAGAGGCGATGCGTGAGCACAACCGCAGCCTGCAGGCGCGCCTGGCCACATCGGTCTGGAGCCAGTGCCGCAGCTGGTATCGCCTGGACAATGGCCGGGTCTTTGCAGTGTTTCCAGGCTACACCCGTGAGTATGTGAATGCAGTGCGGCAGCCAGACACCACGGCCTACGCCTTCGATACGGCACGCCCTGCGATTCACCCCACCTGAAAGTCTTCTCTTGAAACTCGCTGTGCTGACCGGCTCTGTCGTGTTGCTTGTGTTGCTCGCCGCCTTCTGGTTGTGGACCCCGGACAAGGATCTGGCTTCGCTGAAGGCTCGTTACCTGGCGACCCCAGGGGACATCGTCGACGTCGATGGCATTCGACTCCACGTTCGCGACAGCGGCCCGAAGGGCTCGCCGGCGGTGATCATGATCCATGGCTTCGGCGGAAGTCTGCACAGCTGGGAGCCCTGGGCACAGGCATTGGCGGTCGGCCACCGCGTGATCCGTTTTGACCTGCCCGGCTCCGGTCTCAGCGCCCCCGACCCGAGTGGCAACTACAGCGACGCGCGCAGCATGGAGGTGCTGATCGCGCTGATGGACCGGCTCGGCGTCGCGCGCGCCAGCCTCACCGGCCATTCGATTGGCGGGCGCATCGCATGGACCTTCGCTGCGACGCACCCGGAGCGGGTGGACAAGCTGGTGCTTGTCGCGCCCGACGGCTTCGCGAGCCCAGGGTTCGAGTACGGCCAGGCACCGGAGGTGCCGATGACCCTGGGGCTGATGCGCTACGTGCTTCCCAAGCCGCTGCTGCGCATGAGCCTGGAGCCCGCCTATGCGAATGCCACGTTCCTGAGCGACGACCTGACGACGCGTTATCACGAGCTGATGCTGGCACCGGGCAGCCGCGACGCACTCATCGCGCGGATGCGACAGACCACGCTGGTCGACCCGATTCCGCTGCTGAACCGCATCCAGGCGCAGACCCTGCTGGTGTGGGGCGAGGCCGACGCGATGATCCCGTTCGCCAATTCAGCCGATTACGTGAAGGCGATCGCGAACGCATCCCTGGTGTCGTTGCCCGGCGTCGGTCACCTGCCGCAGGAGGAGGCGGCAGAGAAATCCATCGCGCGCGTACGTGACTTCCTGAAGTGAGCTCGTTTCGAAGCAGCCCAGCGCCGCAGTGTCAAGAACAAGACCGCGCGAAGCCGACGTGCATAGGCCGGATTGGCAGCGGCGTCTGCGCACTGCGGGCAACATGCGCCGCATGCCAGATCTGAAACACGACGCCCGCCCGTCACTGACCGTTCTGTACGACGGCGCATGCCCGCTGTGCCGTCGGGAGGTCGGTGTGTACCGTGGCCTGACCCCCTTGCAGCCGCTGCGCTGGTGTGATGTCAGCGACGCGAACTCGCCCTTGCCCCCCGGTGGCCACCGCGCCGACTACCTCGCGCGGTTTCACGTACAGCAAGGCGACGGCACGGTGCTCAGTGGCGCACGCGCCTTCATCGCCTTGTGGGCCACGCTGCCCGGCTGGCGCTGGCTGGCCCGGCTGGGTGCGCTGCCAGGCATTGCGCTCCTGATGGAGATTGCCTACCGCGGCTTCCTGCGTGTGCGCCCGGCGATGCAGCGGGTCGCGGTGGCGCTGGAGCGCAAGGATGCCTCGCCAAAAAGAAACGCGGCGCCCCCCGCCGTGGTCACGACCCCGATCGAGATCCCGATCGACATGATCGGCGACTTGCGCTCGGATCACGCGGGCGAAAGCGGCGCGGTGTGGATCTACCACGGGGTACTGGCGATCGCCCGCGACGAAGGCGTGTGCGACTTCGCACGCCGACACCGCCAGACCGAGCAGCGCCACCTGGACCTGGTCGAACAGCTGCTGCCGGTGTCGCAACGCAGCCGTCTGCTGGTGCCCTGGCGCGCTGCGGGTTTTCTGACCGGTGCGCTGCCCGCGTTGTTCGGCCCGCGTGCGGTCTACGCGACGATCGCCGCGGTGGAGACCTTCGTCGACCGGCACTACCAGCAGCAGATCGACCGCCTCGCCGACCGCACCGAACACGCCGCCTTGCGGTCACTGCTGCTGGAATGTCAGGCCGACGAATGCGAACACCGCGACGAGGCCCTCTCGCACCGCACGAAGCCACCCGGCCCCGTGATGCGGGCCTGGTGCGCACTGGTCGAGCACGGATCCGCGGGCGCAGTGCACATTGCTCGACGCTTCTGAAGCGTCTGTCCGGTCACACCACGCCCGTTGACGACCGGCTGCTGAAGCGCCATGGCGCTTCAGCAGCCCGGCACTCACTGCATGAACCAGCCATGGCTGACGACCAGCGACTGGCCGGTCAGCGCATTGGAGTTGAAGCCGGCGAACAGCAGCGCCACATCGGCCACGTCCTGCACGGTGGTGAACTCACCATCG
>CANHNO010000203.1 GCA_947462065.1 Burkholderiales bacterium | reverse complement strand
GTGGTCGATGCCTACCTGCCGATCGTGCAGCGCCGCAAGGACACCGCGTACACCGAGCGCGAGCGCGATTTCCAGGCCTACCGCCGCGGGCGCTATGTCGAGTTCAACCTGGTGTTCGACCGCGGAACGCTGTTCGGCCTGCAGTCGGGTGGGCGCACAGAAAGCATCCTGATGTCGATGCCACCCGTCGTGAAGTGGCGCTACGACTGGAAGCCCGAAGGCGGCACCCCCGAAGCACGGCTGTACAGCGATTTCCTGCGGCCGCGTGATTGGGCCGAGTGGAGCGATGCCGCTCCGGGCGCGGTGGCTTGAGGCGCATCGGCCTGTTCGGCGGCAGCTTCGACCCGGTGCACAACGCGCACCTGGCGCTGGCGCAGGCGGCGCTGCGAGACGCAACACTGGATCAGGTCCGCTGGATTCCGGCGGGGCAACCTTGGCAGAAAACCCGCGCGTTGACGGCCGCCGTGCACCGCGAGGCGATGGTGGCACTCGCGATTGCAGGCGAACCCCGCTTCGTGCTCGACCGCATCGAGCTTGAGCGCCCTGGCCCGAGCTACACCCTGGACACTGTGCGCGCGCTGCAAGCCGCGCAACCTGGCGCGCAGTGGTTTCTGATCGTGGGGCAGGATCAGCAGGCCGGCCTGGCCACCTGGCACGGCATTGACGAACTGCTCGGCCTCGTCACGCTTGCCGTCGCGCAGCGCCCCGCCGCGCCTGAGGTTTCGCCCGCGTCGGGCGCGGTGTGCGCCATTGAATTGCCACCGATGAACCTGTCCTCGACCGAGGTACGCGCGCGTTGCGCCGCGGGCCTGCCCATCGACAAGATCGTGCCTGAAGACGTGGCGCGCTATATTGACCAACACGGGCTGTATCGGTGAACTCACCGCAGCCCCCGCATTTCGAGGTACGCGCCGGCTGGCGCATCAGGAGTTGAATGGACATCAAGAAACTGCAACGCACCATCGTCGATGGTCTGGAAGACGTCAAGGGCCAGAACATCCTCGTGTTCGACACCGAACACCTGTCGTCGCTGTTCGAGCGCGTGATCATCGCCTCGGGCACCAGCAATCGGCAGACGAAATCGCTTGCCAGCAGCGTTCGAGACGCGGTCAAGCAGGCAGGCTTTCCGGTGCCCCGTACCGAAGGCGAAGTCAACGGTGAATGGATCATCGTCGACTGCGGCGCCGCAGTGGTGCACCTGATGCAGCCCAACATCCGCGAGTACTACCACCTCGAAGAAATCTGGGGTGAGAAGCCCGTCAAGCTCAAGCTCGACACCGCGCCGAAGCGGCTGGTGAAAGCCGAGGAAGTGCCCGCCGAACCGAAGAAGAAGTCGCCTGCGCGCAAGGCCGCAGCAGCTGCAGCACCTGCCGAAGCGCCGGCCAAGAAGGTGCCGGCCCGCAAGACCCCAGCGCGTGCTGCAGAGCCAGAGGCCGCCGCTCCCGCGGCCAAGCGCCGCACTGCGTCCGCCAAGGCTGCAGCGCCAGCCAAGCGCGCAGCCCCCGTGAAGACGGGCGTCACCCGCACCGTGGGCGTGAAGTCCGCAGCTGAGGGTGCGAAGGCGCCGGCGCGCAAGACGTCGTTGGCACCTTCAGCCCGCGTGGCGAAGAAGGCGCCGATCAAGGTCATTGCCGTCAACAAGCCATCGACCAAGAAGGCCGCGAGCGCTCGCGCAGCTGTCAATGCGCCGCCTGCGAAGCGTCCCGCCGCCGGTAAAACGGCAGCCAAACCAGCAGCCAAGAGAGCCCCGCGCGGCGCGTGAAGCTGCTGCTGGTCGCCGTCGGTCAGCGTCAGCCGGCGTGGGCCGACGAGGCCTACCAGGACTACGCCAAGCGCTTTCCGCCCGATCTGAGGCTGGAGCTGAAAGCCGTCAAGGCCGAGCCGCGCAGCGGCAAGACGGCCGAGCAGCTGATGGCCGCCGAGGCAGTACGCATCGAGGCGGCCTTGCCCAAGGGTGTGCGCCGCGTTGTGCTCGATGAACACGGCACGCGGCTCACCACGGTGCAACTGGCTCAGCGCCTGACTGCCTGGACGCACGATGGACGCGATGTGGCCCTGATCGTTGGCGGCCCCGACGGCCTCGCCCCGCCGCTGAAAGCCAGCGCCGACGAAGCCTTGCGCCTGTCTGATCTGACCCTGCCGCATGCCTTCGTGCGGGTGCTGCTGGCCGAGGCGCTGTACCGCGCCTGGACGGTGACCATCAACCATCCGTACCACCGCGAATGAAGCGCCGCATGGCCACCGCACACGACTTCATCTACCTTGCGTCGCAAAGCCCGCGCCGGCGCCAACTGCTGGAGCAGATGGGCGTGCGCTGCGAGCTGCTGCTGCCCGACGCCACCGAAGACGCCGAAGCGCTGGAAGCCGAACGCACCGGCGAACTGCCGCTGGACTACGTGCAGCGCGTCACCCGTGCCAAGCTGCATGCCGCGCAGCAACGCCTGACGCAACGCCAGCTGCCGCCAGCGCCTATCCTGTGCTCCGACACCACCGTGGCACTCGGCCGGCGCATTCACGGCAAGCCGCAGGATGCGGCCGATGCGGCGGCCACCCTGCAGCAGCTGAGCGGCCGCACCCACCGCGTGATCACCGCCGTGGCGGTGGCATCCGGAGATTCCGCGCAACTGGCCGTGAGCACCTCGCGCGTCACCTTCGCCGAGCTGAATGCCGACACCATCGAGCGCTACATCGCCAGCGGTGAGCCGTTCGGCAAGGCCGGTGCCTATGCCATTCAGGGCGCGGCCGGAGCCTGGGTGTCGCGCATCGACGGCAGCTACACCGGCATCATGGGCTTGCCGCTGTTCGAGACCGCCGGGCTGCTGCGCGCCGTGGGTGTGCGGTGGTGAGGCATGTGTCGAGCCGCGCTCGAATACCATCGACCGAATGCAAGACATCCTGATCAACTGGACCCCGCAGGAAACACGCGTCGCGGTGATTGAAGGCGGTGCCGTGCAGGACCTGCATATCGAACGTACGCTCGAACGCGGGCTGGTCGGCAACATCTACGCGGGCAAGGTGGTGCGCGTGCTGCCGGGCATGCAATCGGCCTTCATAGACATCGGTCTCGAGCGCGCGGCCTTTCTGCACGCTGCCGATGTGCAGCTGACTGGCGAGCCCCCGCGCCACGCCGTGGCGACCGGGGGCGTGGTGACACCACCCCCGCCGATCGAGCGCCTGGTGTTCGAAGGCCAGACGCTGACGGTGCAGGTCATCAAGGACCCTATCGGCACCAAGGGCGCGCGGCTGTCCACGCAGATCAGCATTGCCGGCCGCCTTCTGGTGTTTCTGCCGCAAGACGATCACATCGGCATCAGCCAGAAAATTGGCTCGCCCGAGTTGCGCGAGCAACTGCGCACCCGCATGAAGGTGCTGGCCGAACTGCCCGAGGGCAGCGGCCCCACCGGCGGCTTCATCCTGCGCACGAATGCTGAAGAAGCGACCGACGCCGAGCTGGCCGACGACATCGCCTACCTGCGCAAGACCTGGAAGGCCATCCGAGAGCGCAGCTTCAAGTCGCCGCCCGGCACCTTGCTGCACCAGGATCTGAACCTGGTCGAGCGTGTGCTGCGCGATCTGGCACACGAGGCCACGCAATCCATCCGCATCGACTCGCAGCAGCAGTACGACGCCCTGAAGGCCTTTGGCGAGGCCTTCACGCCCACCTCGGTCGACAAGCTGGGCCTGTACAAAGGCGAGCGGCCGATCTTCGACCTGTTCAACATCGACGAAGAGATCGCCCGCGCGCTGGCGCGGCGGGTCGATTTGAAATCAGGCGGCTACCTCGTCATCGACCAGACCGAGGCGCTGACCACGGTCGACGTGAACACTGGCGGCTATGTGGGCGCGCGCAACTTCGACGACACCATCTTCAAGACCAACCTCGAAGCCACGCAAACCATCGCCCGCCAGCTGCGGTTGCGCAATCTGGGCGGCATCATCATCGTCGACTTCATCGACATGACACGCGAAGAGCACCAGGCTGCGGTGCTGGCCGAACTCAAGAAACAGCTGGCGCGTGACCGCACCAAGGTGACGGTGAGCGGCTTCACCCAACTGGGGCTGGTGGAGCTGACCCGCAAGCGCACCCGCGAGTCGCTGGCCCACATGTTGTGCGAGCCGTGCCCCACCTGCGCAGGCAAGGGCCAGGTGAAGACCGCGCGCAGCGTCTGCTACGACATCCTGCGCGAGATCCTGCGCGAGGCGAAGCAGTTCAACCCGAAGGAATTCCGCATCATCGCCACGCCCGCCGTCGTCGAGATGCTGCTAGACGAAGAAAGCCAGCACCTGGCCGGCCTGAGCGATTTCATTGGCAAGCCGATCTCGCTGCGCGCCGAGAACGCCGGCTCGCCGGAGCGATACGACATCGTGCTGATGTAGCGCGTTGCCAGGTCAGGCTTGCCGAGCAACGGCCGCATGCAACGTCGCAATCGCCCGGCGGTCAGTGGCAGGTATTGCATGGGTGGCAGAGCGATAACGCCGCTAGTGCCACACAAGCGATCTCGTAC
>CANHNO010000202.1 GCA_947462065.1 Burkholderiales bacterium | reverse complement strand
TCCGAGCTGAAGATCAAGAAGAACTCCAAGCGCCTGAAGGTGATGGAAGCCTTCAAGAAGTCGGGCATCAAGCCGCAGTGGATGGTGATGGACGTGCTACCGGTGCTGCCGCCGGACTTGCGTCCGCTGGTGCCTCTCGACGGTGGCCGCTTTGCCACCAGCGACCTGAACGACCTGTACCGTCGCGTCATCAACCGCAACAACCGCCTCGCGCGTCTGCTGGAATTGAAGGCGCCAGAAATCATCGTGCGCAACGAAAAGCGCATGCTGCAGGAGGCGGTCGATTCGCTGCTGGACAACGGCCGTCGCGGCAAGGCGATGACGGGTGCCAACAAGCGCGCCCTCAAGTCGCTGGCCGACATGATCAAGGGCAAGAGTGGTCGTTTCCGCCAGAACCTGCTGGGCAAGCGCGTTGACTACTCGGGCCGTTCGGTCATCGTGGTCGGCCCCACGCTCAAGCTGCACCAGTGTGGCCTGCCGAAGCTGATGGCGCTCGAGCTGTTCAAGCCCTTCATCTTCTCGCGCCTGGAAGCCATGGGCATTGCCACGACTATCAAGGCGGCGAAGAAGGAAGTCGAATCTGGCACGCCGGTGGTGTGGGACATCCTTGAAGAAGTGATCAAGGAACACCCGGTGATGCTGAACCGCGCACCGACACTGCACCGCCTGGGCATCCAGGCGTTCGAGCCGGTGCTGATCGAAGGCAAGGCGATCCAGTTGCATCCGCTCGTTTGCGCGGCATTCAACGCCGACTTCGACGGCGACCAGATGGCCGTTCACGTGCCGCTGTCGATCGAGGCGCAAATGGAAGCCCGCACGCTGATGCTGGCCTCGAACAACATCCTGTTTCCTGCCAACGGCGAGCCGTCGATCGTGCCGTCGCAAGACGTGGTGCTGGGTCTGTACTACGCGACGCGCGACCGCATCAACGCCAAGGGCGAAGGACTGATCTTCTCTGACGTGGCCGAAGTGCAGCGTGCACTCGACAACGCCGTGGTCGAGATCACCACCAAGATCAGCGTGCGCCTGACCGAGTACACCAAGAACAAGGAAACCGGCGATTTCGTGCCGTCAACCACCTTGGTGGACACGACCGTAGGCCGTGCGCTGCTCAGCGAAATCCTGCCGAAGGGTCTGCCGTTCAGCAACATCAACAAGGCGCTGAAGAAGAAAGAGATTTCGCGGCTCATCAACGTCTCGTTCCGCAAGTGCGGACTGAAAGAGACTGTCGTGTTCGCCGACAAGCTGCTGCAGGCGGGCTTCCGTCTGGCCACGCGCGCCGGCATCTCGATCTGCATCGACGACATGCTGGTGCCGAAGGAAAAGCCGGGCCTGATCGAGCGCGCCGAGAATGAAGTCAAGGAGATCGAGCAGCAATACGTCTCGGGTCTCGTGACCTCTGGCGAGCGCTACAACAAGGTGGTCGACATCTGGGGCAAGACCGGCGACGAAGTCGGCAAGGTCATGATGTCGCAACTGTCGAAGCAGAAGACGGTCGACCGCCACGGCAACACGGTGGATCAGGAGTCGTTCAACTCCATCTACATGATGGCCGACTCGGGTGCCCGTGGCTCCGCCGCGCAGATCCGCCAGCTGGCTGGCATGCGCGGCCTGATGGCCAAGCCGGACGGCTCCATCATCGAAACCCCGATCACAGCGAACTTCCGCGAAGGCCTTAACGTTCTGCAGTACTTCATCTCTACCCACGGCGCTCGCAAGGGCCTGGCGGACACGGCGTTGAAGACGGCGAACTCGGGCTACCTGACCCGCCGTCTGGTCGATGTGACGCAAGATTTGGTGGTGATCGAAGACGACTGCGGCACGCAGAACGGCATGAACATGCGCGCGCTGGTCGAAGGCGGTGAAGTCATCGAAAGCCTGCGCGACCGCATCCTGGGTCGTGTTACCGCCATTGAGGTGCTGCACCCTGAGACGCAGGAGCAACTGCTCGCCGCTGGCGAGATGATGGACGAAGACGTGCTCGACATGCTCGAAACCGCGGGCGTCGACGAGGTCAAGGTCCGTACCGCCTTGACCTGCGCCACGCGCTTCGGCATCTGCGGCAAGTGCTACGGACGCGACCTGGGTCGTGGCGGCACCGTCAACCAGGGCGAAGCCATCGGCGTCATTGCGGCGCAATCGATTGGCGAGCCCGGTACGCAGCTGACGATGCGCACCTTCCACATCGGTGGTGCGGCGTCGCGCGCGGCGGTGGCGTCCAGCGTCGATGCGAAGTCCGATGGTTTGATCGGCTTCAACGCGACGATGCGCTACGTGACCAACGGCAAGGGCGAGTTGGTGGTGATTTCCCGCTCCGGCGAAATCATCATCTCTGATCAGCATGGCCGTGAACGCGAGCGCCACAAGGTTCCGTATGGCGCCTTGCTGTCGATCAAGCCCGACCAGCAGCTGAAGGCCGGCACCGTGCTGGCCAACTGGGACCCACTGACCCGACCGATCATCACCGAGTTCGCCGGCAAGGCGAAGTTCGAGAACGTCGAAGAAGGTTTGACGGTCGCCAAGCAGCTCGACGAAGTGACGGGCTTGTCCACGCTGGTGGTCATTGACTCCAAGCGCCGTGGTGCGCTGAAGGTCGTGCGCCCGCAGGTGAAGCTGCTCGACCCAGCCGGGAACGAGGTGAAGATTCCAGGTACCGACCACTCGGTGACGATCGGCTTCCCAGTCGGCTCACTGATCCAGATCCGCGATGGCCAGGACCTGATGCCAGGCGAAGTACTGGCGCGTATCCCGGTGGAAGGCCAGAAGACGCGCGACATCACCGGCGGCTTGCCGCGGGTGGCCGAGCTGTTCGAGGCCCGCACGCCGAAGGACAAGGGCACGCTGGCCGAGATGACTGGCACGGTGTCGTTCGGCAAGGAGACCAAGGGCAAGGTTCGCCTGCAGATCACCGACCCGGAAGGCAAGGTCTACGAAGAGCTCGTGCTCAAGGAAAAGAACATCCTGGTGCACGAAGGCCAAGTGGTCAACAAGGGCGAGTCCATCGTCGACGGCCCGGCCGATCCGCAGGACATCCTGCGCCTGCTGGGCATCGAGGAACTGGCGCGCTACATCGTCGACGAAGTTCAGGACGTCTACCGTCTGCAGGGCGTGAAGATCAACGACAAGCACATCGAGGTGATCGTTCGTCAGATGCTGCGCCGCGTGCAGATCGTCAACGTCGGCGATACCTCATACATCGCGGGCGAGCAGGTCGAGCGTTCGGAGTTGCTGGATACCAACGATCGCATGGTTGCGGAAGGCAAGTTGCCGGCCACCCATGCCGACGTGTTGCTGGGCATCACCAAGGCGTCGCTGTCGACCGACAGCTTCATCTCGGCGGCGTCGTTCCAGGAAACCACACGCGTGCTCACCGAAGCGGCCATCATGGGCAAGCGTGACGAGTTGCGTGGCCTGAAGGAAAACGTCATCGTCGGTCGCCTGATACCTGCAGGCACTGGGATGGCCTTCCATCAGGCCCGCAAGGTCAAGGAAGAGATGGACGACGCCGAGCGCCGCGCCATTGCACTGCAGGAGGCCGATGAACTGGCCGAATCGCAGGCGCAGACGGCAGACGCTGGGGCTGAATCAGCCGAGTAAGCTGTTTCTCCCTGGGTGTTTGAAGGGCGGCTTCGGCCGCCCTTTTGACGTCCAGCCCTGAACCGCGGTCATGCCTGTGCGACAGCGGAGTCCACCAGCGTAAACCGCTCCGGCTTCACGATCGCCAGACCCAGCGAGCGTGCGCGTCGCGCCAGTTTCAGTAGCGCTCGGTCGCGCGTAACCAGCCATAGTGCGCCGGAATCAAGCGCCAGATCGACGAATTTCTGGTCATCGATGTCAGTGCATTGCGGTCGGCGCTGCGGCGAGCTTTGCGGTGGGTACTCGATCGGGGTGGCATGGCGTTCCCAAGTGCGCCACAGGAGGGGCAGGTCGGGCTGCCACTGATCAACTACTCCACGAGATAGCACATGGGCCAGCTCCTCACGCGCCGCCGCATTGACCACCCAGCGTACGCTCCCCAACAGGATGACCCGTGCGATGGGCTGAAACCCCGGGTTGTCGAAGACCAGCCAGTCCAACACGGCATTGGTGTCGAGCACCAAATTTGGGATCAAGGCCACTTCCTATCGTTACGCTTGCCGTATTTTGTCCAGACGAATATACTGGAAGGCTTTTCGGACAAGGGTGCTGCGACTGTTGCTTTGTGCTACGACGCACATGCAAAGGCGCACAGGCGTCGGATGCCGGGCTGGCGAATCTCGCCGGTCGGCCCTTCACTCCGAAGCCAGTGACTTCAAACGGGAACAAGTTACCTATGCCAACCATCAATCAGCTCGTGCGTCACGGTCGTGAGACCGAGGTCACGAAGTCAAAGTCGCCGGCGATGCAGGGCAGCCCCCAGCGTCGCGGTGTGTGCACCCGCGTGTACACCACGACGCCAAAGAAGCCGAACTCAGCGCTGCGGAAAGTCGCCAAGGTGCGCCTGACCAACGGTTTCTAGATCATTTCG
>CANHNO010000201.1 GCA_947462065.1 Burkholderiales bacterium | reverse complement strand
TGGGATTCGGCTACGGATCCCATGCGAAGCCCAGAGCAGCACGGCCACTAACGCTGCGATCGCCAGCCGATCTCGCCATTCCAGCCACAAACCCAACAGCACGCTGACCAGCGCCAGCAAGAACGCCATGCGCGCCGAGTGTCCTTCACGCGCCCAGGCGGCGAGCACGCCCAGACCGTATGCAGCGAAAAAGTACGGGGCCCAGATATCCCAGCTCGACTGCCGGTTCACGGACACCGCTGACCACGCCACCGCCACGACCACACCCCACGGCAGGACTTGACGCACCCTGTCCGGTTGCTTCAGCAGCGCCACCACCAGCCCCAGCCACAACAGGAGTGACGCATACAACTGCAAGTCGATGGCGACATACCAGATACCGGCCGACAGCGCCTCCTTCCCGATCACGTCCTGGAGCAAAAGCAAATGCGCGAAGAATTGCATCGGACTCGGCGCCACGGGCACCGACGGGTGCTCCATGCAGTTGCGAGCCACCGCAGCGGCGACGATGGCCAGCAACAGAGCCAGCGTCAGCGGCAGAGCGAGGCGCAAGTAGCGCTCAAGCAGGCGGGACGTCACCTGCGTGGGCGTGCGCACCCGGCCATCCGGCGCAAGGCTCAGCGCGGCCAGGTAACCACCCACCACCAGGAAAACCTGGACCACCATGCGTGCGGGGTCGGCCAGCCAGTCGATCAGCCGAGGCATCAGCGGTGCCGCGTGGTCGGCCATCGGCCCATAGAAAGCCAGATGATGCAGCACGATCAACTGAGCCGCGACGACCTTCAAGAGGTCGATCAGCGGCAACCGCTGGGAATGAGACATGCTCATCCCATCACCGACACGGCTTGCTCACAGTCCGCGATCAGGTCCGTCACCGACTCCAGGCCGACAGAAAAGCGCACCAGGGTGCCCGGCCATGCCGGTCGGCTTCGCATCGCGCTCAGCTGATACGGAACCACCAGACTGACAGGGCCTGCCCAGGAATAGCCGATCTTGAACAGCCGCAACGCATCAACGAAAGCATGCACCTGCGCAGCGCTGTATCGCTCATCGAACACGACCGAGAACAGCCCTGCCGACGCACTGCAGAGCCGCTGCCAGGCGGCGTTCCCAGGTGATCCAGCAAGTGCTGGATGCAAGACCTGCACGACCTCAGGGCGCTCACTCCACCACCCAGCCAAACGGCGACCTACCGCATCCTGTGCGTGATAGCGCAGCGACAGCGTCGGCAGCGAGCGCAACAGCAGTTCGGCATCGTTGGCGCCAACGCCCCAGCCCATGCGCATGTGAGTGGCTTTCAGCCGCAGATGCAATGACTCGTCGCGAGTGGTGACAGAGCCCATCATCACATCAGCGCCGCCAGACGGGTACTTGGTCAACGCGTGCACCGAGATGTCGACACCGAGCCCCGTTTCGAGTTCAAAAGCGTTGAACGCGATGCCCGCGCCCCAGGTGTTGTCGAGCGCGATCAGCGCGCCATGCGAACGCACCAGCCGGATCAGGGCGGACAGGTCGGGGAACTCCATCGTCACCGAGCCCGCGGCTTCGAGCCACACCAGCTTCGTCGCCGGGCTCAGTACCGCCTCCAGCGACGATGGGTCCATCGCGTCATAGAAGCGGTGCGTGATGCCCCAGCGCGCGAACTCGCCGCGCGCGAGCTCCTTGTTCGGGCCGTAGGCGTTGTCGGGGATCAGCACCTCGTCGCCGGCGCGCAGCAGTGCCATGCCGACCAGAGCGATCGCCGCAAGCCCGCTGGGCAGCAGCAAGGTCTGCAGGCCACCTTCCAGCGTGGCGATGCGCTCTTCCAGCGTGAAGGTGGTGGGCGTGCCGTGGAGCCCGTAGGTGTAGCCGGTCTTGTCCTTCCACTGGCGAGCATGGAGCGCCTGCGTATTGGCAAAGATCACCGTCGATGCCTTGTGCACGGCGGGCTGCACGGCGGCGAAACCATCCGGCGGCGTGTAGCCGTGGTGAATCAGCGCGGTCGCGCTGACGGCGCCCCCGTCACCATTGACGTCGGTCATGGTCAGACCGGCAGCGCGATGAGGTCATGGCCCTGCGTGCCGACGATGCGTGCGCGAGTGAACTCGCCGACCTTCAGGGTCTTCGACGCCTTTTCGGGCGGCAACAATTTCACCACGCCATCGATCTCGGGCGCGTCGGCGTAGCTGCGTCCGGTGCCGCCACGGCGACCGAGTGCTGGCGCGGCATCGACGAGCACTTGCATCGTCGCCCCCACGCGGCGTGCCAGCTTGGCAGCGGAGATCGCCTCAGCCACTTCCATGAAACGCGCGCGGCGCTCCTCGCGCAGCGCCGCGGGCAACGCGCCGGGCAGTTGATTGGCCGTCGCGCCAGCCACAGGCGAATAGGCAAAACAGCCGGCGCGATCAATCTCGGCGGCACGCATGAAATCGAGCAGGTGATCGAACTCTGCATCGGTCTCGCCCGGGAAACCGGCGATGAAGGTGCTGCGGATCACGATCTCGGGGCAGACCTCTCGCCAGCGCTGGATGCGCTCAAGGTTGCGTTCGCCGCTGGCCGGACGCTTCATGCGCTTGAGCACATCGGGGTGCGAATGCTGCAACGGC
The DNA here is from genome assembly GCA_947462065.1 of Burkholderiales bacterium. Taxonomy (GTDB): domain Bacteria; phylum Pseudomonadota; class Gammaproteobacteria; order Burkholderiales; family Burkholderiaceae_C; genus PBB1. The sequence goes on along the minus strand of CANHNO010000201.1, from coordinate 1,932 downwards.
ACATCGAGGTACGGCAGCACCAGGCCCTGCGCCATCAGCGGCAGCACCTCGTCGACGTGCGGATAGGGATACACGTAGTGCAACCGCACCCAGGCGCCATGTGGCGCGGCAAGCTCACCGAGCTTCTCGCACAGATCGAGCATCCGCGTCTTCACCGGCTTTCCGTCCCAGAAACCGGTGCGGTACTTGATGTCGACGCCGTAGGCGCTGGTGTCCTGGCTGATCACCAGCAACTCCTTCACGCCGGACTCGAACAGGCGCTGCGCTTCACCGAGCACGTCGCCGATAGGTCGCGACACAAGATCGCCGCGCATGCTCGGGATGATGCAGAAGGTGCAGCGATGGTTGCAGCCTTCACTGATCTTCAGGTAGGCGTAGTGGCGCGGCGTCAGCTTGACGCCGATGTCGTTCAGTGCTGCAGGAGCAGGAACCAGATCAGTGAACGGGTCGTGCTGCTTCGGCGCGTGCCGATGAACGGCGTCCATCACCTCGTTGGTGGCATGTGGGCCGGTCACGGCCAGCACGCTCGGGTGCATCTGGCGCACCAGATTACCGCCGGCATCACCCGCCTTGGCGCCCAGGCAGCCCGTCACGATGACCTTGCCGTTTGCGGCCAGTGCCTCGCCGATGGTGTCCAGGCTCTCCTTCACCGCATCGTCGATGAATCCGCAGGTGTTGACGATCACCAGATCAGCGCCGGCAAAAGTCTTAGAGGTGTCGTAACCCTCAGCGCGCAGTTGCGTGAGGATCAGTTCGGAGTCGGTCAGCGCCTTTGGGCACCCGAGGGATACAAAACCGATTTTTGGAGCACCGGTGGGGTGCGTACGTTCGGCGGTGCTGGCGTCAGAAGTCATCTTGGCATTTTCGCCTCAAAGCCTGACACAGGCCGGGCGAGCGATGCGCGTCAGCGTTTCGGCGGGAACCCGGGCACGCCAGGGAACAACGTGCCAGCCTGCTTCGCCATTTGTTCCTGCATTTGCGTGAACATCGATTTCGATTGCTCAAGGTAGGTGCTCATCAAGCCTTGGACGGCGGGCGCCTGGCCGTTGAGGAACTGGGTCCACAGCTCCGGGGTGTGAGCGGCCGTGTCGTACAGACCCAGCGCCGGGTCGGCCAGCCTGCCCTGAATCTCAGTGAAGGTCTGCAGGTTCTTTTCAAGATAGGAACCCATCATGCCCTGCATGGAGTGCCCGTAGAAGCGGATGATCTGGGCCAGCATCTGACTCGAGAACATCGGCACCCCGCCGCTTTCTTCCTCTAGGATGATTTGCAGCAGGATGCTGCGCGTGAGGTCTTCTGAAGTCTTGGCGTCTCGGACAACAAAGTTTTCACCTGACATCACCATCTTCTTCACGTCCGCCAGGGTGATGTAGCTGCTGGCCGTCGTGTCGTAGAGCCGTCGGTTCGGGTACTTCTTCAGCACCCTGAGGTCACCGACCGGTGCATTCACCTCGGGTGCTTTGTCATCAGCGGCATGAGTCTGAGCAGATCGTCGCGTGGATGGCATCGGAGGTTTTGAGCGATTGATTTGTGCGGCCGCAGCAAATTCTAGGAGCCTGATGCATGGCGCCCCCAACGGATTTACCCGTGTGAGCGTGGCGAGCCGGCTCAAACGTCTTAGCTCACTAAATGAGTCAGGAGTCTCCTTCGTGCAAAAATTTTGTCATCCGAACATGCTTTCGGACGTTACTTGAGTTTCTAACAACGGAGTTTCACCATGAGCATCACCAATCGCCGCACTTTCATGTTGCATGTCGTGGTCGGAGGCAGCGCGATTGCTGCATCTCAGGCCATGGCGCAGGCTGCTCCCATGGTCGCGGAGACCGACACCAATGCCGTGTCTCTCGGCTACAAGGCAGACTCGACCAAGGTCGATATGAAGAAATACCCGGCCCACAAGACGACACAGGCCTGCGGTAACTGCGCCTTGTT
>CANHNO010000200.1 GCA_947462065.1 Burkholderiales bacterium | reverse complement strand
CCCTTGTCGTTCTTCCACTCGTCGATGCAGGCGGTGTTGAAGCCGAGTTGCGCGGCACGTATCGCCGCTACATAGCCGCCGGGTCCGCCGCCGATGACGACGACATCAAATTGCTTGCTCATGGGTCGCTCTCTTGGATGACTACGCGTCGGATGTCAGATCAGATGTCAAACAGCAGTCGCGCCGGATCTTCCAGCGCTTCCTTCATCGCGACCAGGCCCAGCACGGCTTCGCGGCCGTCGATGATGCGGTGGTCGTAGCTCATGGCAAGGTAGTTCATCGGGCGGATCACGATCTGACCGTTCTCGACCACCGCGCGATCCTTGGTGGCATGCACGCCCAGGATGGCCGACTGCGGCGGGTTGATGATCGGCGTGGACAACATGGAGCCGAAGGTGCCGCCGTTGCTGATCGAGAACGTGCCGCCGGTCAGGTCGTCGAGTGAAAGCTTGCCTTCGCTGGCCTTCTTGCCGAACTCGGAAATCTTCTTTTCGATGTCGGCGAAGCTCATCTGGTCTGCATTGCGCAGGATGGGCACCACCAGGCCGCGCGGTGAACCCACAGCGATACCGATGTCGAAGTAGCCGTGGTAGACGATGTCATTGCCGTCGACCGACGCATTGATGATCGGGTACTTCTTAAGCGCGGCGACCGCAGCCTTCACGAAGAAGCTCATGAAGCCGATCTTGACGCCGTGCTCCTTTTCGAATTTTTCCTGGAAGCGCTTGCGCATCTCAATCACCGGCGCCATGTTCACTTCATTGAACGTGGTCAGGATGGCGTTCGTGGCCTGCGACTGCAGCAGACGTTCAGCGACGCGAGCACGCAGCCGGGACATCGGTACGCGCTGCTCCGGACGATCGCCAAGGTTCACAGCCACAGGTGCTGGCACCGAAGGAAGCGCGCGCGCGACGACGGCTGCGACCGGAACCACAGGCGCGGAAGCCGCTGCCACCACAGGCGCCTGCAAGCCAGCGGAGAGCGCGGCGGTAACGTCGCCCTTGGTGACGCGCCCCCCCTTACCGGTACCGGGGACCGAACCCGCGTCCATATGGTTGTCGGCCATGATCTTGGCGGCCGCCGGCATCGCGACGCCGCTCGCGCTTCCCGCTGCAGGCGCCGCAGGGGCAGACGCGGCTTGCGGCGCCACAGCCTTGACTTCCGGCGGGCTGACCTGCGCCGCGGCTTCGGTGTCAATGCGTGCAATGACCTCTTCGGCGACGCAACTCTCACCGTCGTTCTTCACCAACTGAGCCATCACGCCGGATGCCGGGGCAGGGACTTCCAGAACGACCTTGTCGGTCTCGATCTCCACCAGAATCTCGTCGATGACGACGGCCTCGCCGGGCTTCTTCTTCCACTGCAGCAACGTGGCTTCCGATACGGATTCGGAGAGCTGAGGAACTTTGACTTCAACGATGGACATGATTTTCTTTCTGAGATTTCAAGCCTCGGCAACACTGGCCGTCGGCGAATCTGTGCTCTGAACTTGGATGGTTTGAGGGCTGCAATGCTGCGGGTGGACACGCGGCGTCGGTCATGACGCCGTACCGTGCGCTCCGGTGCATCACTTGCTGAGGACGAAGCCTTTCAGCTTGCCGAAGGCCTGATCCAGCAGCGACTTCAATTGCTCCTGGTGCAGGTGGGCATACCCCACCGCAGGCGACGCAGATGCTGGTCGGCCCGCGTAGCCGAGCCTTTGGCCGTCGAGCATGTTTTCGTGGATGTAGTGCTGCACAAAAAACCAGGCGCCCTGGTTCTGCGGCTCGTCCTGACACCAGACGATCTCGGTGGCATTCGGATACTTTTTCAGCTCTGCCGCAAAGGCCTTGTGCGGGAACGGATACAGCTGCTCCACCAGCACGATAGCGGTGTCGTTCTGCTTCTTCGCGTCGCGGCGCTTGCGCAAGTCGTAGGCCACCTTGCCAGAACAGGCGATCACGCGCTTGACCTTTTCCGGCTCGATCTCTGGATTGTTAGGACCGATGACGGTGCGGAACTCTCCCCGTGTGAATTCGCTGAGTGGGGATGCGGCATCCTTGGCTCGCAGCAGTGACTTAGGCGTCAGGATAACGAGCGGCTTGCGGAACATGCGCACCATCTGTCGGCGCAGCACATGGAAGATCTGGCTGGCCGAGGTCGGCTGGACGATCTGCATGTTGTTGTCGGCGGCCAGTTGCATGAAGCGTTCGAGGCGCGCCGATGAGTGCTCGGGGCCTTGTCCCTCGTAGCCGTGCGGCAGCATCAGCGTCAGGCCATTCGCACGACCCCACTTGACTTCACCGGAGGCGATGAACTGGTCGATCACGACCTGGGCGCCATTGGCAAAGTCGCCGAACTGCGCCTCCCAGATGACCAGCGTGTTTGGCTCGGCCGACGCGTAGCCGTACTCAAAGCCAAGTACGGCCTCTTCGGACAGCAGCGAATCGATCACCACAAAAGGCGCCTGAGCCTCAGCAACATGTTTGAGCGGGGTATAGGTGCCCTCGTCCCACTTCTCGCGGTTCTGATCGTGAAGCACCGAATGGCGATGGGTGAAGGTGCCGCGTCCGCAGTCTTCGCCCGACAGGCGAACCGCGTATCCGCTGGCGACCAGCGAGGCGAATGCCAAGTGCTCACCCATCCCCCAGTCGACATTCATCTCGCCACGACCCATCGCAGCTCGATCGGCCAGGACCTTCTCGACCAGTGGGTGCGCCTTGAAGTTCTTAGGCAGCGCAGTGATGCGCTCGGCCAGACGCTTGATCTCGGCCAACGGTAGTGCTGTATCGGCTGCATCAGTCCACTTCTTGCCGAGGAACGGCGCCCAGTCGACGGCGAACTTGCTCTTGTAATTGGTCAACACCGGGCTGTAGGCATTCTTGCCTTCGTCCATCGCCGCGCGGAAGGCCTTGACCATCGCATCGGGACCATCGGACGTGAGCACGCCCTGGGCGACCAGCTTGTCGGCGTACATCCTGCGCGTGCCAGGATGCTCCGCGATCTTCTTGTACATCAGCGGCTGCGTCAGCGCCGGTGTGTCCTGCTCGTTGTGCCCGAGCTTTCGGTAGCAGACGATGTCGACCACCACATCCTTGCTGAATTCCTGTCGGTAGTCGAGTGCCATCTGCGTGGCCAGCACCACCGCCTCGGGGTCGTCGCCGTTGACGTGCAGCACCGGCGCCTCGACCATCTTGACAACGTCAGTGCAATACAGCGTCGACCGCGTATCGCGCGGATCGCTGGTGGTGAAACCAATCTGGTTGTTGATGACCACGTGCACCGTGCCACCTGTGAAATAGCCGCGCGTCTGAGCCAGTGCCAGGGTCTCCATCACAACGCCCTGGCCGGCGAACGCCGCATCACCGTGCACGATGATGGGCAAGACCGAGTGGCCCTTCGTATCGCCGCGGCGATCCAGACGGGCCTTGACCGAGCCCTCGACCACCGGGTTCACGATCTCGAGGTGCGACGGGTTGAACGCCAGGCTCAAATGCACTGGTCCGCCAGGCGTGGTCACGTCGCTGGAAAAGCCCTGGTGGTACTTGACGTCGCCAGACGGCAGATTCTCAGGCGCGGTGTGATCGAACTCAGAGAACAACTCGGCCGGCGTCTTGCCGAGCGTGTTGACAAGCACGTTGAGGCGGCCGCGATGGGCCATGCCGATGACAATCTCCTGCACGCCCTTGACGCCAGCGCGCTGCACCAGTTCATCCATTGATGCGATGAAGCTCTCGCCACCCTCGAGCGAAAAGCGCTTCTGACCGACGTACTTGGTATGCAAGTAGCGCTCCAGGCCCTCAGCCGCGGTGAGCTGGTCGAGTATGTGCTTCTTCTGGTCGGCGCTGAAATGCGGCTTCGAGCGGATCGACTCGAGCCGCTCTTGCCACCAGCGCTTTTCGATCGGCTGCGTGACGTGCATGTACTCGGCACCGATCGAGCCGCAGTACGTTTCGCGCAGCGCCTGAAGAATCTGCCGCAAAGTCATGTTCTCGGCAGTCGAGAAATAGGTATTCGTGGCGCTGAAAGAGATATCCATGTCCGACTCGGTCAGGTCGTAGAAGACCGGCTCGAGTTCAGGTATCTTGGGGCGCTCCTGGCGCTTTAGCGGATCGAGGTCGGCCCAACGGGAACCGAGGAAGCGGTGGGCAGCGATCAGCGACTGAACGTGCACCTGCTTGCGCGCAATGGCGAGGTCAGAACTGCTGGCGCGATTGCCAAACGTGTTGGCCTTGGCGCGCTGCGCGAACGATTCAACCACAGGCGCATGCGCTACATCGCGTTCATCGGAGCCATCGACGGCGGGCAAGTGCTGCAGCGCGTCGAAATAGGACCGCCAGTTCTCGGGTACCGAGCCGGGGTTTTCGAGATACGCCTCATACATCTCTTCGACGTATGGCGCATTGCCTCCAAACAGATGCGAATTCGCTCTGTATTCCTGCATCATTTCGCTCACCTCATGCGCTGGTTTCCAGCGCGATAGTGGGTTTAAAAACCTTCCGCGACCCGGCTGCACCGGTGGGCGGACAAGCGACCCGACTAAGCT
>CANHNO010000199.1 GCA_947462065.1 Burkholderiales bacterium | reverse complement strand
GGGCATCGTCCCGATCGGCATCCGCGAAGGCCCTTACCTTGGCAGACCCAACCCGCACGCATGGATGTCGACCTCCAGTGCGCTGATTTACGTGGCCAACATCCGCAAGGCGCTCGCTCATGCGGATCCAGCGAACGCCGAGGTCTACGCCAGGAATGCCGCCGCCTATTCAGAGCAGATTCGCGCCCTCGCGGGGCTACTGAAAACCCGGCTTTCCAAGGTCCCTGAAGCTCAGCGCTGGTTGGTGAGCAGCGAGGGAGCGTTCGGCTATCTGACCCGCGACTTCGGCTGGCGCGAGGCCTATCTCTGGCCGATCAATGCAGACGAACAGGGGTCGCCGCAACAGGTTCGCCGCCTGATCGATCTGATTCGCAGGAATAAGATTCCGGTCGTCTTCAGCGAGAGCACGGTGTCGGATAAGCCGGCACGGCAGGTGGCGAGGGAAACGGGAGCTCGCTACGGTGGCGTCCTCTTTGTTGACTCGCTTTCGGCCAAGACCGGCGCCGTTCCTACCTATCTGAAGCTTCTCGAGGTGACCGTGGATACCATTGCAAATGGCTTCGGACAATGATCAGCCGGGTGATGTCATTTGGCCGATCGATGCTGGGCCTGACCAGTAGCGGAACGCGGGCGAACTCACACTCCGGGGCTTCAGCGCCTGCGGCAGGGCTTCGTGTGACGGACATTTCCGTCGTCTATTCCAACGGCGTTCGAGCCATTGAAGACGCCTCTTTCGAGCTTGGCGGTTCATCGATCTGTGCGCTGGTCGGGATCAACGGCTCAGGCAAATCGACGCTGTTCAAAACGCTGATGGGCTTCCTGACGCCGGCCAGCGGCGGCGTCGCAATCTCGGGCTTGCCAGTCAACGAGGCCCTGGCCCGAGGACTCGTGGCCTATGTGCCGCAAAGCGAGGATGTGGACTGGACCTTCCCTGTCCTGGTTCGCGATGTGGTCATGATGGGACGCTACGGCCACATGAATGCCTTGCGGATCGCCTCAAGGACCGACCACGCGGCTGTTACCGCCGCGCTCGATCGCGTGGGCATGAGCGGCTTCGCGGATCGGCAGATCGGGGAGCTCTCCGGTGGGCAACGAAAGCGCGTCTTCCTGGCGCGGGCGCTGGCGCAGGAGGCCACGGTCATCTTGCTCGACGAGCCATTCACGGGCGTCGACGTCAAGACAGAAGACGCCATCATTGCGCTGATGCGCGGCATGCGCGATCGCGGCTGCCTGATGCTCGTGTCGACCCACAACCTGGGATCGGTTCCGAATTTCTGCGATCAGGTCATTCTGTTCAACCGCACGGTGCTGGCCTATGGTCCCACAGCAGCGGTCTTCACCGAGGACAACCTCGCAACGGCCTTTGGCGGCGTGCTGCGCCACATCCGGCTGGGCGGCCGCGATCTTCATGACGACGCCGATACGCGCTCCGTGACCGTGCTGACCGACGATGAACGTCCCCTTGTCTTTTATGGCGAGAAGGCCGACCCCGCCATCTTCGACCGCGAGCGAGAGGACAAGCAGTGATCGACCTGCTTCTCGAGCCGTTTCAATACAGCTACATGTTCAAGGCCATCTGGGTCAGCGCCCTGGTGGCTGGCGTCTGCGCCTTCCTCTCGTGCTACCTCGTCATGAAGCGATGGGCGCTGATGGGGGACGCGCTTTCGCACGCGGTGGTGCCGGGAGTGGCCATCGCTTACCTCGTGGGGCTGCCCTATGCCGTGGGCGCCTTCGTCTCGGGATTGCTCGCTGCAGTTTCGATACTCGCCGTCAAACGCATCACGCTGCTGCGTGAAGACGCGGTCATCGGGATCATCTTCACCAGCCTGTTCGCCTTCGGCCTTTTCCTGGTCTCGATGAACCCGACTTCGGTCAATCTGCAATCCGTGATCTACGGCAACATCCTTGCCATCGCTGACGAAGATGCAAATCAGGTGGTTGTGATCGCGTCCGTCTCCCTCGTGATCCTCGGCTTGAAATGGAAAGACCTGATGCTGGCCTTCTTCGACGAGGCACAGGCACGCATCGTCGGCATCAATCCGTTGCGTCTGAGCATCCTGTTTTTCGTGCTGCTGTCGGCCTGCACGGTCGCCGCCTTGCAGACCGTCGGCGCGATCCTCGTGATTGCGATGGTTGTGACCCCCGGAGCGACCGCCTACCTGCTGACCGACCGCTTCGACCGCATGATCATGCTGGCCGTCACGTTCGGCGTGTTGTGCGGCGGGCTCGGCGCCTATGCGAGCTACTTTCTCGACGGCGCGACCGGCGGCCTGATCGTGGTGTTTCAAACGCTCGTGTTCCTTGCGGCGTTCGTTTTCGCGCCCAAGCACGGGCGGCTGGCCACCTGGCGCAGGAGCGCTGCCCAACGCGCCGCGAGCAGCACGACATGAGCCTGCTCCATTGGTTCACCGAGCCCTTGACACATGAGTTCATGCAACGTGGGCTCGTGATCGCTGTCCTGGTCGGCACGGTCTGCGCGTTGCTGTCGTGCTATCTGGTCCTGAAGGGCTGGTCGCTGATGGGCGACGCCATCTCACACGCCGTTTTGCCCGGAATCGTGCTCGCTTATCTGTGGTCCATCCCGCTCGTGCTCGGCGCGTTCGCTGCCGGTTTGATCTGCACCACGGGCTCAGCCTATCTGCGTGAGCATTGCCGCGTGAAGGAAGACGCGGTCATGGCGGTCGTGTTCTCGGGGATGTTCGCCCTGGGACTGGTCCTTTTCGTCAAGTTGGATTCCGATCAGCATCTGAATCACATCCTGTTCGGCAACATGCTCGGCGTGCGCTGGTCGGATGTGATCGAGACCGCTTTGATCGCCGCCCCGATCAGCGCCATCGTGATCGCCAAACGCCGCGATCTGCTTCTGTTCTGCTTTGACCCGGCACATGCCCGGGCCATGGGCCTGCCGGTCGGCTTGTTGCACTACGGATTGCTGGCGTTGGTCGCTCTGGCCATCGTGGCGTCGCTGAAGGCCGTCGGCGTCATCCTGGTGATCGCCATGCTGATCACGCCGGGCGCCATTGGTTTTCTCCTCGCCAAGCAGTTCGGCATGCTGACCCTCATCGCCGTGGCAGCAGCCGTTTTTTCCTGCGTGATCGGAACCATCGCCAGCTTCCACCTCGACGCTGCGACCGGGCCTACCATCGTGATGGTTCAGACCATGGTTTTTCTCGCAGCGCTGGCCTTCAGCCAGGCAAGAGCGAGTTACCGACGGCGTGCGAAGCACTCCATCGAGCCATCGAGCGCCTAGGCTCTTGAGGAAGATCGCTGTCATTTGTGCCCACAACGTCCGCAACAGCGGCATGTATTCCGTCGACCTGGGCGCGCGACACTTCTTCGACAGGCTCGGTCTTGCGCACGATCTGTTCGTCACCCAGAAGCAATCCCGGCTCGGTGTACTGCGCCACAGACTGGTTCGATCGCTGGACGAGCTTCGTGGCTACGACACCATCGTCTACTGGGGCGACTTTCTCAACAACCCCATGTGGGGGCAAGCCGACTACGCCTTGCGGGACATCAAGCGCCATGGCGTCGAGGGCCTGAGCCAGGCGTATAAGAGCTGGCAGCGCCTGTACCTGCCTGACGAGAGAACGCTCCCCGCATCAACGCGCGTGCTGGCGCTCGGCGGCTGCTTCATAGGCATGGAGGCCGCGCTGGCCGACACCTCGGTGAGCGAGTCGCTGCGCCGATTCGTCCAGCGCAGCGAGGCAGTCATCGTGAGGGACCCCGCCTCATTCGGTCGGTTGTCTGCAGCGACCCAAGCCGATTCCCACGTGCGCCTCGGATTCGACTGCGCCAGCCTGATGCGAAGCCGTGCGCCGGCACAGTGGCGCGGGCCTTACTTCGCCTACAGCTTTAAACGCGCGTTGACGGCCGATAACGCAAGCGAGTTGGTCCGACATGTCGAACGCTTGACGAAACTGCGCGGGGTGCCCATTCAGTGGCTGGGTCGGACATGGCCGAAGCGCTTCACGCACACGCGGTTCGTCAGCAACCTGGCAGTGATGCGACATGCCCGGTTCTGCCTGACCGACACCTACCACTTCGCACTGAACAGCATGTCGCAGGGCAGCCTGCCAGTGTGCATCGTGCGCGACGAGCCGCCCAGCCCATCGACGCTGAACGAATTGAAGAAATCCGTGCTGCTTGGCATGGTGGGGCTTGATCACGCCGTGATTCACATCGCGGGGGAGACGAAGCGCGAAGTGCCGCAGGCAAGCCTCCCACAAGTCGCCCAGAAGGTCGTCGACACGTTCGACGCAACCTCTGCCCACAGCGATTGGCGTGCAGGTTACACGGATCGACAGCGCGCGTTCGAGGCTCAACTGCGGCAGCACTTCCTCTGACAGGCAGACTACCTGCGCGGCACAGACAGCTTGTGACTGCAGTCCATCTCGACACAAGGAGAACGATCTTGGGCATGGTTTTCTGGCTCGTACTGGCCATCGTGTTGGTGTATGGCGTGATCCTCTTCAACAGCCTGGTGAGCGTGAAGAACGCGGTGGCAAAAGCCTGGGCCAACATCGATGTGCT
>CANHNO010000198.1 GCA_947462065.1 Burkholderiales bacterium | reverse complement strand
CTGTCGATCAAGCAGATCGACGACGCGCTGGACCAGATCAACAGTTCCCGCGCGACGCTGGGTGCAGTGCAGAGCCGCTTCGAGAACGCGGTCTCGAACATCATGATCCAGTCGGAGAACACCGCAGCCGCCCGCGGTCGCATCATGGACGCCGACTTCGCGGCAGAAACGGCGAACCTGTCGCGTGCGCAGATCCTTCAACAGGCCGGCACGGCGATGGTGGCGCAGGCCAACCAACTGCCGCAGCAGGTGCTGCAGTTGCTGAAGGGCTGATCCGCGCTGCGCCGTCCGGGTCGGTGTGCGACCCACCCGGCTTTGCGGCCGGGTGGGTCGTTGCCATTTCCCGTTCAGGTTATGGCGCGTCGTGCCGATAGACCACGAGAACTGAAGGAGCGTTTCGATGGCGACCATCTCATCCCCTGGCCTGGGCAGCGGTCTGGACGTCAACTCCATCGTCGAACAGTTGGTGTCGATCGAGCGACGCCCGATCGACCTGTTGACGACTCAGAAAACGGCGCTGCAGTCAAAGTTGTCGGCGTTCGGGTTGTTGCGCAGCTACACGGTCAACGTCGAGGACGCGGTGGCCCGGCTCGCCGATCCGACGCTGTGGCAGAAGACCTCGACCAGCAGCACCGATGCTTCCGCTGTCACCGCCACTTCCAATGCCACGGCCTCGCCCGGCACCTACAGCGTCCAGGTGTCGCAACTCGCGCAGTCGCAGTCGCTGGCATCGGGCGCGTACAGCAGCAACACCGCATCGGTTGGCACCGGCACGTTGAAGATCGAGCTCGGCAGTTGGGGCGCCGGACCGACGTTCGCGCCCAAGGTGCCGGCCTCATCGGTCGACATCGTGATCGGTGCCGGCGAAGACTCTCTGGAGAGCGTGCGCGCGAAGATCAATGCCGCCAACGCCGGAGTCAGCGCGTCCATCGTCAAGGACAGCACGGGTTCGCGACTGGTGATCCGATCGCTCGAGACCGGCGCCGAGAACGCGCTGCGCATCACCGCAACCGCTGACACGCCACTGCCGACCCTGCCGACCGATCCGCCCTCGCTCGCGAGCCTGGTCTACAACCCGGCGGTGCCCGCGAGCAGCAAGCTGACGCAGACGCTGGAGGCCAAGGACGCTCAGGCGACGATCAACGGGCTGGTCGTCACCTCCAAAAGCAACGCCTTCGCCGACGTCATTTCCGGCGTCTCGCTGACGGTCTCCAAGGTCACGACCACCAATGCGCAGATCAGCGTGGGCAGCGACACCGCGGCGATGAAGAATGCCGTCAACGACTTCGTCAAGGCCTACAACGAAATCAGCAAGTACCTCGGTGAGCAAACCAAGTACGACCCCGACTCGAAGACCGCCGGCGCCTTGCAGGGCGATCGAGCCACCCTGTCGCTGCAGAGCCAGTTGCGCACCGCGCTGGGACAGGCCAGCGGTGCTTCGTCGGTTTTTCGCAGTCTGTCCGACCTGGGCATCGAATTGCAGCGCAGTGGCAGCCTGACCGTCAACGACGCCAAGCTGAGCAGCGCGCTGGGCAACCTCACCGAGGTCAGCAAGGCGTTCACGAATCCGGCCTCCAACGGCGTCGGCTCCACTGGCCTGGCCGTCCGACTGAAGAGCCTGACCGATTCGATGACGCTCACCGACGGCATCGTGACGACACGCTCCGAAGGTCTGCGCAGCTCGATCAAGCGTGCCGACGACCAGGTGGCCAAGTACGAGTTGCGGCTAACCGCCACGCGAGAGCGCCTGCTGCGGCAGTACGGTGCGCTCGACACCCGGCTCAGTGCGCTCACCGGACTCAACTCCTACGTCAGCCAGCAGATCACCAATTGGAACAAATCGGGCTCCAACTGAGCGCGTCAGGCCCTCAAGTGCCAGGTCGGTAAGCCGATAAAAAAAGCACACAGACTTCTCGAGGACGCCAGCGATGTTTGCCGCCGCCAACCCCTTCCGCAGCCCCAGTTTCAATCCCCAGTCCAACGCCTACCGGCAGATCGGCGTGACTTCCGCGGTCGACGGTGCGAACCCGCACCGTCTGGTCGCCATGCTGTACGACGGGCTGCTCGAATCGATCGCCCAGGCGCGCGGCGCGCTGCGCAGCGGCAATGTCGAGCTGAAGTGCCGCAGCGTCAGCCGCGCGGTGCGCATCGTCGAGGAGGGCCTGAAGGGCGCGCTCGACATCAACTCTGGCGGCGACTTGGCCACCAACCTGAACATCCTCTACGGCTACCTGTCTCAGCGCCTGACGATGGCCAATCTGCATAACGACGAAGCGATGCTGCAGGAATGCGCCAACCTCGTGCAGCCGCTGCGCGACGCCTGGATGCAGATCGGCGTGCAGTCCATCGAGCCGGCCACGAAGCGGGTGGCCAACGGATGAAGCCGCAATTGCAACCGACCCCAACCGAAATTGCCATGAGCACCAATTTGCTCCATTACTACGAGGCCATCGAGCGCGCGAGCCAGGACATGCTTGATGCCGCCCGCGATGGCAACTGGGACGCCGTGGTCAAGCTCGAGGGCGCCTGCGCGCTGCTCATTTCGCAACTCAAGCATGCCGCTGCCGATCAGAAGCTCGCCAGCGACGAACTGCAGTTGAAGTCGCGCATCATGCAACGCATCCTGGTCAATGACGCCGAGGTGCGTGTGTTGGCCGAACCCTGGCTGGAAGGCCTCGATCACTTGCTGGGCGCCACGCGCGCCACGTTGCACTGACTGCATCCCGTCTCGATGGACACGCTGCCGATGCCACTGGACGCCGTGGCTGCCGCCCACGGGGGTCTGCATGACTTCCAGATCACTGCACCCGTCGAACTGGCAGCGATGCTCAAGCAGTTGCTCGACGCCAATGTGGTGCTGAACCTGAACGCGCCGAACGGCACCGCGGTGCCTGTCACCTTGTGGACCGTCGATGCTGCGCGTGGTCTCCTCAGCTTCAGCGCCGATGCGCAATCGCCGCAGCTTCAGGCGCTGATCGAATGCAATGAAGCGGTGGCCGTCGGCTACCTCGACAGCGTGAAGGTGCAGTTCGATGTGCAGGGTCTGCTGCTGGTTCACAACGGGCGCGCGAGTGCGATCAGCTGTGGTTACCCGCGAGAGATGTTCCGCTTTCAGCGTCGCAACAGCTACCGCGTGCGGCCACTGCTGCGTCAGGCTCCCTCCGCGCGGTTGCGCCACCCGATGATGCGCGACATGCCCCTGTCATTGCGCGTGCTGGACGTCAGCATCGGCGGCTGCGCACTGTTTCTTCCCGACGATGTGCCGATGATCGAGCCGGGTGTGCTGCTCAATGGTGTCGAACTCGAACTCGATGCGGACACCCGCATCAGCACGCCGCTGCAGCTCCAGCATGTCACTTCCCTGCAGCACGACGCCGGCGGTGTTCGACTGGGGTGCGAGATGGTCAATCTCGGCAGCGACAGTCTGCGCGCGCTGCAGCGCTACATCGACCAGACACAGAAGCGCCGGCGCCTGATCGCGCTGGACTGAGGAATAAGCCACGTCTGGTTACAAGTTGACAGCCTCGCGCTGTCAAGTCCCGCGAGCATCCGCCGACATTCTGGATACAGGCATCTCGCCTCGATTCCAGGAGTGAATCATGAGCGTCAGCAAGGTTTCCCCCACCACACCGGTCCATCTGCCGATCGGCGCCGTCCGGCCGACCGATCCCGACAGCGGATCGTCGCAGCAGTCATCGCCGCATGACTCGCCGCCGCGCGACCAGCCCGGGGAGCAGGCTCCCCTGCGTTTTCCCTGGCTCAGCTGGGAAACCAGGCAGCTCGAGGCGGCCTCGAAACAGCCTTCTCCCTACGGACAGGTGCCACTGCTAGGCAAAACACTGGACCAGAAGGTGTGAGTCCGCGTCAGGCGTGAGCCAACGCCTCAAACCTGCATGTTCATGATGTCGCTGTAAGCCTGTACCAGCTTGTTGCGCACCTGGATCGTCGCCTGGAAGCCAATTCCAGCCTTCTGCATCGCGACCATCGTCTCTTCGATGCTCACATTCGGGTTGTCGAGTTGCACCTCGCGCTGCAATCGTCTCGCCTCCGCCTGCGAGTTGCTGACTGCGCCCAGCGCCTGGGTCAGCGCCGCCTGAAAGCCGCCGCCCTCGCTCGGTGCCGCCTTGCCCAGTGGCTGTCCCTGCGTATTCAGCCCGGCACGGGCCACCGCCTGGGAAAAGTCGAACGGCTTGAGCGTGACATTCATTGCGAACCCCTGAAATGCGCCTGCGCCAGCGCCTCGAACAGACGCACGGGCGGCAGGTTTTGATGCCATCCATCGTAGACAGATGAGCGCGCCACGATGGGGCGAACTGGCGGGGGTTTGCTTCGCTTCTCGATCCTTGGAACGCGACGCGGCGTTCGAATAATGGCTCCCATCGGCCGGTGCTTTCGGCCTTGCCCATGCCTTGAACGAGAACGATGGACAACGCTGTCATCCTGAAGTCCCCCGGCGACCTGACCGCCGCACCTGGCTTCGGCGCCCGCCTTGCGAGCCTGCCGCCGAAAAGCAAATTCAACCTCGGTCTTGGCGCTGCTGCGCTGGCCGGCG
>CANHNO010000197.1 GCA_947462065.1 Burkholderiales bacterium | reverse complement strand
GCGGGGCTCAGACAAGAAAAAGCCCTCCACGAGGGAGGGCTCAGACTTGCTGGCGGAGCCGGAGGGATTCGAACCCTCGATGCAGGTTTTGCCCACATACTCCCTTAGCAGGGGAGCACCTTCGGCCACTCGGTCACAGCTCCGCAGACATCAGCTTTCGATTCTAGCTGCTCGCAATCGTCTTCCTGCTCAGGCTGGTGCCTGTTCCAGGTCGAATGCCTTGTGCAGGGCACGCACGGCGAGCTCCATGTACTTCTCGTCGATGACGACGCTGGTCTTGATCTCGCTGGTGGTGATCATCTGGATGTTGATGCCCTCCTCGCTGAGGGTGCTGAACATCTTGCTGGCCACACCCACGTGCGAGCGCATGCCGATACCGACGATGCTGACCTTGCAGATCTTGGTGTCGCCCGACAGCGTGGCTGCGCCGGTCTTCGGCAGCACCGCCGACTTCAGCAGATCCATCGTGCGCGCATAGTCGTTGCGGTGCACGGTGAACGAGAAATCGGTCTTGCCGTCATGCGACACGTTCTGGATGATCACGTCGACGTCAATGTTCGCATCGGCTACCGGACCCAGGATCTGGAAGGCGATGCCTGGCTTGTCTGGCACGCCGATCAGGCTGATCTTGGCCTCGTCGCGGTTGAAGGCGATGCCGGATACGACGGCTTGTTCCATTTTTTCGTCCTCTTCGAAAGTGATCAGCGTGCCCGACTTCGCCTCTTCGACGATGTCGATGTCCCACGGCGTGAAGCTCGAAAGCACGCGCAGCGGCACGCGGTACTTGCCTGCAAACTCCACCGAGCGGATCTGCAGCACCTTGGAACCGAGGCTCGCCATTTCCAGCATCTCCTCGAAGCTGATGGTGTGCAGCCGGCGGGCCTCGGGCACGATGCGCGGGTCGGTGGTGTAGACGCCGTCGACGTCGGTGTAGATCAGGCACTCGTCGGCCTTGAGCGCAGCCGCCACAGCCACGGCCGAGGTGTCCGAGCCGCCGCGCCCCAGCGTGGTGATGTTGCCCTGCTCATCAACACCCTGGAAACCGGTGATCACGACCACCTTGCCTGCGGCCAGATCGGCGCGCACGCGCTGATCGTCAATGCTCTGGATGCGGGCCTTGGTGAATGACGAATCGGTCTTGATCGGCACCTGCCAGCCCGCATAGCTGACGGATTGCATGCCCTCGGCCTGCAAGGCGATGGCCAGCAGGCCCACCGACACCTGCTCGCCCGTTGCAGCGATCAGGTCGAGCTCACGCATCAGCTCGGGGGAACTTCGCTCCGGCGACAGCTCCTTCGCCAGACCGAGCAGACGGTTGGTTTCACCGCTCATGGCGGACGGCACAACCACCATCTGGTGGCCGGCCCGAGCCCATTTGGCGACGCGCTTGGCCACGTTGCGGATGCGCTCGGTCGAGCCCATCGAGGTGCCGCCGTATTTGTGTACTGTCAGGGCCATGGGATTCAGTGCATCGCAGCGATGCTTTGCTGGTGCTGAGTTCGGGAAAGCCCTCTAGTTTACAAGCGCCGGCACCGTGCCAAGCGGCAACCTGTCACACCGGCCCGGCAGATTCCCATTGCAGCGTCACCTGTGGCTGCCCGGGCAGGCCGATCACCCGCGCATCGATGCCCAGGCCCGGCACGAAGACCAGTTGGCCACCGCTGTAGACCAGCGGGCCGGCTCGCTGCCAGGCGGGAACTTCGGCCGCCTGGAACTGCTTCTTCAGACTGCGTGCTGGTCGGCCGATGCCAGCCTGAAAGCGCTCGCCGCCTGATCGATCACGCAACTCGACCTGCGCCAGCCAGGCCAGAGGCACGCCGCCCTCCTTCACCCGCGACGCCCGCAAGCGGCCGCCCCATCCGGGCAGGCGATAGGCGCCGGCCCGGCGAATACTGAGAGTCGATTCAGGCATCACCGCCACCTCAGCGGCAAGAGCCGAGACATGCCACGCCAAATGCCCCCGATACCGCCTCAACAGACCACCAGCCAGTGGCCACGAGGCCGCACCGTCGCCGAACAGTTCGTCATCCAGGCGGGTGATCAGCGAGGCGGGTGGCGCAGCACCGGTCTGGCAGCGTAGCCAGGTGCGCAGTGCATTGACCCGACGCGCCACCGACAGCGCCTGAAGCCCGGCGAGCGCCAAGCCCTCATCGCCAGCGATCGTCGCCAGGTCGTCCACCGCCACCTCGTCAAGACATGCAGTCGCCTGCTGTGCCCAGGTCGCGGCGGCGGCCAGGGCGGGCTCGACGTCGGGGAAGGCCTGTTCCAGCGCCGGCCAGACGCGGAGCCGCAGCCGGTTGCGTGCGTAGCGCTCGTCACTGTTGCTGTCGTCATCGATGTAGACGAGGCCCTGCGATTGCACATAGGCCTCGATCGCGGCGCGAGGCTTGTCGAGCCACGGGCGCGCCCAGCGCAGGCCATCACGCAGGGCGCTGCGCGGCATGCCCGACAGCCCCGCCACACCGGCCGAGCGCAGCGCCTGCAGGATCAGCGTCTCGGCCTGGTCGCGGCGGTGGTGCGCGAGCAGCACCAGCGCGGCGCGATGGCGCTGGGCCAACCGCCTGAGCGCGGCATAGCGCTCGCGGCGGGCCCAGGCTTCGATGCTGTCGCCGGGCTGCGGCTGGCTGCGCAGCCGAGCCACGGCGAACGACAGCGGGTAACCCTCGGCCGCCCAGAGCGCACATTGATCGCGGCAGTGGCGCTGCCACGAATCGGCGTGGGTGCTGAGGCGGTGATTGACGTGCAAGGCGACCACGGTAACGCCGAGATCACGCGCAGTGACCAGCGTGGCGTGCAGAAGTGCGGTGGAGTCGCGGCCGCCGCTGTAGGCGACGGCCACACAGGGCGGCTGTGGCGAAGACGTCACGCGCCGCCGCCTCGAAGGCTCAACGGTCGGTGGTGTCGTTGAACCGGCCGTAGGTCTGCAGACGCTCGTAGCGGCGCTGCAGCAGTTCCTTCGGCTTCAGGTCGCTGACTTGGCGCAGCGCGTCGTTCAAGGCTCGCTTGAGCTGCGCGGCCATCGCCTTGACGTCGCGGTGGCCGCCGCCGACGGGCTCGTTGACGATCTTGTCGACCAGTCCCAGAGCCTTCAGGCGGTGCGCGGTGATGCCGAGCTGTTCGGCGGCGTCAGCGGCACGCTCCGAGGTCTTCCACAGGATCGACGCACAACCTTCCGGCGAGATCACCGAGTAGATCGAGTACTGCAGCATGAGCAACTGGTCGCCGACGCTGATGGCCAGCGCACCGCCGGAGCCACCCTCACCGATGATGGTGACGATGATCGGCACCTCCAGCTGCGCCATCTCGAAGATGTTGCGGCCGATGGCTTCAGACTGACCCCGCTCCTCAGCGCCGATGCCAGGGTAGGCACCGGGTGTGTCAACGAAGGTGAAGATCGGCAGGCCGAACTTCTCTGCCAGCTTCATCAGGCGCAGGGCCTTGCGATAGCCCTCCGGACGCGACATGCCGAAATTGCGCAACCCGCGCTCGCGGGTATCGCGACCTTTCTGATGCCCGATCACCATGCAGGCCTGGCCATTGAAGCGCGCCAGCCCGCCGACGATGGACTGGTCGTCGGCGAAGTGCCGGTCACCGTGCAGTTCCTGGAAGTCGGTGAAGATCTCGTTGACGTAGTCCAGCGTGTACGGCCGCTGCGGGTGACGAGCGATCTGCGTCACTTGCCAGGGCGTCAGGCTGGAATAGATGTCCTTGGTGAGCTGCAGGCTCTTCTTGCTGAGGCGGTCGATCTCTTCGGAGATGTCGACCGCGGATTCGTTCTGCACATAGCGCAGCTCGTCGATCTTCGTTTCGAGATCGGCCACCGGCTGCTCGAACTCGAGAAAGTGCTTTTTGCTCATCCCTGGGGCTACTCGCGGTATCCGTCGGCATCAGGTACCGAACGGGTCAATAGTCTACTGGCTCTGGCTCAAGGCTACGCCATATGTACCAGGTGGCGACTGAACGGAACGGGGCCCAGGCATCGCCGACCTCACGGGCCTCGGCGCGCGACACCGGCTCGCCGCTGAAGTAGTTAACGCTGATGCCTTTGATCAGACCGGCATCGTCGAGCGGCAGCACGTTCGGGCGGAGCAGGTGGAACATCAGGAACATCTCGGCCGTCCAGCGGCCGATGCCACGGATCGCAACCAGTTCGTCGACGATGGCCTCGTCGTCCATCTCGGACCACTGCCGCTCGTGCACCGAACCAGCGGTGAAATGCTGAGCCAGGTCGTTCAGGTACTCGACCTTGCGCGCCGACAGGCCGGCCGCACGCATCTCTGGCAACCGCAGCTTCAGCACGCTCGCCGGCCACAGATGCTCGGTGCCGCCGGGCACCGCCGCCACGAAGCGGTCCCATACCGTCTGAGCCGCCTTCACCGAGATCTGCTGGCCCACGATGGAGCGAGCGAGCGTGGTGAAGGCATCTCCGCGCCCTTTCAGATGACCATTGCCGCACTTCGGGATCAGCTTGCGCATCACCCGGTCGCGCTTCGCAAGGTGCTTGCACGCCTCCTCCCAATAGGCTGGTGGCGTCGTCAGGGCGGACACGGTCAAGCCTTG
>CANHNO010000196.1 GCA_947462065.1 Burkholderiales bacterium | reverse complement strand
TTCAAAACCAAGACCGCTTCGGTGGTAGCAGGAGCGCTGCGGCGGGCTGCTGTGTGGAGTGAAGTAAAGGAGGAGGGCCGGCGGGACTCGAGCCGAAGCGAGCAACCGGTGAACCGGCCCGGGGGACATAAACGCAACATGCCGGGAGCAACGCCATGAATGAGACCCGCCCACCGTTACCGCCCTTCACTGCCGAGACCGCACGCCAGAAGGTGCGGATGGCCGAGGATGCCTGGAATTCGCGTGATCCCGATCGGGTGGTCGGCGTCTACACAGAGGACACCCGCTGGCGCAACCGCGCCGAGTTCCCGGTCGGCCGCGCGCAGGTCAAGGAATTCCTGCAGCGCAAGTGGGCGCGCGAACTCGATTACCGACTGATCAAGGAGTTGTGGGCCTTCGATGGCGCGCGCATCGCGGTGCGCTTCGCCTACGAGTTCCACGACGACTCGGGCCAGTGGTTCCGGAGCTATGGCAACGAGAACTGGGAGTTCAACGCAGAGGGCCTGATGGTGCGGCGCTACGCCAGCATCAACGACCTGCCGATACGCGCCGAAGAGCGTTTGTTTCACTGGCCGCTCGGCCGTCGGCCTGATGACCACGCGAGCCTGAGCGAACTCAGGCTGTGACGCTCGCGCGCCGGAAGGCGGCTACTTCAGGATCGTGAACAGGTTCGAGAAGCTGTCTGTCCAGGGGGCGAATCCGGGTCGCGGGTTCAGCGGTACGCCGTCCTGCAACGAGGCTGGCAGTGCTGCCGCGACCTGCGGGCTCATCAGCAGAACCCAGGTGCTGTGGCGACAGTAGAGATCGTCTTCAGCCGGGTCGATGTCGTAGACCAGCGCCGTCTTGCCGTACTGCCGGGCCACCGCTGCCATCACCGGCTGCAGATCGAGGTATCGGTTGGTGATGTGCACCGCCAACACGCCGTCTGGCTTGAGTTGCGCAAAGTAGATCTTCATCGCCTCCAGCGTCAACAGGTGCGCGGGAATCGAATCCCCTGAGAAGGCGTCCATCGCCAGCAGGTCGAAGTGCTGCGGCGGGTCGCGCTCCAGCATCAGGCGACCATCGCCCAGCACCGGCTCGATGCGCGCAGCGCTGTCGGACAGGTAGGTGAAATCACTGCGCGCCAGATCAAGTACCTGTTCGTTGATTTCATAGATGCGCATTTCATCTCCAGCGCGCCCATAGGTCGCCAGCGTCCCCGCGCCGAGCCCGACAACACCCAGATGGAGCGGCTGCCCCGGCTGCTGCAGGCTGCGAATGGCACGGCCGACACCTGACTTCTCGCAGTAGTAGGCGGTCGGTACCTTGCGATGCGCGTCGGCCATGAACTGCTCGCCGTGGTTGATGCGGCCGTGCAGCATCTTCCGATGGGGGCCCAGCGCATCGTCAGTGACATCGTCGATGCGCAGCTGGCCGTAGAAGTTGCGCACGACCTTGCTGTAGCCCTGCACGTATTGCAGCGAGATCTCTGCAAGCCGCCAGCCGTAGCTCAGCAATGCGATCACCAGCAGCACGCGCCATGCGGTGCGCAGATCGCGCCACAGCACCGTGACAACCAGCGCCGCGCAAAGGAACAGGCCGATCGGCAGTTCGAAATACGCGGTGAAGATGGCTGGCGCTGCCAGACCAACCACCAGGCCACCGAGTGCACCGCCGATCGACAGCATCAGGTAGAACAGCGTCAGGTAGCGCACCGGCGGCTTGCGGCGCACCAACTCGCCGTGGCAGACCATGCAGAAAACGAACAGCGACCCGCTGATCAGCGCGATCAGCAGCGGCACCTCCATGCCACCATCGAGTACGCGATCGAGCGCGAAGAACGCCAGCGGGAGCGCGGCCAGGAACAGCGGGCGCACGTAGTAGCGCGGCGCGTCGAAGCACAGGATGAAGCTGAGCAGGTAGATCGACAGCGGAACGATCCACAGGAAGGGAACCGGCGCCACGTCCTGCGTCAGGTGCCGCGTCATCGCCAGCAGCAACATCGATGCGGTGGCAGCCAGGCCGATCCAGATCAGGCATTCGGCCCCGGTGGGGCGAGGGGCCGTGTCGGGTGCTGTCGACAGAGCTTCGGACACCGCTGCCGCGGGTGACGGCTGGTGCGCCATGCGTCTCCATGTGCGAAAGGCCGTCGCCAGACAGGTCGCGACAAAGGCCACGTAGCCCGCCGACCACAGCATCGCCTGCGTGCCCACGGGCAGCGCGGGCTCGACTACC
The DNA here is from genome assembly GCA_947462065.1 of Burkholderiales bacterium. Lineage (GTDB taxonomy): Bacteria > Pseudomonadota > Gammaproteobacteria > Burkholderiales > Burkholderiaceae_C > PBB1. Next base: position 2,370 of record CANHNO010000196.1, on the reverse strand, counting down.
ACGGGATACGACAGCAATGCCAGCATCGACGCCAGGTTCGACAGCGCATACAGGCGGTACGGCTTGGCCTGGGAACCGGCGTTGGAAAAAGCCCGGGCGTACCAGGTCTGCATCAGCGGCCCGGTGGTCGAGAGCATCAGGTAGGGCGCGCCGACCGCGATCGCCAGCACCGCCAGCACACTCAGTCCCGGCGCCAGCGTCGAGCCCTTCCAGGCCGGGTCGGCAGCGACCGGCAGCATGGCCAGACTGAGCAGCAGCAACGCGCCGTGCACCAGCGCTTGGCGTCGTGCGGCCACCTTCTCGTGAAGCCAGTGGACATAGGCATAGCCCAAGAGCAGCTCGACCTGGAAGAACACCAGGCACACGCTCCACACCGACGACGAGCCGCCGAACCACGGCAGGATCATCTTGGCGACGATGGGCTGGATCTGGAAGAGCAGGAAAGCGGAGAGAAAAACCGTCGTCGCAAAAAGAATCATGAGCCGAGAATACCAACGGTCTGCTGGCTCCCATGCCAGGGGCAGCCAAGCCCCGGCGTCCGCTGAATCACCCTCTCGGCACCAGCACCCACATGCGCAGCGACTGCTTCATCCGACCGGCCTGCTGTTCGGCGGTGTCGCCCCAGCCCCAGAAGTAATCCACACGCACCGCGCCGATGATCGCACTGCCCGTGTCCTGCGCCATCACAACGCGGCGCAGCGGGGTATTCGACAGCGGCTCGGTGGTGTCCAACCACAGCGCACTGCCGTAGGGGATGCTGCCGGGATCGATCGCGACGGATCGGCCGGGCGTCAGCGGCACACCCTGAGCGCCACGTGGCCCGACCGTGGGATCAGGCAAGGGCTCTTCGCGGAAGAAAATCACCCGCGGGTTGGCCCACAGCATCTCGGCGACCCGCTGCGGATTCAGCTGTGCCCAGGCCTTGATGCCGGGCCACGAGGCCTGGTCCGGCCGCAGTTCACCCTGATCGATCAGCCAGCGACCGACCGATTTGTAGGGCTGGTCGTTGTGCCCGGCATACGCCACACGCACGACCGAGGGCGAGCCATCCGACTGGGTGATCCGCAGCCGGCCCGAACCCTGGATCTGCAGAATCAGCGCATCGAGTGGATCGGCCAGCCACGCCAGCTCACGTCCGCGCACGCTGGCCTGCGCCTCGGGCAGCACGTCGAGCTGCTGGCGCGTCCAGTAGGGCTTGCGCGTGGCCAGGTCAGGCGGCGGCGTCAGCAGCGGCACACGGAACCGTCCGCGCGGTGCGCGGCTGGCTTCGATCAGCGGCTCGAAGTAGCCGGTGGTCAGACCGGTCGCAACGCCCTCAACGGACTCGACACGGTAGGGTTGCAGCCGCGCCTGCAACCAGGCACGCACGGCCGTGTCGTCACCGGGCACGGCGCGGCGTGCTTCGGCGCAGACCTCGGCCCAGCCCGCAGCGGGCCGCTCGCAACCGCGCAGCAAGGCGGGCCACAGCTCGGCGGTGCGGTCGGCGTCCCAGCCGGGAAGATCGGCCCAGCGCGCCGGCACCCAGCGCGAGCGGCCGCGCAGCAGCGCGCTGTCGGTCGATGGCAGGACCGCATTTGTCGCCGGTTCAGGCGCAGCGTCCCGCACCGGTGGGCTGGAGCACCCCGCCAGCACTCCTAGAATGAGCATTGCAAAGAAAAGGGCGCGCATCATGTGGCTGTTGATTCTGGAAGCATTCGGCGCCGCGGCACTGTTGGTGTTTATTGTCTGGTGGACGATGTTCTCGGGCCGGCGACGCGGCGAGCGCGACCCCGGGCCTTCAGAGCACTGAAATACCTGCACGCTGACCGAAGTACCCGTTCAATCCAGGGGCTTCGGCGGCAGCACGAACGAGCTGAGGTTCGTGCGCAGGCGACGGAAGATGGCTCGGCGGATGCGGCTGCGGTCCACCATCCGGATACCGCGCGACCGCAAGGCCACCTTGAGGGCCAGGAAGAAGCTCACTGACAGGTTCAGCACGCCGGTCACCACGATGCCGGCCACACACCACCAGAATGGGCTTTGCTGCAGCACGGTCCAGCCCTGTGCAGCAGCGGCCGCGGCGAGTTGCCCGGTCGACAGCGTGACGTGTCGCACCTCGATCGGCAATCCAAAAAACAGGGTGATCGCTGGCACCAGCCCCAACATCAGCCCGAGCGAAATGTTCGATGCATAGCCGGAGATGTTGGCGCGCCAGTAACTCGCCCAGCGCTGTGCCCGAGCTGCACCGAGCGCCATGACGATGCGCGGGTTGTAGGCGATCGCGCTGTCCAGCCGGTGCCAGACAAACCAGTTCTCGACCCAGCCGGCGATCAGCGAACTGGCGAACAGCAGCACGCCTGTGAACGCCGCGAACAAGGCGGTCGGGCCGAG
>CANHNO010000195.1 GCA_947462065.1 Burkholderiales bacterium | reverse complement strand
GGATGGTCGTGTTCTTCTGGATCATCTTGGTCATCACACCGCCGAGCGTCTCGATGCCCAGCGACAGCGGCGTCACGTCGAGCAGCAAAACGTCGGTGCGGTCGCCGGCCAGCACCTGACCCTGGATCGCAGCGCCCACGGCGACGGCTTCGTCAGGGTTGACGTCCTTGCGCGGCTCGCGGCCGAAGAACTCCTTGACCTTTTCCTGCACCTTGGGCATGCGGGTCATGCCGCCGACCAGGATCACGTCGCTGATGGCACTGACGGCCACACCGGCATCCTTGATGGCAGTTCGGCACGGGGCGATGGTGCGCTCGATCAGGTCCTCGACCAGCGCTTCCAGCTTCGCTCGGCTGAGCTTGATGTTCAGGTGCTTCGGACCCGACGCATCGGCGGTCACATAAGGCAGGTTGATGTCGGTCTGCGCGCCGCTCGACAGCTCGATCTTCGCCTTCTCGGCGGCTTCCTTCAGTCGCTGCAGCGCCAGCACATCCTTGCCCAGATCAACGCCTTGCTCCTTCTTGAACTCGGCGATGATGTACTCGATGATGCGCTGGTCGAAGTCCTCACCGCCGAGGAAGGTGTCGCCGTTGGTGGACAGCACTTCGAACTGCTTCTCGCCATCGACATCGGCGATCTCGATGATCGACACGTCGAAGGTGCCGCCACCCAAGTCATAGACGGCAATCTTGCGGTCGCCCTTTTCGTTCTTGTCGAGGCCGAAGGCGAGTGCTGCCGCTGTTGGCTCATTGATGATGCGCTTGACATCCAGCCCGGCGATGCGGCCAGCGTCCTTCGTCGCCTGACGCTGCGCGTCGTTGAAGTATGCGGGCACGGTGATGACGGCTTCGGTGACCGCTTCGCCCAGATAGTCCTCGGCGGTCTTCTTCATCTTGCGCAGGATTTCGGCGCTGACCTGTTGCGGAGCGATCTTGTTGCCGCGCACCTCAACCCACGCATCGCCGTTGTCGGCAGCAGCGATCTTGTAGGGCATCAGATCGATGTCCTTCTGCACTTCCTTCTCGGTGAATTTGCGGCCGATCAGGCGCTTCACCGCGTACAGCGTGTTCTTGGGGTTGGTGACGGCCTGACGCTTCGCCGAGGCGCCGACGAGGATCTCGCCGCTGTCCTGGTAGGCCACGATCGAAGGTGTGGTGCGCGCACCTTCGCTGTTCTCGATCACCTTGGTGGTGTTGCCTTCCATGATCGACACGCATGAGTTGGTGGTGCCGAGGTCGATACCGATGATTTTTGCCATGTCGAAATCTCCTGAAAATTGAAACTCGCTTGATGACGAGTTGTGGATAACTCGGTGTTTATCAAGGGGTGCTGCGCACCGCGACCCGATCAAGTGAAGCTATTTGGGGGCGGTGACGGTCACCAGCGCCGGGCGTAGAACGCGGTCTGAAATGAGGTAACCCTTTTGCAGAACGGCCACCACGGTGTTGGCTTCCTGGTCGGCCGGAACGACGCTGATCGCCTGGTGCTGATGGGGATCGAACTTGGCGCCGGCAGCCGGATTGATCTCAATAACTCGGTTGCGCTCGAGGGCGCTCGACAGTTGTCGCAGGGTCGCGTGCACGCCTTCAAGCAGCTGTTCAGGCGTTGCGCTGGGCAGGGCAATCGCCGCTTCCAGGCTGTCCTTCACCGGCAGCAGGCTCTCGGCAAAGCCTTCGACGGCGAACTTTCGCGCTTTCGCGATCTCGTCTTCGGCGCGACGTCGCGTGTTCTCGGCCTCCGCCTTGGCGCGCAGGTAGGCGTCGGCCACTTCCGCATGCTTGGCTTCCAGTTCGGCAAGTTTTGAAGCAACGTTGGCGCTGTTGCCATCTGACGACGTGGACCCGATAGCGCCGTTAGGGTTGGACGGTTCGGAGTCTGCGGGTGCTTGCGGTTCGTTTTGGCTCATGTCGGCTGGATTCCCTTCAGCTTTCGACGTGAGGTCGATTCCCCATCTTTCAAGAGGGACTTTGTGAGGATCGCGCGATCATCTCTCGATCGGCTTCATTCGCTGTCGACCGAAGCGCTCCAGCGATTCCAGTCGGCCAGCTTGCGTCGATCGCGCTTGGTCGGGCGACCTTGCTCGATCGCGAGGGAAGGTTCGGCCGATTCGCGCCGCTCGCGGGCCACCCCGTCGCGCAGCGCGATGCTCTCCGCGGTTTCTACATACAAGGTCTGAGCGACCGGTGCCGGACCGCGTATTTCGCTAAGTGCCACGACGACGATGGTGCGCAGCACGGGCCCCTGCCGCAGGTCGATTCGGTCTCCTGTGCGCAACTCCCGCGAGGGTTTGGCCGGCTGCGCGTTGACGCTGATCCGGCCTTTGCCGATCTCGTCTGTGGCCAGGCTGCGGGTCTTGTAGAAGCGGGCGGCCCACAGCCACTTGTCGAGTCTCAAGCGGCCACCCCGTACATCGTGTTGTCTGTGGGGCTGCCCGCTTCAGCGCTCGGCCCCGAGCGCGAGGGCACGCTCTCGTTGGGTAGCCAGCAAGGCGGCATCTGGCGCGGTGCTGCAGTCCCAGCCTTGCAGATTAGTGATCGCGATATTGGTCAGTGCCAACAGCCACTCGTGCTGGTCGTTCAAACAAGGCAGGTAGTTGAATTCAGTGCCGCCAGCACTCATGAAGGCGGCACGGGCTTCTTGGGCAATTTCTTCCAGCGTTTCCAGGCAGTCAGCCGGGAAACCGGGACACATGATGTCCACCCGCTTTACCCCTTGTGCGGCCAATGCGATCAGCGTGGGTTCGGTGTAGGGCTGTAGCCATTCGGCCTTGCCAAAGCGACTTTGGAACGTGACGACAAGTTCGACAGCGCTCAGACCCAGACGCTCGCCGAGCAGGCGTGCCGTTTTCAGGCACTGGCAGTGGTATGGGTCGCCTAGCAACAAGGTGCGACGTGGTACGCCATGAAAACTCAGTACCAGGCGATCTGGCCGGCCGCGTTGCTTCCAATGGTCTGTGACGCGCTTGGCCAGCGCGGCGATGTAGCCCGGGTCGTCGTGGTATTGGTTGACGAAGCGGAACTCCGGCAGCCTGCGTGACAGCCTGCTCCAGTTGGATACAGCGTCGCTGACGCTGGCAGTGGTCGGGCCGGAATACTGCGGATACAGCGGCAGCACGAGCACGCGGGTGATGCCGGCGGCCCGCAGTTCGTCCAGCACTGCCCCAATGGCCGGCGATCCGTAACGCATCGCCGGACGCACCAGCACGCTGTGCCCACGCTCTCCCAGGTATCCCTGCAACATTGACGCCTGTTTGAGGGTCCAGACCTTCAGCGGCGAGCCTTCGTCGGTCCAGATGGTGGCGTACTTGGCCGCCGATTGTTTGGGCCGTACCGGCAGGATCAAGCCGTTCAAGATGAACCACCAGACCAGGCGCGGAATTTCAACGACCCGTGGATCGCTCAGGAATTCCTTCAGGTAACGACGCAGCGCGGGTGCGGTGGGTGCGTCAGGGGTGCCCAGATTGCACAACAGCACCGCCGCAGTCGGCGTGACAGTCTTGCCGTGTTCGTGGACAGGTTCAGGAGCAAAGGGCATGCGGGGTCCGCAGGAAAGCAGCGTGACATTATCGATGCATGCCGTCGGACTGACCAACTTCAAACCCACAAAGTGCTGCGCTGCAGGGCGCGGACGCGCTCAGAGCTGTGTGGGAGGCTGTCTGGAGGTTTCGGCGAAGCGCAGTACCTCGAATCGGACACAGGGCGCTGTCGGGTCCGACGGAGAGGTGCCGAGGCCGACCACCCCGCTTCCGTGCAGCGTGCACGTGCCACGCCGAAGAGTAACCACTTCAGTCTCCCCGGTGAATCGCACATAGGTGCCGTTGTAACTGAGGTCCGACAACTGGAAAGCCCCGCCGTGCCAGTCGATGCGCGCGTGGGACCGCGAGACTCTGTTGTCGTCGATGCAGTAGGTCGCCTGGGTGCTGCGCCCAAGAATCACTGGCATGCTGCCGCTGGCGAACACTTGGTTCACGTCAAGCCAGATCAGGCGCACGCCCTCGGGTTCGGGGTTCGCCATGATGTCACCGAAGGTCGTCGCAGCCATATCGGCGAACTGTTGCGTCTCGAGGATGTGCACCTCGACCGGCTCGACCCGACCGCGCAACTGGATGTGATTTAGCCGGCGAAATTGGATCCGCTCGCAGGCTGGCAGCACGGCCAGCACCGTGGAAGTTGCCAGCGTCTCGTTGTCGCCCGAATGCTCGAGCAGGCGCGCCGCGATATTCACGGCGTCGCCGAAGCAGTCGCCTGCCATCTCGACCACCTCACCGTATGCAAGACCGACCTGGAGCTTCAGCGCCCGCCCGGGCGGCGCCACTATGGTCAATGGCCGAGAGGCGCCGCAAGACAGCGCGTCATGCATGTCGATGGACGCCCTGACGGCCGATTCCGCATCGGCAAAGGTCGCCATCAGGCCATCGCCCAGCGTCTTGACCAGTGTGCCGCCGCGAGCGACGACGACGCGTCCCAGCATGGAGATGCTTTGCGTCACCCATTGGGTGGCGATCGCATTACCCAGGGACTCGTACAGCCCCGTGCTGCCGCGCAGGTCGGCAAACAGAACGCAACACTCGATGGTTCGGGTCATCCGCAGCAAGCCGTGATCG
>CANHNO010000194.1 GCA_947462065.1 Burkholderiales bacterium | reverse complement strand
GTGCTGCCGCTGCCGCCGTTCGCACTCGACTTGTTGTTCACCTTCAACATCGCGATGGCGCTGATGGTGATGATGGTCGCGGCCTACATGGTCAAGCCGCTGGACTTCGCCGCGTTTCCCACGGTGATCCTGCTCACCACCTTGCTGCGTCTGTCGCTGAACGTGGCCTCGACGCGCGTTGTGCTGCTTGAAGGCCACACCGGCCCGGGCGCCGCCGGCGCAGTGATCGAATCGTTCGGCCACTTTCTGATCGGCGGCAATTTCGCGGTCGGCCTGATCGTTTTCGCGATTCTGGTGGTGATCAACTTCATCGTGGTGACCAAGGGTGCCGAGCGCATCGCCGAGGTCGGCGCGCGCTTCACCCTGGACGCGATGCCCGGCAAGCAGATGGCGATCGACGCCGACCTGAACGCCGGCCTGATCGACGAGAAGGAAGCCAAGCGCCGCCGCGCCGAAGTCGGCGACGAGGCGGAGTTTTTCGGTTCGATGGACGGTGCCAGCAAATTCGTCCGTGGGGACGCGATCGCCGGCCTGATGATTCTGTTCATCAACATCATCGGCGGCTTCATCATCGGTGTTGCGCAGCACGGCCTGTCAGCTGGGCAGGCAGCCGACAGCTACATCGTTCTGGCCGTTGGCGATGCGCTGGTTGCGCAGATTCCGGGTCTGTTGATCTCGGTGGCGGCCGCGATGGTGGTCTCGCGTGTCGGCAAGGGCAATGACGTCGGCACCCAGATTGCCGCGCAGATGTTCAACTCGCCGCGCGCGCTCGCCATCACCGCCGGCGTCATCGGTACGCTGGGGCTGATCCCCGGCATGCCGCATGTGGTGTTCCTGCTGATCGCCTCCGGCCTGGGCTATGCGGCCTACTGGATGCGTGAGCGAGACCGCATCGCCCGGGAGGCACCGCCGCCGTCTGCCGCCGTGATGGCAGAACCCAATGCCGAGGCGAGCTGGGACGACCTGTTGCCGATCGACACGCTGGGCCTGGAAGTTGGCTACCGGCTGATCTCGCTGGTCGACAAGGCGCGCGAAGGCGACCTGCTGGCGCGCATCAAGGGTGTGCGGCGCAAGTTTGCGCAGGACGTCGGATTTCTGCCGCCCCCGGTGCACATCCGTGACAACCTCGAGCTCAAGCCCAGCATGTACCGGCTGACGCTGCGCGGCGCGGTGGTGGGCGAGGGCGAAGCCTTCCCGGGCATGTGGCTGGCCATCAACCCTGGCGGCGCCACCACGCAATTGATCGGCACGCGCACCACCGATCCGGCATTCGGACTGCCTGCGGTGTGGATTGAGGATCGCCAGCGCGAGTCAGCCCAAATGAATGGATTTACGGTGGTTGATTGCTCGACCGTCGTTGCGACCCATCTTTCACACTTGATGCAACTCCACGCTGCCAAGTTGTTGGGTCGCGTGGAGGTCCAGCAACTGGTTGAACACGTGACCAAGCTGGCCCCCAAGATGATCGAGGACGTGGTGCCAAAAATGGTCGCGATACCGGCTCTGCAAAAGGTTCTCCAGCTGCTGCTGGAAGAAGGCGTGCACATCCGAGACATGCGCTCCATCGTCGAGAGCCTGGCCGAGAACGCCTCTACTGTCACCGACCCGGCCGAACTGGCCCGCCGCATCCGCGTGCACCTGGCGCCGTCCATCGTCCAGCAGATCTATGGCCCGAGCAAGGAGCTCGACGTCATTGCCTTGGAGCCGGAACTGGAGCGCATGGTCGCGCAGGCCCTCAACTCGCCTCACGGTGCAGCACTGGACCCCGGCGTGGCCGATGCCTTGACCCGCCACGCCGCCGATTCGGCCAAGCGCCAGGAAGACTTGGGGCTGCCCGCCTGCCTGCTGGTGCCAGACGCGATCCGCGCACCGATGGCCCGCCTGCTCAAGCGCGCTGCGCCGCGCATGCGTGTCTTGGCCCACAGCGAAATTCCTGAAACCCATTCGATCCGCATCGGGTCAGTCATTGGAGGCACCACATGAACGTCAAACGCTTCACCGCGCGCACATCGCGCGACGCCCTGGCCATGGTGCGCCAGGCACTGGGCGAGGACGCGGTTGTGTTGTCCACCAAGCCGTGCGGCGAAGGGGTGGAGGTGGTCGCGATGGCCCCGGAAAGCATGGCCCAGATCGAGCGCATGGCGATCACAGCCGCACCCGCCACTGTGCCCGCCACCCGCTCGACCGCCGCGAAGCCAGGTCCGGGTCGACCCGGCGTGGCGAGAACGCAGCCGGCCAGGGCCGATGCTGTCGCCACGGCTGCAACCGAATCGGTCGACGACGACATCGAGCGTCTGTCGATGAGTACGCTGTCTTTCCAGGACTACGTGCGTGATCGAATGCTCAAGCGTCGCCAGGTCGCGCTGCAGGCCGAGTCCGCTGCTGCACGTGCTGCGGCTCCTGTCGCCGACGTGCCGGCTGGCCCGCTCGCGACGCGAATGGCCGATGTGCCGGTGGCACGCCCTGCTGTCGCGATGAAGCGTTCGCAGGTCGCCGCACCCGCCACCGTGTCGCCCGGACATGCGCCAGTGCTGGGTGCGCTGCGCGGCGCTTCCGCGTCGATGGGCATTGACACCACGCTGTCGCTGCACGAGCCACCCGTGCTGCGCGAAGAAGTGATCGTGCGTCAGCCACTTGCCCCTGCTGCGGCCGCCGTCGAAGACAGTGCTGGCCGCCGCGACCAGCAGGACATGATGAACGAGTTGCGCAGCATGAAGGGCATGATTGAAGAGCGCTTCGGCGCCCTGGCCTTCATGGAAAAGCTGCAGCGCCAGCCCGCGCAGGCAAGGCTCACGCAGAAGCTGATCGACTGCGGCTTCTCGCCAGCGCTGATCCGCAAGCTGGCCGAAGGCATGGGCCCCGACGTCACCGACGAAATGGTCTGGGCGGCCAGCGTGCTCGAGCGCAATCTGCTCAGCGCCGACCGCGAACCGCCGCTGGAAGACCAGGGGGGTGTCTATGCCCTGGTCGGCGCCACCGGCGTTGGCAAGACCACCACTACCGCCAAGCTGGCCGCTGCCTTTGCGACCCGCTACGGTGCATCGCACCTGGGACTGATCACGCTCGACGCCTATCGCGTCGGCGCCCACGAGCAGCTGCGTGCCTATGGCCGCATCCTCGGCGTGCCGGTGCACACCGCGCATGACCGGGCTTCGCTGGAAGACCTGCTTGATCTGTTGTCGGCGAAGAAGATGGTGTTGATCGACACCGCCGGCATGGCTCAGCGTGACACGCGAACCCGTGAACTGCTGGACATGCTGGGTCACCGCTCGATTCACAAGCTGCTGGTGGTCAACTCGGCCGCGCAGGGCGAGACGATCGAGGACGTGCTGATTTCCTACCGGGCCAACACCTGCCGTGGCGTGGTGCTGTCGAAGATGGACGAGGCGGTGAAGCTGGGGCCGGCGCTCGATGCGTTGATCCGCCACAAGCTCACTGTGCTGGGCGTGGCCAACGGCCAGCGCGTTCCTGAAGACTGGCACAGGTTGTCGTCGAGCGCACTGATGCACCGCGCCTTGCGTCCGACCATCGCCACCGCCTACCGGATGGATTCGAGCGAAGTGAACCTGATCTTCGCGGCGCCGCAGCATCAGTCTCACGCCGTGCCACCACACGCCACGCTGATGGCTCACGTCTGATGCCCGCCCCATTCCCGTCCAACCAGCCGTTTCCTGCGATGACGACCACGCTTTCCCCCTCCATGCCGCTCGACCAGGCCGATGGCCTGCGCCGTTTGTTTGCCCATGCGCAGGTCCGCTTCGTGCCGGTGGTGTCGAATCCCCACATGGCTTTTGGTGGTGTGATGCTCGAACGGCTTTGCAGCGGGTTCGCAGAGCAGGGTTGCCACACGCTGGTGATCGACGCTGGCGAGAACGCGCCGCAGCCCCATGAGATGGCTCAGGTCGATCTGGCCGAATCCATCGAGACGCTGTCGCACGAGGTGTCTTACCTCGCCGCGCACGGCCTGCCGCTGCGATACGTCGACGCGCAGGGGTCCACCGCCGGCTTCCTGGATGCCGTGGCCTGTGCGGCGCCCGGCGCCGATGTGGTGCTGGTACACGCCAGTGCCACCGACCTGTGTCGCTTGTTCATGCGGGGTGATTCCCTGACCCGACCGCGGCCGCTGCTGCTCGCTGACGATCGCCCTGTCAGCGTCACGCATGCCTATGCGGCGATGAAGCTCCTGACACAGCGCGGCGGCCTGCTGGTGCACGACCTGCTGCTGAGCGCCGCGCCAAGCTCGCCGCGTGCCGAGCGCATCGCGATGCAGATCGCCACCTGCGCCGACGATTTCCTGGGGGCCGTGCTGCGCGACTGGATGCAAGTCGATCCGGCCAGCGACCCCCGTGCCGCATCGATACCCGCACTGCGCCGTTGGGTCCGAGACACCCTTCAACCTGCGGTCGCTGAACTGGCCGCGCCTCGCCTCGCCATGGCCGCGCCCGCTCTTCACGCGCTGAACTGAATCCCTGGAGCCGAACCATGTCCACGTACACCGCCAAAGGACAGCTCGACAACACGTCGATGCTCAAGCAGTACAGCCCGCTGGTGCGACGCCTTGCGCACCAGATGATCGCCAAGTTGCCCGCCAACGTCGAACTCGACGACCTGATCCAGG
>CANHNO010000193.1 GCA_947462065.1 Burkholderiales bacterium | reverse complement strand
GCCCAGGCGGCCTGCAACAGGCACAACACCGCATCGAGCCGGTCGCCGCTGGCATCGGCGACCAGCGCATCGCGCTGGGCATGGCTCAAGCGCAATCGAAGACCGAGCGGCGTGCGGCCCTGCTCCAGCGCGTCGACCAGGTCCTTGCGCGCGATCAGCCGCTCGGGGGTCTGCTTCGCCTTGTCGTCGCTCTTGTAGGAACGATTAGCCAACACGGCGCGCGCCAGCAGCCCTGGATAACCTTCGACTGCCACCCGTCGGGTGTCACCGTCGAGCAAGCCCGGCAGATGCACCCCGGCGTCGATCAGCAAGGGCACGCCGGCATGCAGCATGAAAGCCACCGGGGGGTTGACCCATTTCATCGACGGCGAGGAGCCTGCCGGTCCATCACAGCCCCGGTGTGCGAACTTGCTTCCGACCGGCCGTGCCTCACAGAACGCGACGAAGGTGTCGCGGATCTGCTCGCGTGAGAGTGCCGCGTAATGCCGCATCAGCGGCAGCCAGTCGGTCGGCCAGCAGAGGGTCTCGATCAGTTCGCGTGGCAGGCCGAACGGCAGGTCGAAGGCCGCCACCCAATCTCCCGGCGCGTGCAGCCAAGCGCTGAATTCATCAAAGCCAGTGTGCAACCGAATGGCCTCAAGTCGCACGCTCTGCCCATCGAAACAGCCCAGCGCGACGACGATGGGTTTGCGCTTCGTCGGGCGGCTGGTGAAGTCGATGCCCGCGACGGGCCCAGGACAAGTGTCGAGCTGGGGGGGCGCGTTCACAGACCAGTCTCTCTCAGCCGATTCATTGCGGGGTTCATCAGGCGTGAATCAAGTTCATGTTTCTGAAAGACGGACCATTCAATGGCCCATGTGGCTGCTGTGCCGAAAGCGCCCAAAGCTTGATGCGCCGCAACATCCGGTGTGCGTCCCACGGCTGAAATGCCTATGGAGGAGCCTTCCTCTGCAAGCAAAAAAGGTCGTCACCATGACAACACCGAAACACACCGCCTTGGCCTTGAGTCTGGTCGTCATCGCATCGCTGCCCCTCATGGCACAAGCTGAGACGCCCAGCGAGCCCTGGTTGGTGCGCGTGCGCGCCGTCGAACTCCTGAGCCGCAACAAGGACACCACCCCACTCAACCTGTCCATCAACGACCGCATGATCCCGGAGCTCGACATTTCCTATTTCTTCACCGAAAACATCGCAGCCGAGTTGGTGCTGACCTACCCGCAGCGACAACGGCTCAGCTCTGGCGGCAGCCGCATCGGCTCGTTCAAGCACTTGCCGCCCACATTGACCCTGCAATATCACTTCACCGACCTCGGCGCGTTCAAGCCCTATGTCGGTGCCGGGCTGAACTACACCCACCTTTCGAGCGTGCACTTCAATCCCGCCGTTGTCTCGGCGTTGCATCCAGACATCAGCCGGGCCAGCTTCGGCGCTGCTTTCCAGATTGGGCTCGACTATGAGATGTCAAAAAACGTCTACCTGAACCTGGACGTGAAGCGACTGAATCTGAGCACCAATGTGACCTCATCCGGCACCAAGGTCGGCGAGTTCAAGGTCGATCCGGTGCTGATCGGTGTGGGCGTCGGCTACCGATTCTGAGCCTTGACCGTCTTGCCACATCGTGACCGACCGCAGGAAGGTCACCGTTGCTACCGGCGCCGACACGCATGCGTACGTGATGGATTGCGAGCGGGCGCATCCTGTCGCGATGACAGCGCTTGCTGACCTCAGAGGGGGGATGAGTGCCCAGATGCAACAGCACCTTTGATCACCTGAAGGCCGCCGAGATCCCGAACGTCCTCGACGGATTGAAGATCGTGTGCTGTTCAAGGCCGCGTAACTGGTCTTCTGGCCTGAACACTGACATCGGTGCGGGGCTACACGTAACAAGGGCGGGCTGCCCGACTTGGCACAGCCCGCCCACATTCGTTTCCCTCAGCACTGATTGCGTAGCGCCGTTTTTCGGCGCCTCGCAGCGGCTAGGCCTTACGCCCTTGACCGCTGCGCTGCAGTCACTGCTGCGCTCACTGCATCAGGGGATCAACACCGCACGGCCCTTGACCTTGCCGTGGTGCAGATCGAGCAGCGCCTGGTTAGCGTCCTTGAGCTTGTACTCACGCGTAGCCAGATGCACCAGGCCACGATCGGCAAGGGCCATCAACTCGACCAGTTCCGGATAGGTACCGACCAGGCAGCCGACGATGTTCTTCTCAGCCGTGATCAGGTCCAGAGCCGGAATATCGATCTTGCCGCCGTAGCCAACGATGTAGTAGCTGCCAGCAGTGCTCGTCATCGCCAGGCCCTTGGCGATGGCATCGCCCTCGCCGACGAAGTCGATCACGGCTTGGGCGCCCTTGCCACCGGTGAGTGCCAGAACCTGGTCCACTTCGGTACCGTCGGCCTTGACCAAGTGATGCGCGCCGCACTCCTTGGCGAGTTGCAGCGCCATGTCGCCGCGGTCAACCACGATGATTTCTGCGGCACACAGAGCAGCCAGCACCTGGATGCCGATGTGGCCCAGACCGCCGGCGCCGATAACGACAGCGTACTCGCCTGGCAACAGGTGACGCGAAGCCTTCTTGGCCGCGCGATAGGCGGTCAGGCCAGCGTCGGTGTAAGGAGCGACGTCCTTCGGTGCCAGCGTCTTGGGCAGCTTGATCAGCGAACGCTGACCGGTGCGCAGGTACTCGGCATAACCGCCATTGGCATTGATGCCAGGGAAGCTGCTTTCTTCGGCTTGCATGTCGGCACCGCGCCGGCAGGCGAGACAGTGGCCGCTGGTTACCAGGGGGTGGCAGATGACCGCATCGCCGACCTTTACGCCGGTCACAGCGGAGCCGATGGCCTCGACCCAGCCAGCGTTCTCGTGGCCCATGATGTAGGGCAGCTTGACGTCGACTTTGCTGCGCCAGATGCCTTCGACCACGTGCAGGTCGGTACGGCATACGCCTGCGCCGCCGATGCGCACGATGACGTCAGTGGGGTTCTCAATCTTCGGGTCGGGCACATCTTCGTAGTTCACGAAGGAGTCGCCCGTCAGCGTCTCGTTGTACTGGTGCAGTACCGCAGCTTTCATGTAGGGTCCTCGGGTGGCTTTTGAGAGGTCGAGAGTGTACTGTCCGTGCAGGGCCGATGCAACCAATGGATAGCGATCACGTCCCTGTCCTCGTTGTGGTCTTGGACCACCGCGGGTGTGATCCGATACGGCTGGTCGCACCCACCAACAGCGCTCGGAACTCAATCGGAAACACCCGATTCTTCTTGCCGCCGACGCGCCGATTGTGTTAGTGTCTGAGGCTTCTCTTCAACCACTCCCTGGAGACATAAATGGTCACTCAATTGGTTTTGCTTACCCGCCGCTCGGACATGAGCTTCGAACAGTTCAGCACCTACTGGAAGAACGTGCACGCGCCTATCGGCGGGAAGATGCCTGAAGTCATCAAGTACGTTCAGTACCACGGTGGCGTGGCACCAGCAAACGGCGCGCCAGCCTATGACGGCGTCGCCTTGCTCCAGTTCGCCGACATGGGTGCATTGCAGCGCTCGTGGGGCAGCCCTGAAGGCCAGGCGACTGCCGCCGACATCCCGAACTTCCTGGACGGTTCGAAGATCGTGATGCTGTTCAATGAAGAGCATCAAGTCGTCTAATCTAGTTTCCTAAGGTCGGCGCGGGGCCACCCGCACCGACGGCGGGCTGTCCAACTTGGCGCAGCCCGCCACCACGCCCTCCTCTTGGCGATGACTGTTTCACGCCGTCCTACGGCATAGGGCCACCGGCAATTGAGCTGTCTGGCATGCCTTCGTTGCAGCCACTGCTGCGCTCAAGGCACCCGGGAACCCACACCGCTCGGCCTTCGATCTTGCCGTGACGCGGTCAGAGTCGGGCCCGATTGGCTCCCTTGAGTCCATGCACACGAGTGGCAAGATGCGCCATGCCACGACTGGCCGTCGCCAACTCAGCACACAAGGTACCGACGACAAGTGCCCGCGGTTTCGCTGATCCCTTAAGACCTGTCTGACAGCGCGGCAAGAATCAACATCATGGACAGGACACCAAAACCGGTATCGCCCCAGCTCTTCGGGCTCACGGACGCGAAGCGCAGATCGATACGACGCTGGCTGTTTGGCGGCATGGCGTTGCTGATGCTCGGTGGTGTTGCGTTGGGCTTCTTGCCGTACTACGCCGTCTCGCGCGAGATGCAAAGCTTTTGCGCTTCACTGTCGGTCGGCTCATCGGTGGCGCAAGCGCAAACCCAGGCCAGCGCGCGCGGCTACGAGGTGGTGACAGGCAGCGATGGGCGTGTGCTGTTGAAAGCGCCTCAACTTGCGCCACAAGTGCCGAGCAAGCGCGGCTGCGAACTGCGCGTTGGGCCTACAGGCGCATTGATCTCGGCGAGTTACAGCGATTCGCTCTGATGCATGACGCAATGCGTGAGCGCTAAGCTGGTGCTTGGCTGCGGCCAGACCCCAAGCCCATGAGGAAGTGCGAGTCCAGCAATCCAACCCAGCGCGCCTTCTGAGCCGCTGTCGCAAAACTGGCCTCGAAGCTGTTGCGCGCCAGCGTGTAGGCATCGGCGGCCGTCAACGCGGGCAGCGCCTCGAAGGTCTCGGTGTAGTTCTGGTTGACGTAGCCCCCGAAGTAGGCCGGGTCAT
>CANHNO010000192.1 GCA_947462065.1 Burkholderiales bacterium | reverse complement strand
TGGTTCATCGAAGAGGCGCAGCAACTGCACCGCGACGGCACGCCGCGCCGCGACATCGCGCTGCTCTACCGCAGCAACGCGCAAAGCCGGGTGCTGGAAAGCGCGCTGTTCAATGCGGGCATTCCGTACAAGGTCTATGGCGGCCTGCGTTTCTTCGAGCGGGCCGAGGTGAAGCACGCCCTGAGCTACCTGCGGCTGATCGAGAACCCGAACGACGACACCAGCTTTCTACGTGTCGTCAACTTCCCGACGCGCGGCATCGGCGCGCGCACCATCGAATTGCTGCAGGACGCCGCGCGTGCCAGTGGCCGCAGCCTCTATCAAAGCGTCGGCGCGGTGGCGGGGAAGGGTGGCGGCAACGTGCAGGCCTTCGTCGCCAAGGTCGATGCGATGCGCGAGGCCACGCGGGGGCTCACTCTGCGCGAGATCATTGAGCACATGCTGAAGGCTTCGGGCCTGGTCGATTTCTACCGCACCGACAAGGAAGGCCAGGACCGCCTGGAGAACCTGGACGAACTGGTCAACGCTGCGGAGGCCTTCGTCACCCAGGAGGGCTTTGGCAAGGATGCGGTGGCGCTGCCCGTCGATGAGTTCGGTACGCCTTTGTCGCTGGGTGCTGATGCGGAGTTGACGAAGGTGCTGTCGGGCCTTGGCGTGGAAGCTGCTGCCGCATTGCCTGAAGCCAGCGGCGGCATCGCTTCACTGATCACCACGCCCGATGCCGAAACCGGCGAGATCATGTCGCCCCTGGCCGCCTTCCTGACGCACGCCTCGCTCGAAGCCGGCGACAACCAGGCGCAGGCCGGGCAGGACGCGATCCAACTGATGACGGTGCATGCGGCCAAGGGCCTGGAGTTCGACGCGGTGTTCATCACCGGTCTCGAAGAAGGTCTGTTCCCGCACGAGAACAGCGTGTCCGATCTGGACGGACTTGAAGAAGAGCGGCGGCTGATGTACGTCGCGATCACGCGTGCGCGCAAGCGGCTGTACCTGAGCTGCAGCCAGACCCGGATGCTGCACGGCCAGACCCGCTACAACATCAAGAGCCGCTTCTTCGATGAACTGCCCGAAGCCTCGCTCAAGTGGATCACCCCGCGCAATCAGGCCTTCGGCTCTGGGTTTGCGCGCGACTACCAGTCGGCCTGGGCACGTGGCTCCGGTCTGGGCTCGATCGTCGGGGCGGGGCGCGTGGAAACTGCCTCGCCATCAGTGGTTCCGAAGGCGCCTTCGCATGGCCTGAAGTCAGGCCAGAGCGTGTTTCACACCAAGTTCGGCGAGGGTGTGATCGTCACCCTCGAAGGCAGCGGTGACGATGCGCGAGCTCAGGTCAACTTCGGTCGCCATGGGATGAAGTGGCTGGCGCTTTCGGTGGCTAAGCTGACGCCCATCAACTGATCGGTTCTTGCTGCCGAGGGCATGGGGTGACCGGCTTCGCTCATGTCCCCCCGGGCTGGATCGCCGCTGAAGCGAACAGCTGGTAAACCGGCACGGAGGACATCAACGGAACACAGCGGCCCGGCGCAGCGCTCTCTCGCTGAACTCGCGGCGAGAACGCGACTGAGTCTCAGCGCAGCAAGGGTCTCAACGTCGGCCACACATTTGCCAGCATCGTCGGATGCCCGACCTCTGCCACATGGATTCGGTCGGCCTGGTACTGTGAGTCAGGTACGCCGGCCATCAGAAATGGCACCAACGCGGCACCTTCGTCCTTCGCCACGGTGACGAACATCGCGGCCAGCTCGTCGTTGTACCTACGGCCGTAATTCGGCGGGATCTGCACGCCGACCACCATCACCTTGGCTCCCGCCACCTTGGCTGCCTGCGCCATCTGCTGCAGGTTGCTCAGGCTGCCCTTGAGCGGCAGTCCTCGCAAGCCGTCGTTGCCTCCAAGTTCCAGGATCACGTGTGTCGGGCGGTGCTGGGCCAGCAGCGCTGGCAAGCGCGACAGGCCGCCGGACGTGGTGTCGCCGCTGACGCTGGCGTTCACCACCCGGGCTTCGATCTTCTCACTGGCGAGCTTGCGCTCGAGCAGCGAGACCCATCCACTGCCGCGCTTCAGGCCGTATTCGGCCGACAGGCTGTCGCCGACCACCAGCACGGTGTTGCGGGGGGCGTTTCCTCCGCTGGTGGCATGGGCCAGCGCGGCCACTGGCATCTGCGACCAGGACGGTCCGGCTACAGCGACTAGGCCGAGCAGCGAGGTACAGTGGATCAGTCGATGCAACCAATTCCTGCGTCCGGGGTCGATCTGCATCGCTGCAGAACTTTGCGGTGGTGCACCGCAGGCCGTCTGTTTCATTGCTGTCAGTTGTTTCCAGTCTTTCATGTCCGATCCCATCATCGCCGTCGATCACATCACCAAGCAAGTGCCCGATCCGGGTGGTCCTTTGACCATCCTGCACGACATCAGTTTCACCCTACTGCGCCAGCAATCGGCTGCCATCGTTGGCGCCTCCGGGTCAGGCAAGAGCACGCTGCTCTCGATCATCGCGGGGTTGGATACGCCGACGACCGGCAGCGTTCGCCTGGCGGGCACTGATTTGTTCAGTCTGGACGAGGATGCCCGTGCTGCAGTGAGGGCGGCCCACGTCGGATTCGTGTTCCAGAGCTTCCAACTGCTGGGCAACCTGAGCGCTATCGAGAACGTGATGCTGCCGCTGGAATTGCAAGGCCGCAGCGATGCCCGGGTGCGGGCCACCGAGATGCTGGGCCGGGTCGGCCTGGGAGACCGGATGCGGCACTACCCGAAGGTGCTGTCGGGCGGCGAGCAGCAGCGCGTGGCGCTGGCTCGTGCCTTCGTCGTGCAGCCGGCAGTGCTGCTGGCCGACGAGCCCACCGGCAGTCTGGATTTCGCCACTGGCGAGCGGGTGATGGAGTTGATGTTCGAACTGAACCGCGAAACTGGCACGACGTTGGTGCTGGTCACCCATGACCGAACCGTGGCCGCCCGATGCGACAGGCAGCTTCGCATCGATGCCGGTCGGGTCGAACTGGACACGGCGCCCGTTTGACGAGGGCGCCGGCCGGGCGTCAGTTGGCGAACTTGTAGTCGGTCTTGTACTTGGCGCGGATGTCGTCGCGGAACTTGGCGATCTTCAGCTGACCGAGCTTCTGCTCGATCTGTGGCCGCATCTCAGCAAGCGGTGGAGACTGAGCTTCGCGGGTGTCCTCGAGCCGGATGACATGCCAGCCGAACTGCGACTTCACCGGCAACTCGGTCATCTCGCCCTTTTTCAGCTTGACCATCGCCTGGCCGAATTCGGGCACGTAGACATTCGGGCTGGCGAAATCGAGGTCACCGCCGTTTTCGCCCGAGCCGGTGTCCTTTGATTCTTTCTTGGCCACGTCTTCGAACTTGGCGCCGGCCTTGATCTGCGCAATCAGCGTCTTGGCCTGATCTTCGGTGTCAACCAGGATGTGACGCGCGCGGTACTCGGGGCCGCCGGCGCCGGTTGACTTGGCATATTCGGCCTGGATCTCCGCTTCAGTCACGGGATGGGTGGCCTGGTACTGGGTGAACAACTCGCGGATCAGGATGGTCTGACGGGCGAACTCCATCTGCACCTTGTAATCAGCCTTGCCCTGAAAGCCACGCTTCTCGGCTTCTTGCACGAACATCTCGCGCAGCACGACCTCGTCACGCACCTGCGCTTCCAGTTCTGGTGTGCGGCGTTGCTGGCCCTGCTTCAAGATCTGGTCCATCAGCGAGTCGGCGCGTGCCTTGGGTACGGCCTTGCCATTGACGATGGCAATGTTCTGCGCCGCAGCCGGCAGCGCGATCAGCAGGGCGGCGGCGAGCGCGGTGGTGGAGGAGATCAACTTGTTCATGGGGCGAGGCTTTCAGCTCATGTGGAGACAGGGCTTTGCCGAGCGGTCTTCAACTGCATCGGCGCTGTTGGAACTGACGCAGCAGGCGCCAGTACGGAGAACATGCTGGAGCAGGGCTTGTCAGGCCTCGCCCGGGGCGCGCGCATCGATGACGAGCGCATGGATACCAGTCTGCATTTGTACCTTCAAAGCATCATAAACGAGGCGATGTCGGGCCACCCGGTTCAGCCCGGCAAAGCATTCGCTGACCAGACGAACGGTGTAGTGACTGCCCTCGCGAGCACCTGCGTGTCCGGCATGCAGGTGACTGTCGTCCTGAAGCATGAACTCGGTGGGCTGCAGCGCCTCGCGCAAGGCCGCTTCGATGCGTTCGGGAAGCTGGTTCATGGCTGAGCTCTGATAACTAGGTTCATCGCGCAGGAGGTGAAGAGTCGGCCGCGTCAGCCGCGATGTGGCGGCTCAGGTAGAAGCCCTGCGCCAGCATGAACACCAGCATCAAGCCCATCCCGCCAAACAGCTTGAAGTTGACCCAGGCGTCGGTCGAGTACTGCGATGCGACATAACGATTCAGCGCGCCCATCATCACGAAGAACGAGACCCATGCCCAGTTCAGTCGCACCCAGACGGAATCAGGGAGCTGCAACTGCTCGCCCAGCATCTTGCGAGGCAGGTTCTTGCCGAACAGCGCGGCACTGCCCCACAGGCCCAGCGCCATGGCCCAATAGAGAACGGTCGGCTTCCACTTGATGAAATCCTCGCTGTGGAACCAGACGGTCGCGCCGCCCAGCACGACGACCAGCACGAAGCTGACCCACAGCATCGTGTCGAT
>CANHNO010000191.1 GCA_947462065.1 Burkholderiales bacterium | reverse complement strand
CTCTACGCCGCGCTTGACGCCAGCACCGCGACCACTGCCAAGGTCGATGGGCTGAAGAGCTACTTCGCCATCGCCGATGCGGCCGATGCGGCGTGGGCCGTGTATTTCCTGGCCGGCGGCAAGCCACGCCAGGTCGTGCCGACCGGCGTGCTGCGCGAGTTGGCCTGCGCACGCGCCGGCATCGATGACTGGCTGTTCGACGAGTGTTACCAGGCGGTCGGCGATCTGGCCGAAACGATTGCACACGTGTTGCCCGCGCCATCGAAGCGCAGCGATCTGGGTCTTGCTGTCTGGATCGAACAGCGGCTTCTTCCGCTGCGCGATGAAACGCCGCAGACGCAGGCCGCGCGCATCGCCAGTTACTGGGAAGAACTTGACCCTGACGAACGCTTTCTGCTGACCAAGCTGATCGGCGGGGGCTTTCGCGTCGGCGTCAGCAAGCTGTTGGTGCAGCGCGCGCTGGCCGAGTGGGCCGGACTGGATGCCAAGGTCGTCGCTCAGCGCATGATGGGCTACACCGACAAGAGCGCGCGGCCGGATACAGCCGGCTTTGCAAGGCTGGTGTCAAGCGACGCTGAGCCGGGCCGCGATGCGGGGCAGCCCTACCCGTTCTTCCTCGCGCACCCGGTCGAGGTGCCACTGGCCGCTTTCGATGCGGTGCTGGGCCCGCCCGTCGACTGGCTGGTCGAGTGGAAGTACGACGGCATTCGCGCACAGGTGGTGCGGCGCGCTGGGCAGGTCTGGATCTGGTCACGCGGCGAAGAATTGGTGACCGAACGATTCCCTGAGGTCGTGGCCATCGCGCAGGCCTGGCCGGATGGCACGGTGCTCGATGGCGAGATCCTGGTCTGGCTGCCGGCCAGCGACCGACCGGAGCCCTTCAATCTTTTGCAGCAGCGGATTGGTCGCAAGAACCTGACGAAGAAGATCCTCGCCGACGTGCCGGTGACCTTCATGGCCTACGACCTGCTGGAGCAGGGCGGCATCGATTTGCGTGAAACAGCGCAGCACCTGCGGCGCGTGGCGCTGGAGGCGCTGGCCGCTGTCGCGCCTTTGCTGCGCATCTCGCCGCTGCTTCGTGGCTCCTGGCCCGAACTGGCCGCGCTGCGCACGCAATCGCGAGGCCGCGGGGTCGAGGGCTTCATGTTGAAGCATCGGGAAGCGCATTACGGCAGCGGGCGTCGCAAGCAGGCCGGCGGATTGACAGGAACGCGATCGCTCGCCTGGTGGAAGTGGAAGGTCGATCCGCTCACTGCTGATGCCGTGCTGATCTACGCGCAGGCCGGCCACGGCCGCCGCGCCAGCGTCTACACCGACTACACCTTCGCGGTGTGGAACCGCACGCCGCGCGATGCTGCCGAGGCGCAGGCCGTTGTCGATGCCATCGCCGCGCGCCAGCCGCCACTGCCCGACGGCCTGCAATTGGTGGCGTTCGCGAAAGCCTATGGTGGCCTGAGCGACGAAGAATTCAAGGCTGTCGACCGCGTGATCCGCCAGACGACGCTGGAGAAATTCGGACCGGTGCGAAGCGTCCGACCGACGATGGTGTTCGAACTGGGCTTCGAAGGCCTCAACCCCAGCACTCGACACAAGAGTGGCATCGCGGTGAGATTCCCCCGCATGCTCAGAATACGGGACGACAAGCCGCTGCATGAAGCTGACACACTGGATGCGCTACGAGCGCTGATCCGACCTGGAGACCCTCCCGATGAGCACAACCCACAAGACCCCCACGACGGACTTTGACTGCGACCTGCTGGTGATCGGCGCCGGCAGCGGTGGCGTGCGCGCAGGTCGTTTCGCGGCGCAGCGCGGCGCCCGCGTGATCGTCGTCGAGGGCGGGGCGCTCGGTGGCACCTGCGTCAACGTCGGTTGCATCCCGAAGAAGCTGTACAGCTATGCGGCCCATTACGCCGAGGCCTTTGAGCAGTCACACGGCTTCGGCTGGGAGGCCGCCACGCCCCACTTCAACTGGGACGTTTTGAAAGCGCGGCGTGCCGCCGAGATCGCACGGCTGAACGGGATCTACGAGGGCGTGCTGAGAGGTGCGGGCGCGACGCTGGTGCGCGGCTGGGGCAGCCTGATCGACGCTCACACCGTGGCAGTGCGTTCGGTCGATGCCGACACTGAGGCACCACCAACGCTTTACAGCGCCCGCCACATCCTGCTGGCCACTGGCGGGGGGGCGCAACGCGTCCACCACGCCGGTGCTGAACACGCGCTGACCTCGGACGACATGTTCGACCTCGATCCGTTTCCCCAGCGGCTGGTCGTCATGGGCGGTGGCTACATCGCCTGCGAGTTCGCCTCGATCTTCCAGGGCCTGGGGGCGCAGGTCACCTTGGTGCACCGCGGGCCGCGTCTGCTGCGCGGGTTCGACACCGAGGTCGTCGATTTCGTCACCGCCGAAATGCGCAAGAAGGGTGTCGTGATCCACCTGAACACGAAGGTGTCCGATGTCCAGCGCGATGCCGATGGACACGCACTGCGCCTGACGCGCGCCGGTGGCCCGGGCGAGTCAGATCAAGACACCACGATCCAGGCCGATGCGGTGCTGCACGCCACCGGGCGCGTACCGCGCACCGCCGGACTCGGTCTTGAAACCGTCGGCATCTCGCTCGATGCCAAGGGCACCGTGCCGGTGGACGGAAACTACCAGACGGTTGTGCCGTCAGTCCATGCGATCGGCGATCTGGTCGGACACATGGCACTGACACCCGTGGCGCTGGCCGAAGCGATGATGCTGGTCGATCGATTGTTTGGCGACGGCACTCGGCTGCCCATCGACTACACGCTGATCCCCACGGCCGTCTTCACCCATCCGAACATCGGGACTGTCGGCCTGACGGAAGAAGCGGCGCGTGAACGCGGGCCGGTGCGCATCTACCGCAGTGAGTTCAAGGCCTTGCAGCACACGTTGAGCGGCAGCACTGAGCGCACGCTGATGAAGATCGTGGTCGACGATGCGAGCGATCGCGTGCTGGGAATGCACATGGTCGGCGCCGATGCCGGCGAGGTGATCCAGGGCTTCGCGGTGGCGCTGCAGGCCGGTGTCACCAAGGCTCACCTCGACCGCACCATCGGCATCCACCCGACGGCTGCCGAGGAATTCGTGACGATGCGCGAGGTGTCGCGCCGCTGACCCGCTGCGACAGGGTCAGCGCATCGTGTAGCCGCGCCCGTCCATGCAGGCTTCGGTCGCGCGGTTGAAAACGCTGCTGTCGGCCATCGCGCTTGGCTGGGTGGTGGCCCAGCGGTTGCATTCCTGACGATCGGCTTCCAACTGCTGCTCATTCTGGCCATTGCGCGGGTAGATGATCGGCTCGGGCGGGGCTTTCGAGACCGGCTCCCGGCGCGGCACTTCGCGGTAGACGGGCGCCGGTACCTCGCGATACACCACCGAGGGTGGGTCCACGTACACATAGCTCGGGTAGGCCGGCACGATCACGCTGGAATACACCGGCGGCCCGTAGCTGTAGCTGCTGTAGCCGTGGCGAGACCCGGCCAGCCAGCCCAACCCGACACCCAAGCCCAGTCCGATGCCGACGGCACCCCAGCCCGGCCCGTAACCGCCACGGTATCCGCCTCGCCCATGAGCTTGCGCGTCTGCAGGTGCCACGGCAACAGCCAGCACGACCGCCGCCAGAGCTGCGGTGCAGCAATGTTTCAAGGTCTTCATGGTCGCTTCCTTCACGATAGGGATAACTCCCTCATGAGCATAGACCGACGAGAGGCGGTGCTGTTCCCGACCGTGTGTAAAGCTAAGTGAATCTGGGCGCCGGTTCGCTGGGGTGTCCAGGCCACTCGCGACAGTGGCCGTACTGGCGGTGATCTCGCGCAGCTAGGTAGGCATCCGCACGGAAAATCCCAGTGCTCATGGCTTTCGCTCAGGGTCGTAGCATGAGCGTGATCTACGACCCGTCTTTCGGCTCAAGGGAGTCGAAAGCACGCTGCAGGGAGCGCCATGAACACGACCGAACTCACCGCCATCGCTGGCATCTCTCCCGAGCGTCTGCCTGCATTGCTGCGCGGGATGCCAAAGGCCGAATTGCACATCCACATCGAGGGCTCTCTCGAGCCCGAGTTGATCTTTGTGCTGGCGGCTCGCAACGGCGTCTCACTGGCCTATGACAGCGTCGAGTCGCTGCGTGCCGCCTACGCCTTCAGCGACTTGCAAAGTTTCCTCGACATCTACTACGCAGGCGCCTCGGTGCTGCTTCACGAGGCCGATTTCTACGACATGGCGATGGACTACTTTCGCCGAGCAGCCGCCGACCATGTGGTGCATGCCGAGTTGTTCTTCGACCCGCAGACGCACACCGAACGAGGTGTGCCGATCGAGGTGGTGATCAACGGCCTGGTGCGCGCCTGCGAGACGGCCGAAGCGGACTTGGGCATCACCTCGTTGTTGATCCTGTGCTTCTTGCGGCACCTGAGTGAAGAGGCGGCCTTCGACACGCTGGCGCAGGCGCTGCCGTCGATTGGAAAGCACCACGATCGGCTCGTCGGTGTCGGTCTGGACAGCAGTGAGCAAGGGCATCCGCCCGAGAAGTTCGCTCGCGTCTTTGCACGTTGTCGTGAACTCGGATTGCGGCTGGTCGCGCACGCTGGCGAAGAAGGTCCACCGGCCTACATCTGGAGCGCGCTCGATGTGTTGAAGGTCGAGCGCATCGATCACGGTGTTCGTTGTGTCGAAGACCCGTCGCTGGTGGCTCGCTTGACTGCCGAGCGCGTCCCGTTGACGGTGTGTCCGCTGTCGAACGTGAAGCT
>CANHNO010000190.1 GCA_947462065.1 Burkholderiales bacterium | reverse complement strand
GGCCGCCGAGTAACCCAGTCCCAGCAGGGCCGAGCCTTGCACTGCCACATCCTTCGGCAACGACAGCTGCCCGGTCGTGCCCAGGGATAGCGCTGTGGTCGAGATGTTGAAAATCTGCGGCGACACATAGTCGTAGCTGCCGTACAGACCCCAGATCCCGCGGTACTTGTCGCCGACCTCATAGTCGGTGCCGAATAGCAGGCCACGGCTGGCGATGTTGTCGATGCCGTGGCCGCTGTTCGCCACGATGCGGAAGGCGAAATAGTCGAAAGGCCGCCGGTAGGTGTACCCCGGCTTGCCCGGCAGACCATAGTCCATCTCGAAGTCGATGACAACTTCGTTGCGCTTGAGTTGGGTCGAGTTGCCGACCTCGTCATGGGTCACACGGCTGTAGCCCAGACGCAATCGCGTGTCGTAGGCCGGGTGGTGGTCGTTGAAGGCGCTGTCGAAACGCGATCCGTGCATCAGGTAGTTCAAGCCAACCGGTGGCGAGATGGCCGCTGCACCCCACTCGCGCCAGAACAAAGGCACCCTGTTGTCCCCGTGCAGCAGCAGGCGCGCCATGCGGAACAGCGGCTCGCCGAGGAAGCTGCCCGCAATGCCGCTCGCGATCTGGTCGTTGCAGGACAGTGGGGTCTTTTCACCAGTGATTTCCCACCAGGCGCTGCCGGCGAACGTCAGCGCCGAAGCTTCCCAGTAGTTCAGGCCTGTCGAACGCCCGGCGCCGTGGTACAGCCCACCTTGATAAGGATGGGCAAACTGGTTGACGCGGAAGGGGTCGTTGTCGGTCACCCAGCGACTGCTCAGATTTCGTCTGATCGAACGCCAACTGACGTCATAGTCTGACGAGCCGCTGAACGCCCGGTTGAAACGGCTCAGCGCGAAGTCGAAGCCGATGATCTCGGCGATCGGGATGATGTAGCTCTTGTCTGGCGCCTCGGCAAAGAACGGCTTTTCAGTGGGTTTTGCACCGGCCGTGTGGCAGACGAGCAGCATTGCCAGCAGGGCGAAGTGGTGCCCATGTTCTCGGGAACGCAGGGCATGGCGCATGCCACCATCCTGTGTGACGGCTGCACTGCCATCCATCGGACGGATGGCTCGGCCTGCGTCGGACACAGCCCACACGCGACCAGTGTCGCCGTGCGGGCATCAACGCTGGCGACGGACTACTTCTTGTTGCGCCGATCCGCCAGGCTTTTCTGGATGGAGACGATCTGGGCGGTAGCGCTCTGCACCTGATGGGCCAGTACGCGCATTTCGTCGGCAACCACAGCAAAGCCGCGGCCTGCGGTACCCGCGCGGGCAGCTTCTACCGATGCGTTCAGTGCCAGCAGGTTGGTCTGGTGCGCCACCTTCTGGATCGAGCCGACGATGTCGCCGATCGTCTTCAGGCTGTTGTCCATGAAGAGGTTGTTCTCGCGCTCGGCGCGCTGGTTCTCCTCTTCATGCTTCTGCAGCGAGATATCGGCCAGTGCACCCACGACGCGCTGTGGCGTGCCGTCTGCGGCGCGCTTGGTCTGGCCGCGGGCACGGAACCAGCGGAATGTGCCGTCCTTGCAGCGCAGCCGGTACTCGATGTCGTAGGGCGTGCGACCAGTGCGGTCGGTGAGGTGTGCGGTGAAGGCGCCGACGACGCGGTTCAGGTCTTCCGGATGCAGCTTCGACGCCCAGCTCTCCAGCACATCCGGGAACTCGGCCTCGGTCTCGTAGCCCAGCAGACGGCGGAACTGTTGGGACCACCAGAACGCATTCTTCGGGTTCACGGGATCACCAGCCACTACCTCCATGTCCCACAGGCCCTCCTGCAACATCTCGCGGCCGAGGTCGAAGCGGATCATCATCGTGTCTAGCTTCTGGTCGTCAAGAACCGTATCGGTGATGTCCGTCAGCGACCCGGCGACTCGCAGTGGCGAGCCGTCGGCGGCGCGAATGGTTTCGCCGCGGGCGCGGAACCAGCGATAGCTTCGATCGCGCATGGCGAGCCGGTACTTCACGTCATACGGTGTGCGACCTGTCCGGTCCGCCAAATGCTTGCCAAAGGCAGCCAGCGTGCGATCCTTGTCTTCCGGGTGCAACCGGCTCGACCAGCTCGACAGGATGTTCGGGAAGTCCTTTTCGCTGGTGAAGCCCAGCATCCGGCGGAACTGATCCGACCACCAGAAGGGGTTGTCGGGGTTCGACGGATCGTCCGGATTGATCTCCATGTCCCACAGGCCGTCTGAGGTGGCCATGCGCACGAGGTCAAAGCGTATCTGCAGCGAGTCGACCTGGTTGCCCAGATCGGCGACCTGTTGCGCCAGATCCTGCTCGCGGGCGAGTGCCTCGTTGAGTTGCCCAAGGGTGACGTCTTGCTCGTCCGACGAGCCGAAAATTCGCTTCAAGACAGCGCTCATGCTTGTGTCTCCATCATGTGATTGGGCGGGCAAAAAATGCAGAGCAATGAACGGGTGTCAGCACGAGAGCGCAAACACCGCAAACTCGGTCGATGAGTGCTCTTCGGCAACGTCAGCGGCTGACTTGAGGCCGGATCAACCCGGCGTAAAAAACAGGCTGACTGATCTTTTCGCCAGGGTTGCGATGTGCGACAGTGCCAAACCGCATTCAATCGAACACCACAAAACCCACCTCTGGAGGAATATCAGGATGATCAAGGTCAAGGATTTGCTCAAGAAGAAGCCGCAAAAAGTCGTCTTTTCGGTGGCATCGACCGATTCGGTGCAGACCATTCTTGAAATGATGCTGGCTAACACGATCCGCTCGGTAGTGGTACTGGATCAGGACAAACTGATCGGTATCGTGTCCGAGCGCGATTGCGCACTGAAAGTGTTGTTTCGCAATCGCAAGGCGGCGGAAACCACGGCCGCGGAGATCATGACGCGCGACGTGTTCACTGTCACCGGCGAGGAGACCATCGATGCCTGCATGCTGATGATGTCGTCGAAAAACATCCGGCACCTGCCCGTGGCCGACACCGGCAAGGTCGTCGGGATGGTGTCGGTTGGCGACGTGGTCAAGGAAGTGATCTGCCATCAGACCGAGCTGATCACTTACCTTGAAGGCTACATCCGCGGCAACAGCGTCAACGCGTACTGATTTAGTTGTAGGGGGGGGCTGCCGCGCAACATATCCGAGCTCAACGGCCCGGCTTGACGGCCTGCACCGGCCGACGGACACGCGGTTCTCCGTGTCGGACATCATCTGGCTGGCTCGCCTCCCTGTCGCCGAACCTTACAGGCGCGGCGGGTGACTTGGCAGCCTGCTCTATGCTCGCCTGCCTGTCTCCACTCCACTCTCTCAATTGCCTGACATCCCTGCGAATCACACACCGTGCGCGGCCATCGTCGGCGGTGGCCCGGCCGGGCTGATGGCGGCGGAGGTATTGGCCAATGCGGGGGTGCAAGTCGATCTGTACGACGCGATGCCGTCGGTAGGGCGCAAGTTCCTGCTGGCCGGCAGAGGTGGGCTGAACCTGACGCACTCGGAAGCTTTCGATGCTTTCGTCAATCGTTATGGCGAGCGCCGCGCGCCGATCGTTCCGATGCTGGAGCGCTTTGGTGCAGCTGAAATGCGGGCCTGGGCGCAAGGCCTGGGCATCGCTACCTTCGTCGGGAGTTCGGGTCGGGTGTTTCCTGTCGATCTGAAAGCCGCACCCCTGCTGCGTGCCTGGCTGCATCGCTTGCGTGAGCGGGGTGTGCGGTTCCATATGCGACACCGCTGGGCGGGTTGGGTGGCGTCCGAAGCGTCGGCTGCGCCAAATGCGTTGGTGTTCGAGGCTCCTCAGGGTACCTGCGCGGTACGTGCCGATGCCGTCGTGCTTGCACTGGGCGGTGCCAGCTGGGCGAGGTTGGGTTCCGATGGCGCCTGGGTGCCGTCGCTGCGGTCGCGGGGTATCGACGTGGCGCCACTGCGACCGTCGAACTGTGGCTTCGATGGCAGCCACGCTGATGCCCAAGGGCAGTTGCACCCGGGTTGGAGCGAACACTTCCGCAGTCGTCACGCCGGTGCACCGCTCAAGAACGTGGCCCTCGCTTGCGTCGGCCCAGGGGGCCTGAGGTTCACGCAGGCTGGTGAGTTTGTCATCACCAGCGGTGGCGTCGAAGGAAGCCTGGTCTATGCGGCATCGGCCGTGCTGCGTGATGCCATCGAGGTCGATGGCCATGCAGTGGCCCACCTGGACCTGTTGCCGGGGCGAAGCGCTGAATGGGTGGCCCGCGAGGTCGCGCACCCGCGAGGCTCTCGTTCGTTGGCCTCGCATCTGAAAGGCCGGCTCGGCCTGGATGGCGTCAAGGCCGCACTGCTTTACGAATTGCTGCCGAGAGAGGTGATCGCTGATCCACAGCGGCTCGCGGTAGCGATCAAGGCTTTGCCACTGACGCTGCTGGCCACGCGACCGATCGACGAGGCCATCAGCACCGCTGGCGGTGTGCGCTTCGATGCGGTGGACGCGAACGGCATGCTGCAGGCGCTGCCCGGCGTGTTCTGCGCGGGCGAGATGCTCGACTGGGAAGCGCCGACCGGCGGCTATCTTCTGACGGCCTGCTGCGCCAGTGGCGTCTGGACAGGCGAGGGCGTGCTGCGGTATCTCGGCAGGAACCCCGTGGCACACTGCTCCGCCCCCATGCGCTGAGCACCGCCGGTGGGCGCATTTCCTTCTCATCGATTCCTGCCCGTTCGGGCCTCATCCCTTGAACAAGATCCTGCTGCAAATTGCTGACGAACTGAAGGTTCGCCCGGCGCAAGTTCTCGCTGCTGTCGAACTGCTCGACGGCGGCGCCACCGTGCCGTT
>CANHNO010000189.1 GCA_947462065.1 Burkholderiales bacterium | reverse complement strand
AGCGCCATCTTGCGCTGGCTCGTGACCTTCGAGGTCAGGCCGTAGATCGGCACATGGACCTTGTGGCGGCTCATCCACAGCGCGGTCGAGCCGGATTCGGTCAGCGCCAGGATCGCCTTGCAGCCCAGGTGGTGCGCGGTGAACAGCGCCGCCATCGCGATCGATTGGTCGATGCGGCCGAACAGCTTGTTGGTGAAGCCGGCATCGAGCGAGATCTCCTCGGCGCGCTCGGCCTCGAGGCAGATCGAGGCCATCATCTCGACCGTCTCGACCGGGTACCTGCCCGCTGCCGTCTCGGCGCTGAGCATCACTGCGTCGGTGCCGTCGAGCACCGCGTTCGCCACATCGCTGACCTCGGCGCGCGTGGGCACCGGGTTGACGATCATCGACTCCATCATCTGCGTGGCGGTGATGACGATGCGGTCGAGTTCGCGCGCCATCTTGATCATCTTCTTCTGCAGCGCGGGCACCGTCGCGTTGCCAACCTCCACCGCGAGATCGCCGCGCGCCACCATGATGCCGTCGCTCGCCTTCAGGATGCTTTCCAGCACCGGAATCGCCTCGCTGCGTTCGATCTTCGCGATCAGCGCCGCCTTGTGCTTGTAGGCCTCACCAGCCAGGTTGGCGAGCTGGCGCGCCATTTCCATGTCAGTGGCGCTTTTCGGAAAACTCACCGCCAGGTACTCGCACTGGAAGCTCATCGCGGTCTTGATGTCCTCCATGTCCTTGGCCGTCAGGGCCGGCGCGGTGAGGCCGCCCCCGGCCTTGTTGATGCCCTTGTTGTTCGACAGCTCGCCGCCGATCACCACGGTGGTGTGCACCTCGGCGCCGCGTACCGCATCGACGGTGAGCTTCAGCAGCCCGTCGTTGAGCAGCAGTGTGTCGCCCGTGCGCACGTCGCGCGGCAGCTCCTTGTAGTCCAGACCGACCCGCTCATTCGTGCCGAGCGCGGTGGTCTCGCCATCGAGGATGAACGCCTGTCCGGCTTCGAGCATCGTCTTGCCGCCCTCGAACTTGCCGACGCGAATCTTCGGACCCTGCAGGTCGGCCATCAGGGCGACCTCCTTGCCGACCCGCTTCGCCACCTCGCGCACCAGCGCCGCCCGGTCGATGTGGTCCTGCGCGCTGCCGTGCGAGAAGTTCAGCCGCATCACGTCGGCGCCGGCGCGGATCAGTCGCTCGAGCACCTCCGCGGAACTGGACGCTGGCCCGAGCGTGGCGACGATCTTGGTGGCACGCAGCATGGTCTGATCTTCGCGTAGGTGCCAGGCTGTGTGTTTCGGGGTCGCTGGCCGCTCAGGCCGGTGCGTCTTGCGCGCGCTGCTCGAGGATATCGATCGCGGGCAGTACCTTGCCTTCGAGCATCTCGAGGAAGGCGCCGCCGCCGGTGCAGATGTAGCCGACGCCGCGCTCGACGCCGAACTTCGCAATCGCCGCCAGGGTGTCACCGCCACCGGCGATGCTGAATGCGCTCGAAGCGGCAATCGCGTGGGCGATGGCTTCAGTGCCATGCGAGAAGGCCTCGAACTCGAACACGCCGACCGGCCCGTTCCACACGATCGTGCCTGCCGACTTCAGCTTCTCGGCCAGGGCCGCAGCGGTCTTGGGACCGATGTCGAGGATCAGGTCGTCGGCAGCCACGTCGGTTGACGCCTTCGTTGTGGCCGGGGCGTCGGCCGCGAAGGTCTTTGCCGTGACCACATCGACCGGGATCGGTACTTCTGCACCACGCGCCTTCATCGAATCGATCACCGCCCGGGCCTTGTCGACCAGATCGGCTTCGGCCAGTGACTTGCCGATCGGCAGACCTGCGGCCAGCATGAAGGTGTTGGCGATGCCGCCGCCGACGATCAGCCCGTCGACCTTGGCCGACAGCGCTTCAAGGATCGTCAGCTTGGTGCTCACCTTGCTACCGCCGACGATCGCGATCAGCGGCCGTTTTGGTGCTGCCAGCACCTTCGTGATGGCATCTGCCTCGTCCGCCAGCAGAGGGCCGGCGCAGGCGATGCGTGCGTACTTCGCGATGCCGTGTGTAGAGGCCTGCGCGCGGTGCGCAGCGCCGAACGCATCGTTGACATAGATGTCGCACAGCGCCGCCATCTTGCGGCTCAGTGCCTCATCGTTCTTGGCCTCGCCGACATTCAAACGGCAGTTTTCCAGAAGCACCAGCTCGCCCGAGGCCAGCGCACGGCCGTTCACCGTCACCCCATCGACCCAGTCCTTGATCAGCGGCACCGGGCGGCCCAGCAGTTCGCTGACATGGGCGGCGATCGGTGCCAGCGAGTCTTCCGCGGTCCAGTGGCCTTCTTTCGGCCGCCCCAGGTGCGAGGTGACCATCACCGACGCGCCGGCCTTCAGCGCAGCCTCGATGCAGGGCAGCGATGCGCGGATGCGGGTGTCGTCTGTGATTCGGCCAGCATCGTCCTGCGGCACGTTGAAATCGACGCGGATGAAAACCCGCTGGCCCGCGACGCGGTTCGCGGCGATGAGATCGGTGAATCGAATGGCTTTCATGGGGAGTGATGGCTCTGGTAGCCGCTTGAGTCTAAGGTGGACTGTGGCTGCTGGGTAGCTCACCAGCCGAACATCAGCCGCAATGGCAGATAGGCTGCGAGCCCCGCCAGCAGCGGCCCGAGCACGCCGGGTCGCCAGGCGTACCAGAGCGTGGTCACCAGCGCGGCCGGCAGCCGGGCGTCCTGCCAGGTGCTGATCAGTTGGCCTTGCGTCATCACGATCTCGGGAACGATGACGGCCGACAGCGCAGCCAGCGGAGCGACCTTCAAGCCGCGCTGCAGCCAGTCGGGAATCGGCACCTCGCGCTCGGGAAACAGGAAGAACCCTCGCGAGACGATGGTGATGATCGCCAGCCCGACGATGGTCAGTGCGGTGTAGGCAGCTTCGGTCATCGTGTGCGCCCTCAGGTCGGCCGGTGCAGGCGCCGCGCCGCGTGCTGGGCCTGCTCGATGAGCAGCCCCGCCGCCACGGCCGCCACGATGGCGACGATGATGTTGAGTTTCAGCGGCAGCGCAAACGCCGCGACGGCAGCGCTGCCGGCGACCACGGCGACCACCCAGGTGCCGCGGTCGGACAACAGGCTGCAAGTGATGCCGATCATCGCCAGCGTCCCGGCAAAGCCCAGGCCCCAGGCCTCTGGAATCACGTTGGCCAGTGCGATTCCTATCAGCGATGGCACCTGCCAGGCCACCCACAACAGAAGCGCGCCGCCGACGAAATAGGGCAACTGCCCAGGCGCTCGGCTCGGACCGTTTTCATCCGCGGGGTAGGCGCGCTGGAAACCGATCAGGCTCAGATCCACCGCCAGGTAGCCGAGCAGCAGTCTGTAGCGCCGGGGCACATGTGCAAACACCGAGCGCCAGTGGGCGCTGTAGATCACGAAGCGCAGGTTGACGCAGAAACCCGCCGCCCAGATCACCCACATCGGCGCCCCGGCGGCCAGCAAGGGCAGTGCCGCGAGTTGGGCGCTGCCGGCATAAACGAGAAGCGTCATCAGCGCCGCCATCGGCACGCTGAGGCCGCCCTTGACCATCGCCACGCCCGTGACCAGACCCCAGGCGCCGATGCCCGCCGCCAGGGTGCGCATCTCGCGCGCGCCGCGGCGGAAGTCGGGGTCGTCAAGCAGCGACCGGATGGCGGAGGGCATGGAACGATTGTGCGGGCTCGAGCCGCGCCGCCAGGAAGGGGCTGCTGACGCGGCCCCGAGCCCCGTTCGACATGGGTCGCGCTGTAACCGCGAGCCCTGAGCCCTCACTGGGCTGTCGGCTCCTTGGCGTCCTTGGGCGCTTTCGCGGTCTGGGTGGCTGACGCGGGCGCTTCAGCTGCCTGAGTCTTGCTACCTGCGCTTTCCACCGGATCCTCGAGTTCCGGCGATACCGCGTCGATCTTGTTCTCTCGCATGTAGTCGTTCATCTCGCGCCAGCCGGCGAAGACGGCCGCCTTGTCGGCTTTTTTGTTCAGCGAGTAGCACTCCTCGATGGCCCGGCCGGCATGGCGGCAGGCGCCCCCGATGGCGGAGCCTTCGGCAGAGCGGGCCGCCGCGATCTTTTCGGGCGACTCGATGCCCAACTGGTCGCAGCCAGCCAGTGGCAGTGCGACGACGGCAATCAGGGCAGACAGGACTAAGCGCAACATGGCGAACTCGACAGGGCGAAGAAACTCTTCGGGGCTCATCGTTCTATCGACCTCGCGGCCAGCGACTTGAGCCAGAACTGGCCTGTGTTTGCCTGCTGTTTCTGCGACTGAGGTCACCGATGACAGAATGACAAGCACCGCCGCGGCATTGGACCCGACGGCTCCACGCTCAACCCACGCTGCCGTGCCGCTACACACCAACAACGACCCCGCTCCCGAGACGCCGGCCCTCCGCATGGTTGCGCCGGCGGACTCTGCGCAGCCGATGGATGTGATCTTCATCGAGGGCTACACCGGGCAGACGGTGATCGGCATTCACGACACCGAACTGCACCGCCCGCAGACCATCGTGGTCGACGTGCATGCCGGCTTGCCCCGCGCCAAGGCCTGCGAGACCGACCGCATTGCCGACACCATCGACTACGGCGCTGTGCATGAGCGCCTCGCCGCGCTGTACCGCGATCACCAGCTGACGCTGCTGGAGTCGTTTGCTGAGGCCATTGCCCACATGCTGATCGTTGATTTCGGTGCGGCCTGGGTGCGCGTCAAGGCGGTCAAGCCGAAGAAGTTTCCTGATGTGGAGGCGGTGGGCGTTGTGATCGAGCGGCGCGCGCACTGCTGATCGCTGACTCAGGCTGCCGT
>CANHNO010000188.1 GCA_947462065.1 Burkholderiales bacterium | reverse complement strand
GCAGCCAGCCGGCATTGCCATAGGTGGCGAGGCCGTAGAACAGCACCCAGAACCACTCCCAGGGTCCGAACGACAGCGTGAAGCTCTCGGCCCACAGCGTGCGGATCGGCGTGAAGTAGCCAACGAAGGTGAAGCCGGTGTAGACGCCGATCGCCAGCCATGCCGCATGCTTGGCGCCCTTGCGCCACAACCGGTCGATGCTGCTAGGCCCGGCATCCCGCTTCATCCGCGCGATGCGGTCACCTTCGATGTGCCGCTCGACCCACAGGAAGATCTCGGTGTAGACCGTCTGCGGGCAGGTGAATCCACACCACAGCCGGCCAGCCACCGCGGTGAACAGAAACAGCGCATAGGCGCAGATCACCAGCAGCACCGTCAGGTAGATGAAGTCCTGCGGGTGCAACACGAGGTTGAAGATGTAGAAGCGCCGCGAGGTCAGGTCGAACAGCACCGCCGGGCGGTCGTTCCAGCTCAACCACGGCAGGCCGTAAAACACCAGCTGCGTGATCCACACCATCGCCCAGCGCCAGCCGGCGAACCAGCCATGCACGGCACGCGGATAGATCTGGCGACGCTTCTCGTAGAGCCAGACGGTCTCGCTGTCGCCGCCGGTCTCGGCAGGCACCGGGACGATGGGAATCACCGGCGGCATCACGCCCGGCACTTCAAGGCGAGCGCCGTGCGGTGCCGCGCGACAGGCTCATCACGTAGGCAGCGAGCACACGGATCTGCTCCGGTGTGAGCCGCTGCGACTGCGCCGGCATGACGTTGGTCTTGCCATTCGTCACCATCGCAACGATCGCCTCCTCGCCGAAGCCGTGCAACCAGATCTTGTCGGTGAGGTTCGCCGCGCCGATCGCGGTGTTGCCCCTGCCATCCGCGCCGTGGCAGCCCGCGCAGACCACGAACTTGGCCTGGCCCGCCAGCGCTGCGACAGGGTCGGTCGCATTGCCCGACAGGCTCAGCACGTACTGCGCCACGTTGTGCAGGTCCTTCGCGTCACCGATCGCCGCCGCCAGCGGCGGCATCATCCCCACGCGGCCTTCGGTGAGGGTCTTCACGATGCTGGCGTGGTCGCCGCCGTGCAGCCAGTCGTTGTCGGTAAGGTTCGGGAAGCCCTTGCTGCCGTGCGCGTCCGATCCGTGGCAGGCGGTGCAGTTGTTGACAAAGAGCCGCTCGCCGATCGCCATCGCCGCCGGGTCCTTCATCAGCGTGTCGGCATCGGCCGACGCGTAGCGCGCATAGACCGGCACCATTGCGTCGCGCGCGGCCTGCTGTTCGGCCTGGTGTTGGCCGGTGCTGCTCCAGCCGAGGCTGCCCGCGTAGCCGCCAGCGCCCGGGTACAGCACCAGGTACACCAGGCTGAAGATCACAGTGATGATGAACAGCCACATCCACCAGCGCGGCAGCGGGTTGTTCAGCTCGGTCAGGTCCTCGTCCCAGACGTGGCCGGTGGTGTTGTCGTCCGAGCCCGCCGCACCGTTGGCGCCGACCATCACCTTGCGGCGCGCCGCGACGCCCAGCAGCACCAGGCAGGCGATCATCGACACCACCGAGGCAACCGCGACAAACACCGACCAGCCGCCGGAATAGAAGTCGCTCATCGCGGGCTCCCGTCGTCTTCCATCAACGGCAGTTGGGCCGCTTCGGCAAAGGCCGCTGCGTTCTTGCGCGACCAGGCCCAGCAGACGATGCCTAGAAAGGCGAAGAGCAACAGCACCGTCACCGCGACACGCAGGGTGTTCACATCCATGTTCAGGTCCACGAGTGGCTCCTCACTTGACCGAGGTGCCGAGCACCTGCAGGTAGGCGATCAGCGCTTCGAGCTCGGTCTTGCCCTGGACGGCCTGGCCAGCCTGGGCGATCTCGTCTTCGCTGTAGGGCACGCCGACGGTGTGCAGCGCACGCAGGTGCCTGGGCATCGCCTCGGCATCGACCAGGTTGGTGGCCAGCCACGGGTAGGCTGGCATGTTCGATTCAGGCACCAGGTCGCGCGGGTTGTTCAGGTGCACGCGGTGCCACTCGTCGCTGTATTTGCCGCCGACGCGCTGCAGGTCAGGGCCGGTGCGCTTGCTGCCCCACTGGAAGGGGTGATCCCAGACGAACTCGCCCGCCAGCGAGTAATGGCCATAGCGGAGCGTCTCGGCATACAGCGGGCGGATCATCTGCGAGTGGCAGTTGTAGCAACCCTCACGGGTGTAGATGTCGCGCCCGGCCTGCTGCAGCGCGGTGTAGGGCTTCAGGCCTTCGACGGGTTGCGTGGTCGAGCGCTGGAAGAACAGCGGCACGATCTCGACGATGCCGCCCACGGCAACCACCAGCAGGATCAGCACGATCATCAGCAGGTTGTTGGTCTCGATGCGGGCGTGACCGGTCGGCGCGGGATGGTTGTCTGTCTTGGTGTTCATCGCAGGTTCTCGCTCAGGCGTGGGCTGGCAGGGCTGGCACCGGCGTCGCCACGGCGCGCCCCCTGGACACGGTCATCACCACGTTCCAGGCCATGATCAGCATGCCGGTGAGATAGAGCACCCCGCCGAGCAGACGCACCATGTAGAAGGGATACGTCGCCTTGACCCCCTCGACGAAGCTGTAGACCAGCGTGCCGTCGGGGTTGACCGCGCGCCACATCAGGCCCTGCATCACGCCAGCGATCCACATCGCGGCGATGTACAGCACGATGCCGATGGTGGCGATCCAGAAATGCAACTCGATCGCCCGCACGCTGTGCATCCGCGTCTGGCCGAACATGCGAGGAATCAGGTAGTACAGCGAACCCATCGTCATGAAGCCGACCCAGCCCAGCGCGCCGCTGTGCACATGGCCGACGGTCCAGTCGGTGTAGTGGCTCAGGCCGTTGACCGTCTTGATGGCCATCATCGGGCCCTCGAATGTGCTCATGCCGTAGAACGACAGGGCCACGATCAGGAACTTCAGGATCGGGTCGTCACGCAGCCTGTGCCAGGCGCCGCTGAGCGTCATCACGCCGTTGATCATCCCGCCCCAGCTTGGCGCCAGCAGGATCAGCGAGAACAGCATGCCGATCGATTGCGCCCAGTCGGGCAGCGCGGTGTAGTGCAGGTGGTGCGGGCCGGCCCACATGTAGGTGAAGATCAGCGCCCAGAAGTGCACGATCGAGAGCCGGTAGCTGTAGACCGGCCGCTCGGCCTGCTTCGGGATGTAGTAATACATCATCCCCAGGAAGCCCGCGGTCAGGAAGAAGCCGACCGCGTTGTGGCCGTACCACCACTGCACCATGGCGTCCTGCACGCCGGCGTAGGCCGAGTAGCTCTTCATCGCTCCGGCCGGAATGGCCGCACTGTTGACGACGTGCAGCAAGGCCACCGCCAGGATGAAGGCGCCAAAGAACCAGTTGGCCACGTAGATGTGGCGCACCTTGCGCACGCCGATGGTGCCGAAGAAGACGATCGCATAGGCCACCCAGACCAGCGTGATCAGGATGTCGATCGGCCACTCCAGCTCGGCGTATTCCTTGCCCTGGGTGTAGCCCAGTGGCAGCGAGAGGGCCGCAGCGACGATCACCGCCTGCCAGCCCCAGAACACGAAGCGCGCGAGAGCAGGCGCAAACAGCGACACCTGGCAGGTGCGCTGCACCACGTGGAACGACGTCGCCATCAGCGCACAGCCGCCAAACGCAAAGATCACCGCATTGGTGTGCAGCGGCCGCAACCGGCCATAGCTGAACCACGGAATGCCGAAGTTCAGTTCGGGCCAGGTCAGCTGCGCCGCGATGATGACGCCCACCAGCATGCCGACCACGCCCCACAGCACCGCGGCGAGGGCGAACCAGCGCACCGGCAGGTCGTCGTAGACCGTGGTTTTCGGCGCTTGCGCAAGGCTCATGAAGGACTCCTGTGACGATGGCGTGAGGTGGCTTCCGATTCTTCGGCGGCCTGGCCTGTCGGGCCTTGATCCGGATCAAGCACGGCGCCTGGCGCCGCATCGCTGGCGGCGAGGATCTGTTGGCCCACCGCATCGATCTCGTCGAACTGCCCGGCGCGCAGGGCCCAGGCGAATACGCCAAGGATCCCGAGCATCGCGAACACCGACATCGGCACCAACAGGTAGAGGATGTCCATCGGGCTCAGTCCACCCGGCGCAGCCGCAGCGCATTACCGACGACCAACAGCGAGCTCGTCGCCATGCCCAGGCCGGCCGCCCACGGTGGCAGCCATCCTGTCAGCGCCAGCGGCACGCACACTGCGTTGTAGGTGGCGGCCCAGGCGATGTTCTGGCGGATCACCTTCAGGCAGCGGCGCGACAGGCGCCGCAGCACCATCACGTCACCAATGCGGTTGGCCAGCAGCACCGCATCGGCCTGGCCGCGTGCCAGCAGCGCGCCAGCGCCCATCGCCAAGGACACATCCGCCTGAGCCAGCACCGGCGCGTCGTTGATGCCGTCGCCAAGCATCGCCACCGTCTCACCGGCTGCCTGTGCGGCGCGCAACGCCACCAGCTTGTCTTCAGGGGTCGCGCCACCAATCGCTGAATCCAGACCCAGGGCGGCGGCCATCCGCTGCACCCGGTGCTGCGCATCGCCCGACAGCAACGTGATTCGCACGCCGTCGGCTTGCAGCGCCACCAGCGCGGCAGCGACGCCCGGGCGCAGGGCTTCATCGAACCGCAAGCGGAGCATGGGCCGGCCCTGCAGACCGAACCAGGTGCACAGACCCAGCTCGCCTTCGGCGCCGGCATCGGCTGGCGCCGCTGCGGCTCCTGCCACCCAGCGCTCACTGCCAAGGCGCCAGAGACGGCCCTGCGCGTCCTCGCCCTCGATGCCGGCGCCCGGCTCTTCGCGCAGCG
>CANHNO010000187.1 GCA_947462065.1 Burkholderiales bacterium | reverse complement strand
GATGCCGTCGGGGTTGATCACGAAGGTGCCGCGGTAGGCCAGGCCGTCCGCATCGATGTGCACGTCGAAGGCGCGGGTCAGCTTGTGGGTCGGGTCGCCGACCAGCGGGAACTTGGCCTTGCCAACGGCTGGCGAGGTCTCGTGCCAGACCTTGTGCGAGAAGTGCGTGTCGGTGGTGACGATGTAGACCTCGGTGCCGAGCTTCTGGAACTCGGCGTAGTTGTCGGCAGCGTCTTCCACTTCGGTCGGGCAGTTGAAGGTGAACGCCGCCGGCATGAAGATGATCACGGACCACTTGCCCTTCAGGCTCTGCTCGGTGACTTCGATGAACTTGCCGTTTTGGTAGGCCTGGGCCGCGAACGGCTGAATTTGAGTGTTGATGAGTGACATGAAAAGTCTCCAGTAAGGTTGAGCCGCGAGGCGGGGAAGGCGATCATATGTGGGCCCAGTGATGCTGTTTATGAATTGAAAAAATGATTCACATTGAGCGAGACTATGGTGCGGTGACAGGTGTCTCCCGGGCGCAGGCCCATGCACTCTCGCCTGTGCGCACCAAGACGCTGCCTTCAGCCCCTTTGCCGTATGCAGAACCTTCATCCCCGAAAGTTTTCGATTGACCGCAGCGACCGCGAGCGCCTGGCAGGACACCCAGGTCAGGTGATCTGGTTGACTGGTCTGTCGGGCGCCGGCAAGTCCACGATCGCCAATGCGTTGGAGGTCGCGTTGTACCGGCACGGCAGCCGCACCTTCGTCCTCGACGGGGACAACATTCGGCAGGGCCTCAACAAGGATCTGCCCTTCACCGACGAGGGGCGCATTGAAAACATCCGGCGCGTAGCCGAAGTCGCCAGACTCATGATGGACGCGGGCATCATCGTGATCACCGCCTTCATTTCGCCCTTCAAGCGCGAGCGTGAACTTGCCAAGGATCTGATCGGCGCCGACCGTTTTTGCGAAGTGTTCGTCGACACGCCGCTTGCCATCTGCGAGGCGCGCGACCCCAAGGGGCTGTACAGAAAGGCCCGAGGCGGCTTACTACAGAACATGACGGGCATCGACAGCGCCTACGAGCGACCGCAGACCCCCGACGTCATCGTCGATGGCAGCACATCCAGCGTGCAGGAGTCAGTCGACGCCGTATGCCGCTTGCTGCGTAAAGTTGTGCACCCGGTGGCCTGAACACGGCCCTTGCGGGCGCCACCCTGCGCAAGTCGGGTCGTCGCATGCTAGAGACCCGTCAGGTAGCGCGCGGCACTCGTCAGGTGCCACCACAGGTGCTTCAACTGGCGGGCGCTCGCGCGCTGGGCATCGTGGACCACCCGGACAGCGGGTTGAACGCGCACGTCCCACCCCAGCCCCTTCAGACGCCGACAGATGTCCACATCCTCGAAATACATGAAGAATCGTTGGTCGTCGAAGCCCTGAACCTGAGCGAAGGCCTCGCGACGGAACATCACGAACATGCCAGCCACCCAGTCCACCGCCTGCGACCTGCCTTGCCACTCGTAGTCGAGGGCCCGGTCACGAAGAACGACTCGGCGCAGCAGGCGGAGCACTGTAGGAAAGCGCCTGGTGCTGTCTTCAAGGTGGCCACTGCTGTTGAAAACTAGCGGCGCACAGGCACCGGTGCGATCCAGATCGACGACCTGGCGCAGCCCGTCGAGGGCAAGGTTAGGCAGGCGTATATCAGGGTTGATGACCACGAAGTAGGCCCCGCGAGACGCGGCAAAAGCGGCGTTGTGATTCGCACCAAACCCCTTGGGACGCGTGTTCCGGATCACACGCAGCGGAAACCCGCTCGACACCAGACTGCTCTCGTCTTCCGGGACGTTCAGCGTCAGCAACACCTCGAAATCGGCGGGCCTCAGGCGCTCAAGATCAGACAGCAGCAAGCGCACCAGGGCAACCTGCCCGTGGCTCACGACAGAGAGCGTGTAAGTTGCCTGCTTGTCCTGTTGCATGGCCGCGTCTCCGCAGACACTCAATGCTGCAGCGCTGGTGCCGCGAGCAGGGCTAGCACCGCGCGCGCGAATGTCTCCGGCTGGGAGCAGGTCAGGCCGTTCTGCGGCCGGATGCCCTCCAGCGCAACAGGCGTTCCGACCACCGGGACGCCAGCGGACAGGGCCTCAAGTACCTTGAACTTGACACCGGCGCCGGCCAGCAGCGGAGCGACCGCCAGCCGACAACAGCTGAAGTAGGGGGATGGATCCTCGACATAGCCCGTGCCGTGAACCGCGGCGCGAGCCAATTCCGCCGAGAGTCTTTCGCTGGCGTTTCCCACCAGCATCAGCTTGACGCTGGGCAGCGTCTGCTGGATCTCGGGCAGCACCTCGCGGACAAACCATTGAGCAGCTTCACGGTTTTCAGGGCGCTCGAAATTCGCGAAGAAGAGCAAAGCCGTCGGGTCGATCTGGTCGCGATGCACGCGGGCATGCCAATCCGGCGGGACGAAATTCTTGACGCGGACGCTTGATAAGGCATACAGAGTCTGTGCAAGCTGACTATCTTTCTCACTCAGCGTCAAGACATGCTCTACCGACGACAGCAGCCTGAGCTCCTCGCGCATCACGGCTCCCGTGAGCTGGCGCTCGAGCCACTGGTGGCTTCGCAGCAGCCGTTGTGCGAAAACGTCGTGGATGCACAGCGTCACCGGGGCAAAGCAATCGCTTGCCTCAGCGGCCCGCTGCACGAGCAGCGCGGCTTGTGTGAAATCGACGAAAAGGCCAGCGTATTCGTGCTCACGCATCAATGCTTCCAGAGTGCTTTGGCAAGCCCTCTGCAAGCGCGTATGCAACACGGCGGCGGTCAGCATCTGCTGAAGGGTGAGCGACCACGAGGCACGAAGCAGATATGAGCCGAGATCGCTACCGTGGTGGCGAAACACACGCACATCGGGCGGCGCAGGCGCTACCGATTCAGGCTCCGTGGTGCAGACCACGGCGTCGACCACGTCATATCGACTTCGAAGATGGCGAAGGTTGTCGTACGCCACCTGCCCGCCCGCGTGACGTGCGTTGGCTATCGGCACAAATGCGCCAACGTAGAGCCAACGATCACTTTTGAAGACCGGCGTCATGCCGATTGCTTTCGGTCGGGTACCGATGGCAAAGAAACTTCGCGTTTGATTCTTCTGGACATC
Organism: Burkholderiales bacterium; assembly: GCA_947462065.1. GTDB lineage: Bacteria > Pseudomonadota > Gammaproteobacteria > Burkholderiales > Burkholderiaceae_C > PBB1. The sequence continues at coordinate 1,725 of CANHNO010000187.1, read as the reverse complement.
ACGGCTGGTAATAGATCACTTGGCTTCCAGAGTTCTCGAACTTGAACGGCACGTGGATCAGGTCTCTGAGAGCCTCCCGCACAGCGGCCTGCTGCTCTGGCGCCACGAACAAGAGCATGAAGCCGCCTCCACCGGCGCCCAACAGCTTGCCGCCGATCGCACCCGCCCGAAGAGCCTTCTCGTACAGGGCATCAATGCCGGCATTCGATACCTGGTCGGACATGCCGCGCTTGTAAACCCAGGCGGAATGGAGCAAATGCCCGAACTCGCGGATATCGCCGTCCTCGCAGAGTATCGACACCCCCTCGTCCACCATGGCCCGTATGCGATGCAGAGACTCGCTGTTCTTCTCGATGTTCGCCACTTGCGCTTTGGCAATGTCAGACGAGAAACGAGAGAACCCGGTGAAGAACAGCATGAGGTGATCATTGAGTTCCTGCCTGCGGGATGCCGGCAGCACCAATGGGTCCACCCTCAGGACGCCATCCTGCTGAAAGTGAATGACATTGAATCCCCCGTGAGCCGCGGCGGCCTGGTCCTGGGAACCAACGTTTTCTTTCAGCACCTCCTGCTCGATTCGAATCGCCTCCTGCGTCAACCACTCCTTGGTGACCCGCGTGCCCTGCAGCGCGGTCAATGAATGCAGAAGACCCACCACGAAGGAAGAACTGGAGCCCAGCCCCGACCGTGCCGGAAGGTCTGCGTCGGCGTGCACTTCCAGACCTTGCGGCAGCCCCATTTCCGCCAATACCGCGCGCACCGCCGGATGCTCGATATCGCTGATGTCTTTGGCGTTCTCGACCTTGGAATAGGCAATTCGATACTTGTGCTCGAAGAACGGGGGTAGTTCGCGGCAGGTGATGTAACAGTATTTATCGAAAGACGTAGACAACACGGCGCCGCCATGCTGCTTGAACCACGGCGGATAATCTGTTCCACCGCCAAAAAAAGAAATACGAAAAGGTGTCCTGGAAATTATCATTGGGCATATCCCAGGCGCTTGTTAAGCTCAGATCCGCCAATTGACAAAAAGATATCCTCAGCGCCCTCCGACCAATAGTCCTCTATTTTCGAATTCATACCAGACCACGTTTTGGTGGGCTGATTTATGACACCATCAATGGCCTCGCATGCAGCGTCTTTTGAAATGTGTAATCCACATCTTCCGGCAATTTCAAATGCCACTTCAGCGCGGAGATCTGCTGTGAGCAGGTGCTCGAACTGCACCGAAAAAACGCCTCTAAAATCCCTCCAACCGACAATTCTGGCGTACCACGAGAGGAGATTTTCCCCACACTCCGACATGAATTCAATTAATCTACGCCGGTCGTCTTCAATATCCTTCCATTCCGACGCCTCGCCCCTCCCGGGACGGGATAACCAACGCATCATCGAAATCAATGCCGACCTCAGTTCTCGAGATACGAAAATGAGATTCATTTCGGAAAGATCACGCATGGTTTTTTCGTTGAACCCGATATGACCCACAGCGTATTGCCCATTTCTTAGCAATTTTGCTGCCCGATCGAGCGGGTATATCCTTCGAAAATCACGGTAGCTTTCAACCATTTCTTGAATCGATCGGTTCCGATAGTCGGTAAAACCAACATCGTCCAGGTGGACTCCCGTATCGATCAATCCTATCTTCTTCAGGTAGGCGCCGATCAGATAGGTACCCGACTTGGGAATGGTCAATACAACAGTTCTGTTCAGTCCTGCGACCTC
>CANHNO010000186.1 GCA_947462065.1 Burkholderiales bacterium | reverse complement strand
TGGGAGCCGCGGATCACTGCGCTGCAGGCGGCCGAGACTGCCCATGGTGAAGGCATGAAATCTGCCGATGTCAGTGCAGCGTTCATCGGGGCCCTGCAAGTGGCCATGAACAAGCCAACCTTTGACGCTGGCGACCTGGCCGCCACCATGGCCGCGGGCCGCGAACTCTTGAGCCGCATCGGCAACCAGTCGAACCTGATCCTTGACCCCGACCTCGACAGCTACTACACGATGTCGATCGTGCTGCTGCGCCTGGCCGAGCTGCAGGATGTGCTGGCGCTGAACGCCTACAAGGCTGTCGAACTGAAGCAGGCCAGTCCTGATCAGCGCAACCGGTTGCAGACCGAGTTGCTGATCCTGGAGGGCCGCCTGGATGCCGCCCTGTCTGGCACGATGTCCGACTATTCTGAAGCGCTCGCGGCCGGCACGCCGGTGCTGAGTGCCGCGATTGTTCCGACGCGACAGAAGCTGCTCGATGCGATCCAGGCCTTTCGCGCTGTGCAGACCCAACTCGATGCCACCGACGTCAACACCGCGCGAGCACTGATCTCTCAGCGGCATGCTGAGTCGCGCGCTGTCCTGCACGAGACCTGGCAAGCCGCTGCCGTGGGCCTTGATGGTGTCATCCAGGTGCGTGTCGACGGCCTGTTTACCCGCATGTGGATCCACCTCGGCACGGCGGCGGGCCTGCTGCTGCTGATTCTCAGCATCGTCTACTTCGTGGCTCGGCAGATCGCCTTGCCGCTGCAGCGGCTGGCTGGCGTTGCGGGGCAGGTCAGTGCCAGCGGCGATTACACCCTGCGGGCCTCCCACGAAAGCCGTGACGAGATCGGCCAGTTGGTGGAGGCTTTCAACGGCATGCTGGGTGATCTGGACCGCGACCGCGCCGATCGTGAAGAGCTCGCCTCCTCGGCCCGCGCCGAGGAGGCGCAGCGCGCGCTGCTCGAATCGTTCCCGATGCCCTTGATCGTCACCTCGATCCCCGAGCATCGCGTGCTGCACGCCAACCAGCCGGCGCAGCCGTGGTTGCAGGATGCCAAGACCGACCCGTGGAGCCAGCGCCTCGAACCGCAGGCCCGCACGCGCTTCTTCTCCCGGCTCAGCGACCAGGAAGCCGTTGACGGCTTTGAGGTGCAGTGGCTGTCAGGCGACAAGCGGCCCGGCGCATCGCGAGGTCCGTGGGCATTGCTGTCGGCGCGACGTCTTTCTTACCAAGGCCAGCCGGCGCTGCTGACGGTGTTCACGCCGATCAATCAGATCAAGCTGCTCGAACAGCGGCTGAAGCTCTGGGCCAAGGTCTTCGAGGCATCGTCCGAGAGCATCATCATTTTTGACGTCGAGCGCCGCATCCTGACCGCCAACACGGCGTTCAGCCGTGATTCGGGCTGGGGAATCGAAGAGGTCGCTGGCCAGACGCCGGGCTTCCTTTATTCGTCACGGCACGATGAAGACTTCTTCGAGACGCTGTGGCAGTCGACCATCATCCGCGGAATGTGGCAGGGTGAGGTCTGGCTCAAGCGCAAGACCGGCGAGGTCTACCCGACCTGGCTGATTGCCAATGCAGTGCGCGACAGCGATGGGCGCATCACACACTTCGTGGCTGCGGGCGCCGACATCACCGAGCACAAGGTCAGCCAAGAGCGTATCCATCATCTGGCGCACCACGATGTGCTGACCGATCTGCCGAACCGCTCGCTGTGCCTGGAGCGCCTGCGCATGGCCGTTGATCAGGCCGGGCGCACTGGTGAGCACGTCGGCGTGGTGTTCATCGACCTTGACCGTTTCAAGAACATCAACGACTCGATGGGCCACCATGTGGGCGACGCGCTGTTGCGCTCGGTCTCCAAGCGGCTGCTGGCGGCGGTGCGCGCGGGCGATACCGTCAGCCGCCTCGGCGGAGACGAATTCGTCGTCGTGCTCAACGGCGTGGGCAGTGTCGAGGAGATCGCCAGCATCGTTGATGAGCGGATGCTGCCGCTGGTGCGTGAGCCGCATGTGGTCGAGGGTGTGCAGTTGCATGTGTCGTGCAGTGCCGGCATGGCGGTCTACCCTCAGGATGGCCGCGACATCGACCACCTGATGCGACACGCCGATGCCGCGATGTACCAGGCCAAGTCGGGTGGCCGCGACCATGCGCTGTTCTTCACCCCTCAATTCCATGCCCAGGCGCAGGAGCGACTTGCCATAGAGAACGACCTGCGCGAGGCGGTGGCGCGGGGCGAATTGCTGCTGCATTACCAGCCGCGGATCGAAGCGGCTAGCGGGCTCATCAGCGGCATGGAAGCCTTGGTCCGCTGGCAGCGTCCCGGCCACGGTCTGATGTCGCCCGCCATCTTCATTCCCATTGCGGAAGAGACTGGGCAGATCGTGCCGATCGGTGCCTGGATCTTCGGCGAGGCTTGCCGCCAGCACGCCGCCTGGCGCGATGCCGGTCTGGGCAGCATCCCGATCTCGGTCAACGTGTCCGTCATCCAGCTGCGCGACCCGAGCTTGCCGACCCAGCTGCGCGAGATGATGGCCGAGCACCACATCGATCCGTCTATGTTCGAACTGGAGCTGACCGAAACCTTCCTGATGGAGAACGCGATCTTCACGGTGGACAGTCTGGAAAAGCTCAAGGATATTGGCGTCTCGCTGTCGATCGACGACTTCGGTACTGGCTATTCCAGCCTCAACTACCTGCACCAGTTCCCGATCGACAAGCTGAAGATCGACCAAAGCTTTGTGCGCGACAGCCTCGAAGACCCGACCGACTGGGCGATCACCAAGGCCATCATCGGGCTCGGTCACACGCTCGGGCTGCGGGTCGTCGCTGAAGGTGTTGAACGGGCTCAAGAGGCCGAATGGTTGCGCGAAGCCGGCTGCGACGAGTTGCAGGGCTATCTGTTCAGCCGTCCCATGGCGGCGGACGCAGTTCAGGTCTGGCTCGCTGGTCAGTCGATGGCCCAGGTGACGGCCCCGCGTGGGCGTCTCAAGGCACTGTCGCAGAAGGAGTGCGCGCTCGCCCGGATCGCCTGAGCCCAGGGCCAGGTTTTGACGGGCTTCTACACTGCGCCCTTTGCGCAGGAGTGAGCCATGTCGATGCTGGTGGCGGGTCTGTTGATCTTTCTGGGCGTGCACTCCACCTCGATCTTCGCGCCCGCATGGCGCAACGCCCAGTTCGCCGCGCGCGGTGAGGCGGTGTGGAAGGGTGGCTATGCGCTGCTGTCGCTGATTGGTTTCGCGCTGATCGTGCACGGCTATGGCATCGCCCGCGCCGCCCCGGTCGTGCTCTATGAGCCGCCGGCATTCCTGCGCCACATCGCCTGGACACTGATGCTGCCGGTGTTCCCCCTGCTGCTCGCCTCCAAGCTCCCCGGCCGCATCTCTGCCGTGACCAAGCACCCCATGCTGGTCGCCGCCAAGCTGTGGGCGCTGTCCCATCTGCTGGTCAATGGCACCTTGGCCTCGACGCTGCTCTTTGGCGCATTCCTCGCCTGGGCGGTTGCCGACCGCATTTCGCTCAAGCGGCGTCCGATCGCGCCGGCCGCGGGTCGTGCCACCACCGCACCACCCAGCCGCTTCAACGACGCGATCGCGGTCGTGGCAGGACTGGGTTTATATGCAGCCTTCCTCGGTGTGCTGCACGTGTGGCTGATCGGCGTATCACCGCGCTGATTCGAAGCCTTCGGCGCCGCCGCGAAGGTCGCGGAGCGTGATTTCTCACGCATCACTTTCAAAGACATCTTCAACTGCTTGTTTTTGAAGTAGTTTTCGTCTCGACGTTTTGAAACATCGGCTAAGTCATTGATTTGATTGGATTTATTTTGTATCCGCGTTGACCCAGGCGGATCCGATGCGCTAAAGTGGAAGTTGGTGCATTTTTCTGGGTTTTTGTGGCAAATCTGGTGTTTCAGGGACCCGCGTCGCTGACCTTGGATACCAAGGGCCGGTTGACCATGCCCGCACGCCACCTCACCGTGTTGCGGGAGATGGGGCTGACCCAGCTCACCATCACCAAGCACCCTGACGGTCCGCTCATGGTGTTCCCCCGCCCGACCTGGGAAGCGTTCCGCGACCGGATCAATGCATTGCCGATGGAAGCCGTGCGCTGGAAGCGGGTGTTCCTCGGCAACGCAATGGATGTCGAGATCGATGCCTCGTCGCGCATGCTGATCGCGCCAGAACTGCGCAAGTCGGCCGGCCTGGACCGCGAGGTGATGCTGATCGGCATGGGCAACCACCTGGAGCTGTGGGATGCCGCGCAGCATGCCGCCCACGAGGCTGAGGTGGTCCAAGGCGAAATGCCGGACTCGCTCAAGGGCTTCACCTTCTGAACGGGGTGTCGATGAACGCTCCCGTGCTCGCCGCCGCGCACATCACCGTCTTGCTGGGCGAGGCCGTCGATGCCTTGCTGGGTGATGTGTCCGACGAGGCCGATGGGGTGCTGAACGGCACCTACGTTGACGGCACCTTTGGGCGCGGCGGCCATACACGGGCCCTGTTGCAGCGCCTTGGCGAACGTGCCCGCGTGATCGCCATCGACCGTGACCCGCAGGCGGTCGCGGCCGCCGCTGCCGATCCTGAACTGGCCGACCCGCGCTTCTCGATCCACCACACCAGCTTCGGCCAGCTCGTGCCTACCTTGGCTGCGGCCGGGGTCACGCGCATCGATGGCCTGCTGCTGGACCTGGGCGTTTCATCGCCACAAATCGACACGCCCGAACGCGGTTTCAGCTTTCGCTTCGACGGCCCGCTGGACATGCGGATGGACACGACCCGGGGCGAAAGCGCCGCGGACTTTCTGGCCCGCGCCGACGAGCGCCACATTGCGGAGGTGATTCGTGACTATGGGGAAGAACGGTTTGCTGTACAGGTTGCAAAGGCGCTTGTTGCT
>CANHNO010000185.1 GCA_947462065.1 Burkholderiales bacterium | reverse complement strand
TCCTGCATCATTTCGCTCACCTCATGCGCTGGTTTCCAGCGCGATAGTGGGTTTAAAAACCTTCCGCGACCCGGCTGCACCGGTGGGCGGACAAGCGACCCGACTAAGCTGCAAATCAGCGTAGGGGACGGGAAGGACCTTTCAAGTCACGGACGCGACTGTACCACCGCGCCCCCAATAGAGATGGCCGGCAAATGCAACGTGTTCACGGGCCTTCTTTCGCCGTGTCAACGGGCTGTCAAGCGGATCAATGCCTGCTCGTACTCGGCCGCCAAACGCGCAACCAAGACCTGTGCAGGGACCACCTCCCGCACGGCACCAATACCCTGTCCGCTACCCCAGATGTCTTTCCAGGCCTTGATGGATTCACCGCCGAAGTTCATCGCGCGGGCGTCGCCTGTCGGCAATGCATCGGGGTCAAGTCCGGCGCTCTGGATCGAGCCCTTGAGATAGTTGCCATGCACCCCGGTGAAGAGGTTGCTGTAGACGATGTCGTCGCTGGAACTGTCGACGATCATCTGCTTGTAAGCGTCGGACGCGAGCGCCTCAAAGGTGGCGATGAATGCAGAGCCGATGTAGGCGAAGTCAGCGCCCATCGCCTGCGCTGCCAGCACCGCATCCCCAGTCGCAATGGCCCCGCTCAGCGCCAGCGGACCGTCAAACCACTCGCGGATCTCCGCGACCAGTGCGAACGGGCTTTTCACCCCGGCGTGACCACCCGCGCCAGCTGCCACAGCGATCAGCCCATCGGCGCCCTTCTCGATCGCCTTGTGAGCAAAGCCGTTGTTGATGACGTCGTGCAGGACCACACCGCCATAGCCGTGGGCTGCGTCGTTGATCTCGGGACGCGCGCCGAGCGAGGTGATGATGATCGGTACCCGATGCTTAACGCACAGCGACATGTCATGCTCGAGGCGGTCGTTGCTTTTGTGGACGATCTGATTGATCGCGAACGGGGCCGCTGGCTGATTTGGATTCTCTGCGCTGTGCGCGGCCAGAGCCTCGGTGATCTCGGCCAGCCATTCGTCGAGCTGAGCCGCAGGGCGAGCATTCAATGCCGGCATCGAGCCGACGATCCCTGCCTTGCACTGCGCAATCACCAGTTGCGGCTGGCTGATGATGAACAGCGGCGCGCCGAAGATGGGCAGCGGCAGACTTCTGAGAACCTCAGGGAACGGAAATCGGGGGGCGTTCAAAACGACTCGACTGACATGCCGCCCACGCTGTCAGCGCCATCGATGATCGCGTCTCGCAAGCCCGGCAGCGTGCTCAGGATGTGCTCGGCATAGAAATGGGCGGTCGCGACCTTGGCCTTCAGAAAGGCGGGATCGCCTCTTCCGCCTGCGAGCTGCTCCTCAGCGATCACCAGGGCGCGCGCCAATTGCCAGCCAGCCAGCAACTGCCCTGCCAGCATCAGGTAGGGCACTGAGCCTGCATATGCCGCAGTCGGCCGCAGCCGCGCATGCGCGACGATGAAGTCGATCACATCGGTGAACGCTTGGCGGGAGACCCGTAGCCACCGATGCACGGCCTTCGCGGCCACGCTGCTGCGCGTGGCCAGTGCGGCCTCGGTGACCTCGATCTGCTGCGCGATGGAGCGAGCCAGTTCACCACCATCGCGCGACGTCTTGCGGCCGACGAGATCATTGGCCTGGATCGCGGTGGTGCCCTCATAGATGGTCAGGATGCGAGCGTCTCGGAAATGCTGCGCGGCACCCGTCTCCTCGATGTAGCCCATGCCGCCATGGACTTGAACTCCGACGCTGGTGACTTCGATGCTCATTTCGGTGCCATAGCCCTTGACAAGCGGCACGGTAAACTCGTGGAAGGCTTGGCTGGCTCGGCGCACTTCCGCGTCGGGATGATGATGTGCCGTATCAAACGCGGCCGCTGAAACGGTGGCCAGCGCACGACAACCCTCGACGTGCGCGCGCATTCTCATCAGCATGCGCTTGACATCAGGGTGGTGAATGATGGCCGTGCCGGCTGGCAGCGAGGCATCAACGGGCCGACTCTGCACGCGGTCACGGGCATAGGCCACAGCACGCTGATAGGCACGCTCAGCAACGCCAATGCCCTGAACACCAACTGAAAAACGCGCCGCGTTCATCATCACGAACATGTACTCGAGGCCGCGGTTCTCCTCGCCGATCAGCTGAGCCACGGCGCCAGGACCGACTGCGCCTTTGTCGTCACCGAACACCAGCACGGCCGTCGGGCTGGCCTTGATGCCCAGCTTGTGCTCGATCGATGCGCAGTAGACATCGTTGCGCTCACCCAGCGAGCCATCGGCATTGACCAGGACCTTGGGGCACAGGAACAGGCTGATGCCCTTGACGCCAGGCGGTGCGTCGGGCGTGCGCGCCAGCACGAGGTGGACGATGTTCTCGGCCATATCATGCTCACCGTAGGTGATGTAGATCTTCTGGCCGCTGATGCGGTAGGTCCCGTCGCCTTGAGGCACCGCACGAGTGCGTACCATCGCCAGATCAGAGCCAGCTTGCGGCTCGGTCAGGTTCATTGTGCCGGTCCAAGTGCCGTCGATCATCTTCGGCAGGAAGAAACGTTGTTGATCGGCGCTGCCGGCCGTGAGAAGCGCTTCGATCGCACCATCGGTCAGAAGCGGACACAGCGCAAAGCTGACGCTGGCGCTATTCAACATCTCGGCGCAAGCCGCACCGATCGTCTTCGGAAGCCCCTGTCCACCGAACTCGACCGCGTGCTGCAATCCTTGCCAACCGCCCGCGGTGAACTGGCTGAAGGCTTCCTTGAATCCGGCGGAAGTAGTGACGTCTCCGTTGTGCCAAACGGGTGGATGCCGGTCGCTATCGGCGTTCAGCGGTTCGACCACTTCTGCGCAGAAGCGCCCCGCTTCGGTGAGCACCGCTTCGGCAGTGTCCAGTCCCGCGTCCTCGAAGCATGGAAGTCGGCTGAGTGCCTCCAGTCCGGCCAGCTCTTTCATGCAAAAGAGCATGTCCTTGACCGGGGCGGCATAGCTCATCGTCTGGTCGGGCTACAGGGCTGAAACCAGTTCGGGCACGGCGGTAAAGAGGTCCGCTTCGAGCCCGTAATCGGCCACGCTGAAGATGGGCGCCTCACCGTCCTTGTTGATCGCCACGATGACTTTGCTGTCCTTCATGCCAGCCAGATGCTGGATCGCACCACTGATGCCGACCGCCACGTACAACTGCGGCGCGACGATCTTGCCGGTCTGCCCGACCTGCCAGTCGTTGGGCGCATAGCCTGCATCGACTGCTGCACGGCTGGCACCCAGCGCGGCGCCGAGTTTGTCGGCCAGCGGCGTCAGCACTTCGTTGAATTTCTCGACGCTGCCAAGCGCGCGACCACCGCTGACGATGATCTTCGCAGCAGTAAGTTCGGGCCGGTCATTGCAGGCGATTTCGCTGCCCAAGAAGCTCGACTTGCCAGCATCCACCGCAGTTGCGATCAATTCGATGGGCGCAGATCCGCCGCTGCCTCCAACGGGGTCAAAGCCGGTCGCGCGCACCGTGATCACCTTGACCCCGTCCGAGCTCTGCACGGTGGCAATCGCGTTGCCAGCATAGATCGGGCGCTCGAAGATATCTGCCGACACGACCTGGGTGATGTCAGAGATCTGAGCCACATCAAGGCAGGCAGCGACGCGCGGCGCGATGTTCTTACCCGACGCAGTGGCGGCAAACAGCACGTGCGAATACGCACCACTGGCCGCAGCCACAACGGCCAACACCTGCGTCGCAACAGCCTCGGCCAGACCGTGCTGAAAACTGGGGGCCTCGGCGTGCAGCACCTTGCTCACGCCGGGAATCGCAGCAGCCGCTTGGGCAGAGGCCGCTGCTTCAAGACCCGCGACCAGCACATGCACCTCGCCACCAATCTTCAGCGCAGCGGCCACGGTGTTGAGCGTGGCGCCTTTAAGCGACGCGTTGTCGTGCTCGGCGATTACCAGTGTCGTCATCTCAGATCACCTTCGCTTCATTCTTCAGTTTGGATACCAGAGTGGCGACATCGGGCACCTTAATCCCCCCGCTGCGCTTCGGCGGTTCCGTGACATTCAGCGTCTTGATGCGCGGAGTCACATCGACGCCAAGATCGCCAGGCTTGACGACTTCCAGCGGCTTCTTCTTCGCTTTCATGATGTTGGGCAGCGTCACGTAGCGCGGCTCATTGAGGCGCAGGTCTGTGGTGATGACAGCCGGAAGTGCCAGCTTCAACGTTTCCAGACCGCCATCGACCTCGCGGGTCACCAGCGCATAGCCGTCGGCCACCTCGACCCTGGACGCAAACGTGGCCTGCGGAAGCCCACCGAGTGCGGCGAGCATCTGCCCGGTTTGGTTGCAGTCGTCATCGATCGCCTGCTTGCCCAGGATGACGAGCCCCGGCTGCTCGCGGTCCACCAATGCACTCAGCAACTTGGCCACCGCCAGCGGTTGCAATTCGACATCGGTTTCCACCAGTATGGCGCGATCAGCGCCAATAGCCATCGCGGTACGGAGCGTTTCCTGACAGGCCAATGCGCCGCATGAGACCGCGACGATCTCTGTAACCAGACCCTTCTCGCGAAGCCTGACCGCTTCTTCGATGGCAATCTCATCGAAGGGATTCATGCTCATCTTGACGTTGGCCAGATCGACTCCACTGCCGTCCGACTTGACCCGTACTTTGACGTTGTAGTCAACGACGCGCTTGACTGCCACCAACACCTTCATACCCTGTGCCCCCGTGGTCAAGATGACCGGAAAGCTGCACATTTTAGGGTGCCGACTGAGCCCTGCCGACGCGAGGCGATCGGCAGGACTGTGATGGTGCCCGGGACCGGAATCGAACCGGTACGCCGCTTGACGCTAAGCAGCAGATTTTAAGTCTGCGGTGTCTACCAGTTTCACCACCCGGGCGCGCTCGAAAAAAAGCCTCGTCTGATACGAGGCT
>CANHNO010000184.1 GCA_947462065.1 Burkholderiales bacterium | reverse complement strand
CAGTTCGACCAAGTTGGCCGCTCTGGGCACGGCCGTCGACACGGCCATCGACACCGTCGCGGGCTATCGTTCCAGCCTGGGCGCCATGAACAGCCGCCTGGACCACAACATCGCCAACCTGCAAGCACAGACGCAAGCGTTGACCGCGTCCAGAAGCCGCATCACCGACACCGACTACGCGGCCGAAACTGCCACGCTGTCGAAGACCCAGGTGTTGTCGCAGGCCGCCACGGCGATGCTGTCGCAAGCCAACCAGATGCCCAGCTCGGTGCTGTCGCTGCTGAAGTGATCAGGATGAACTGAGCCACTGAGGGCCGGCCGCGCAGCGGCCGGCCATTCTTCATTCGAACGGAGCCAAGCACCATGTCAGCAGTCAATCCCAACCAAGCTTCCTCTGCTGTTCTGTCCACTTTGTCCACGCTGGACCGCCCCGCGCCTGGTATCGCCACATCGGCTGTGCCGACGCGGGCGGTCAGCGAGCGGCCGCCGGCGGAGAGGACGGTTTCTGCCGAGGAGGTCGCTCAGCCCTCGCGCGAGGCGGTGGCGCAGGCAGCCAAGCACATTGAATCGTTTGTGAAATCGGTGGGCCGGTCGCTGGACTTCAGCGTCGACTCGAGCACCGGCCAGAGCGTGCTGCGGGTGATGAATCCGGAAAGCGGCGAGCTCATCCGCCAGTTGCCGGCCGAGGAAACCCTGCGCGTGGCCGCAGCCGTCGACTACATGCAGAGCGTACTCGTCAACCAGCGCGCGTGATGGGCTCTGTTCGCCCATCCTTGAACATCGAAGAGGCCTCACCATGGCTGTAGGTTCTGCCAACGCCGCCACCGCCACCAGCGTGCTGGACGTCGCCTCCATCGTGTCGGGTCTGATGCAGGTGGAAAGCCAGCCACTGACAAAGCTGGACGCCAAGATCAGCGCCGTGAACACCAAGGTGTCGGCGATGGGCAGTTTCATGTCCAAGGTCAGTGCGCTGCAGACCGCGCTGGACAAGCTGGCCGACTCGACGCAATTCAATACGCTCGGCACCACCAACAGCAACAGCAACCTGTTGAGCGTGGCGGCCACCAGCGGCGCGTCGGCGGGCTCGCTGGCGGTGCAGGTGAAGCAAAGCGCCTTGCCTCAACAGACGCTGCTCAGCGGTTTCACCTCGGCCACCGCGCTGGTTTCTGATACTGCCGGCAGCTTCAACCTGACCAACTCCGCCACCGGCGCCGTGGTGGGGGTGGACGTGACCAGCGCCACGACGCTGACAGACTTGGCTGCGCTGGTGACCGCCAGCAGCGCCGGCGTCACTGCTTCTGTCGTCCAGCAGACCGACAGCAGCTACGCGCTGCTGCTGACCAGCAAGTCTGTTGGCGCGGCCCAGGCCTTCGGCACCGATTTCACACCCACGGGTGGCACCGCCACCGTGCTGACCGGCAGCACGGTCAGCACGCCACAGGCGGCCTCGGATGCGGCGATCCGCGTCAATGGCATCGACTACACCCGCTCCAGCAACACCTTCACCAACATCCTGCCCGGCGTGACCTTGACTTTGCAGCAATCGGTCAGTGCGGCAGACTGGGCGAGCGCATCCACTGCGACGGTGGCTGTCACCAGCAGCAATGCCAACGCCGCCAGCGCGATCAGCGGGCTGGTGTCGGCTTACAACGATGTCTATTCACTGTACAAGTCGCTCACCCGTTCGAACCAGGACGCCATGCTGCGTGGTCCGCTGAACGGTGATCAGACGGTCGACAATTTCATGGGCCGCGTGCGCAACCTGATCGATGCCGGTGTGAAGGACGGCGCCGGCAGCACCGTGTATCTGTACGACGCAGGCGTGACCACCAACAGCGACGGCACCCTGAAGGTGGACAGCACCAAGCTGAACATGGCGCTCACCGGCACGCTCGGCAGCATCCTCGCCACCGGTGCCCATGTCGGGTCGACCACGCGCAGCAACAGCCTCGATCAGTTCGTCGCCGATGCCCAGCGGGCCGGTGGCATGCTGGCCGACAGCAACACCAGCAAGCAGGCCTTGATCAAGGACTACAACGACCAGAAGGCCGCACTGAATGCCAAGCTGCTGGACGTGAAGGCCCGGTACACCGCGCAGTACGCCAAGCTGGACGCCATGCTGACGAGCATGCAGCAGACCAGCACGGCCTTGGCTGGCGCATTGGCGTCGCTGACCGCGTCGACCAAGAACGACTGAGGCAACCCCTATGAGCCTGAACTTGTCCCGAAATGGCCGCGCCCGATATCAGGCTGTCAACAACACCGGCGCCGTGCTCGACCGCCCACCCATCGATCTGGTGGTGCTGGTCTACGAGCGCATCGACGACAAGTTGCTGCTGGCCGAGCAAGCCGTCGCCGCCAACAACCCCGCCCAGCTGGGGGAGCAGATGCAGCAGGCCACCGACCTGCTCCAACAGGGCCTGGTTGCGACACTGGACTTCGAGCGTGGCGGCGACGTGGCGCTGAACCTGGGCCGCGTCTACGACTATTGCCAGCGCCGCATGTTGCAGGGCCACTTGCGGCGCGATGTGGAAGCGCTGCGTGAAGTCCGCAAGCTGCTGGCCGAGCTGCGCGAGGGCTGGGTGGGAATCCAGCAAGGCAAGGCCACTGGCTGAGACCTCTGCCCGGCGCCATCAGGGGCAAGCCCGGACTGGGGGGGGCCTTGGCAGCGTCTTGCAATGTGATCGGTGTCAGGCAATGGCGGTCCGAATGGGTGCTTGCCGAGCGATCCCGCGGTGCCCGCGACCCGTTCTGTCGCCGGTCCGCGCTCTGATAACCGGCACCACGCGCTCCATCTCGCTCGGAAACTCCCGCCGTAGCGTTCGCTTTGTCGACTGGCCCAGACCCAGACCCAGGCCCTGTCGCTTCATGACCAACATCGTCCCAGAGGCTCATGGCCGGACCAAGCACACGGGCGACGGGCCTTTGCAGAGCGGTCCTAGACGGCATCGTCCATCTGGCAGCGCGCGCCACACGGGCGAGTGCATTTCAAAGCCCACCTTGCGGCCATCCGGTCCAGCCTCATGGCGGCGTTGCTGACTGCGCGTCTGTACGACGCCGGCCGGGCAGTCGCTCGACAAGGCGGTCGGCCTGGCCTGGCCCCAATTGATCTCCCGGCTGCTCGTCGAGCTGCTCATGCCGAGCTTGCGCGACATCGCGGGTGCTGCAGAGCTTGGCCTGTAGCAGCATCTGGGTCGAGATCCGGTCAGCCGGCGTCACGTGCCAGTAGTGGTTTTCCATCTGGGCGACACCTTTCAGATTGGGCGGTGTCGCACCTAAAACTTGAGATCCGCAAGCCACGCGCGATATTGCCGCGATGTGTCACGAAGTTCGACCCGAGAAAAACAGCCGCCCAGCTCGACGAAATTCGAGCCTTTACCGGTTCAGTGACTTTCTTAATCAACCGGTAAGCACCTATTCGAGCGGTATGTTTTTAAGCCTGAATTTTGCCGTCGTCGAGCACAACCGTATCACCTTGCAGGCCAGTACGCTTGGAGAAGAGATTGCTGCGGAAAGTTATTTAAAAAAATACCGCCATAGCCTCCACTTCGGCCCGGTTATTCGTATTCAGTGGCGTTGCGTGTGAACCAAGTCAGCAGTTGAAATCGCAGCGATAGCCTGGTTTTTCATGCAGGCGAACTCGCAGTGTTTTTCGATGTCTTGGCCGATATTTATAAAATCAAGTGGCATAAAGCTATAAATTCCATTTAAATTTAGTTTCCAATGATAAATATAGATGTCAGTGTGGTGCTCAACCTGCACCGCGAGGCGATTTATCTTCGTCCTACCTTGCGGTCTCTTGAAGCCTGTGCAGTTGAAGCCCAGAAAGCCGGGTTGGCCGTCGAGTTGGTGGTGGTTTTTGACCGCGCCGACGAAGCCACCCTGCGTGTTTTTCACAACACGCACATCCAGGGGTTTGTTGCCATCAAGACCACGGAAATTGACGTCGGCTCCCTCGGCTTGGCACGTAACGCTGGAATAGATATTGCAAAAGGTCAATTCATCTGGACTTCAGATGGGGATGATCTTGTATCCCGTAACGCCATTGTCGAATTGGTGGAAACCGCTCGAAAAAGCACCAATCCAAATGTTGCTGTCTTTATGGAATTTTTGGCCGGCTTTGGGAATTCGTACCACGTCGCCCGTTACGTCGGTAGCGAATGGTTAACTGCAGCAGATTTTGCGGCTAGGCATCCTTTTATATCCCGACTTTTCGTCAGGAGGTCGGTTTTCGATTCACTTCGTTACATTAATGTGAAAGCAACGACTGTTTTTGCCTATCAAGATTGGGATTTCAATTGTCAACTTTTTGCCGCAGGATTTGAGTTTGTCGTGGCATCGCAAACTCTGATTTTTTACAGACAACGCGCTAATAGTATGCTCAAACAAGCGAATGCTATGTCGGCAAGACTCATTCCGCATGGGCCACTCTTCGAGCCGACTACGTATCGTCAAAAAATGAAAGAAGTGCGTGATCGGGTCGGGAATCAGACGGCATTTCTTGAGTTTCGGCAGAATTTTTTTGAAAGAAACTTTGCGCAGGAACTGTTCGATTCAAAGCAGTTGACCAACGATGTGCTCGAAGCAGCCGCTCTGGACCCGGAAATGGAGCCTGCTCGCCTTGAGTCTGCCAAGAGTTGGAGCCCTGTTTTAAAGGATATGAAGCACTGGGGATTTCAGTTGGAAGAGCTCTATCACTTGCTTGGTACTGATCATTTTGACGACGTGGTGCTGTTGCCCTGGCTGAAGCCTGGCGGTGCCGAAAAGTATATTTTGCAGATCCTCCATCAATTGCACGCCGCTGGAACACCAGGGCGGATCTTGGTGCTCACAGGGGAATCGTGCAGTAAACATGAGTGGGTCCATCTTCTTCCGAGTGGTTCTGTTTTTGTTGATCTGTTCAACGGATTTCCCACACTCGACAACCTGGGTCGAGATGCGATGACGGTACGTGCCCTCCTTGCTGTTTCAAAACCTGGCGCCCGGTTG
>CANHNO010000183.1 GCA_947462065.1 Burkholderiales bacterium | reverse complement strand
GAAGAAGCAGTCGAGATGAACTTCTACCTCGGGCGCCTGTCGGCGGGCGCCAATGCGACCGTGTCCCTGCTGGAGAAGCTCATGCAGGTCAGCGTGATCGCCATCGGCGCTCATCTGGTGATCCGGCACGAGCTGTCGATCGGCGCGCTGATTGCCTTTCAGATGCTGGCCGGGCGTGTCACCTCGCCGCTGGTGCAGATCATCAGCTTGATCCACGAGTACCAGGAGGCCTCGCTGTCGGTGCGGCTGCTTGCGCAGATCATGGACGCGCCGCGCGAGGGCTCACGCGAAGGCGGTCTGAAGCCCGAGGTGAACGGCCGCATCGAGTTCGATGAAGTGACCTTTCGCTACCCGGGCAGCGCATCGCCGGCGCTCGACCGCATCACCTTCACCATCCCGCCCGGCAAGGTGGTGGGCGTGGTCGGGCGCAGCGGCTCGGGCAAGACCACGCTCACGCGGCTGCTGCAAGGCATGTACTCGGTGCAAGAAGGTGTGGTGCGCATCGACGGGGCTGACCTGCGGCAGATGGACCTGCGCCATTTGCGCAGCTCGATCGGTGTGGTGCTGCAAGACAGTTTTTTGTTTCACGGCAGTGTGCGCGACAACATCTCGATGACGCAGCCTGGCGCGCCGCTCGAAGCCATCGTGGCCGCAGCCAGGTTGTCGGGGGCAGACGAGTTCATCGAGCGGCTGCCGCAGGGCTACGACACGGTGCTCGAAGAAGGCGGCTCGAATCTTTCAGGCGGTCAGCGCCAGCGCCTGGCGATTGCCCGCACGCTGCTGCCACAGCCCCGCATCCTGATCCTCGATGAAGCCGCGAGTGCGCTCGACCCGGAATCGGAGGCGATCTTCTTGGACAACCTGGCGCAAATCGCCAAGGGGCGCACGGTGATCATCGTGTCGCACCGCATGTCGACATTGACCGGGGCTGACGCCATCGTGGTCATGCAGCGCGGGCGCATCGTGGATGCGGGCAAGCATGCCGAGCTGCTGCCGCGCTGCGAGATCTACGCCAACCTGTGGCAGCAGCAAACGCGCCACCTCTGATCAGCCGAACCGCCACACCCATGTCTGCATCCTTTCCGTCAAGCCACATGCCTGCGCGCCCGCCCGGTGCCAGAGCGGCGAGCGTGGCCATCTACCTGATCGTCGGCCTGATGGTGGTGGCGGTGCTGTGGTCGTGGTGGGCGCAGATCGATGTGCGCGTGGGTGCGCGCGGCCGGCTGATCAACCCGTCGCAGAACATCGTGCTGCGGCCGCTGGAGTCGGGCGTGCTGCGCGAGGTGGTTGTGCAAGCCGGTCAGATCGTGCGCAAGGGGCAGGTCATTGCCACGCTGGACCCCACCTTCGCGGGGGCTGACTTGTCGCAGCTGTCGGTGCGTGAGCTGTCGCTGCGCGCTCAGGTGGAGCGCCTGCGCGAGCAGGCCGGCGAGGCCCGTGGCGGCAAGAACAGTGCGCTGGGGCAGGTCGATGAACAGCGCGCCGTGCTGGTGGACCGGCAGGCGGCCTATGCGGCGCGATTGAAGCAGCTCGACGAGCGCATCGCCCGGCTGGCGGTGGAGCGTGAATCGGCCCTGGCCGACCAGAAGGTGCTGACCGAGCGGATGCGTGCGCTGCAAGAGGTCGAAGACATGTACGAGCGGTTGGTCAATGAGGGCTTCGGTGCACGCGCCAGCATGCTGCAAGCACGCGACCGCCGGCTCGACGCCAAGCGCGAACTGACCGTCGCTAAGAGCAATCAACTGGAAGTCGAACGCGACGCCAGCATGGCCAAGGCCGAACGCGCGGCTTTCGTGGCCGAGTCGCGGCAGAAGGTGCGCGAGGAACTCGCCCAGGTCTCGCGCGACAGCGGCGAAGCGGGCGAGCAGTTGCTCAAGGCGCAGCGCCGGTCCGAGCTGGTCACGCTGACGGCCCCGCAAGACGCGGTGGTGCTCGAGGTGCGGCAGACGGCAGCAGGCAGCGTGCTGAGTCCGAACGAGATCTTTGCGCTGCTGGTCCCGCTGGGCGGCAAGTTGCTGGCCGAGGTGGATGTGGCTGCGGTCGATGTGGGCGAAATCCGGCTGAAGGACGACGTGCGCTTGAAGATCGATGCGTTCCCGTTCCAGCGCTACGGCGTGCTCAAGGGCAAGGTGGTCACGATCAGTGGCGATGCGTTCACCCAGCCCGCCAACGACCCGTCAAAGCCGCCGGTGTCGTACCGCGTGATCGTGGCGATGGACTCGCCGGAATTCACCCAGGCCAAGACTCCGACCGAGCTGCTGCCCGGCATGACGGCCACGGCCGAGATCGTCGTGGGGCAGCGAACGGTTCTGTCGTACTTTTTGTACCCACTGATCAGGGTGATGGACGAGGCGATCCGGGAGCGTTGAGCTGACAGGGTCAGGCGTGCACCTGTTACTTCAGGTTGGTATGGCTGGAAGGGGGCAAGTCAAATCATGTCGATAAAAGTGAAAAACATCGACATGCTTGGTTGACGTGTCGTCCGCGGCGACATAAGGTGCCAACATGTCGACAAAGTAGATTTTTTGCATCATGACGAACACTGATTTCCCGTGGCGCCCTGAGCTGCCGCACAACCAGTTGCCCACGTTGCCCCCCGCACGCGAGCTGGAAAGCCGCGCCGTGCTCAAGGCCTGCATCGAGGCACGAGCCGCCCTGGCCGAGTTGAAGCAAGCCGCCGAGCTGATCCCCAACCAGGCGATGCTCATCAACACCATCCCGCTGCTGGAAGCCAAGGACAGCTCGGAGATCGAGAACATCGTCACCACCACCGACCAGCTCTTCCAATACGCCCAAAGCCCCGCGCAGGGTCAAGACAACGCCGACCCGGCCACCAAGGAGGCGTTGCGCTACCGCACTGCCTTGCAGCGCGGCTACCAGTCACTGAAAGACCGATCGCTGTGCACCGCGACCGCCGTGGATGTGTGCCGCACGCTGAAGGGCGTGGACATGGACATCCGGCGCACGCCGGGCACGCAGCTCATCAATGACCGCACCGGTGAGGTGATCTACACCCCGCCCGAAGGCGAAGCGCGCCTGCGCGACATGCTGGCCAACTGGGAGCGCTTTCTGCACAACCAGACCGATCTGGACCCGCTGATCCGCATGGCTGTGGGCCACTACCAGTTCGAAGCCATCCACCCCTTCACCGATGGCAACGGGCGCACCGGCCGCGTCATCAACATCCTCTACCTGATCCAGGAAGAGTTGCTGAATCTGCCCATCCTGTACTTGAGCCGCCACGTCATCGCGCACAAGGCCGACTACTACGGGCTGCTGCTGGGGGTGACCCGAGACCAGGCATGGGAGCCCTGGTTGCAGTTCATGCTTCAGGCCGTGGCCGAAACTTCGAAGTGGACCACCGGCAAGATCGCCGCCATCCGCAAACTGGCCGAACACACCACCGAGCACGTGCGCGAGCGGCTGCCCAAGATCTACACGCGCGAACTGGTGGACGTGATCTTCGAGCAGCCGTATTGCCGCATCGGTAACCTGGTGGACAAGGGCATCGCCCAGCGCCAGGCGGCATCCCGCTACCTGCATGATCTGGCCGCCCTGGGCGTGCTGCGCGAAATGCCGTTCGGCAAAGAGAAGCTCTTCATCCATCCCAAGCTGATGCAACTGCTCAGCCGCGACAACAACCAGTTCCAGCCCTACGCCTGAAAGCGCCGCCGATTGCCGACAGCACAGTGATGCGTGTTCTCAGGCCCGGCGAGATCCCGTTCGCATACGGCCCTGGCTCGGCTTTGCTTGACCAGCAACCGCACGCGGTGTGGCTCGCCGACGTGGGAGCGAACGAGGCGTGCATCAGGCCGAAGCTGACCGCGCTGCTCGTGGTGGCATAGGTCCCGAGGCTCAGTGTCTTGGCTGCCATTCAGTAACTCCGTCGCGTGAGCCGACGAAATCCTGCGGTTACTGCGCAAGTTACTGCAATGTGATCTCGGATTTCCTGGGACTGCGTGGGACCGTAAGGAAAAGAAAAAAGCCCTGGAGCGTTGATTCTCAAGGGCTTTTAAGACTTACGAGGACTTCGCGGGGCCTCTTGGAATGTGTGGATGGTGGAGAGGAGGAGGATCGAACTCCCGACCTTCGCATTGCGAACGCGACGCTCTCCCAGCTGAGCTACCCCCCCAAACGCGACAGAAGTCTAGCGCACGAGCGATCGGGTGCGCGCTCAGTCAGTGACCGCATCCAGATACAGCCAGCGGCCGCCCTCGCGAACGAAGCGACTGCATTCGCGCAAGCGGTGCGCGCGGCCACCCAGTTTGCTGCGGGCAACGAATGCGACTTGCGCGTGATCGGCGTCCGTCTGTTCATGGCTGAGCACCTGCAGCCCCAGCCAGCGCAGCCCGGGTTCGTGGTGAAAAGGCACGGTGGGTCGGGTGCTCGGGTGCCAGGTGGCGAGCAGGTAGTCGTCGAGCAGCAGGGTGTAGGCGCTGTATCGCGATCGCATCAGTGCTTCGGCGGTGGGCGCCATCAGGTGCTGTGCACCCGAATGGAAGCGGCCGCAGCAATCGGCATAGGGCAGGGCGGTGCCACAGGGGCATTCGGGCTTGGGAGCTGTAGGCATGGGTGCGCGTGAGGGCTGACGAGCTCGATTCTCCGTGAGCAGAAAAAAGCCCCGCCATGGCGGGGCTGGGTACGGGTGTCTTGGGTTTACTTCTTTGGGGCTGCTTCCTTCTTGTCGGCTTTGGGGGCTGGCTTGTTCGAAGCGACCAGTTCGGGCTTGAACTCGGCGCCGTTGACGGTCAGTCCGTCGGACGAGAACTTCGAGGCGTTGCCGGGGCCGACGCCTTTGACGCGGCTCACGACGTCAGACCAGTCCTTGAACGCGCCGTTCTTGCGCTCGTCAAGGATCTTCGTCGACATGCTTGGGCCGATGCCCTTGACGGTTTCGAGTTCGGCTTGCGAAGCCTTGTTGAGTTCGACAGCGGCTTGGGAGGCGAAGGCGGTGGTGGCCAGCAGCAGGGCAATCAGGGTACGGATCATGGGGATCTCCAGAAAGTGAGTGTTGAGGTGTGTTCGGTCGAGTGGTTGAAG
>CANHNO010000182.1 GCA_947462065.1 Burkholderiales bacterium | reverse complement strand
TAGTCGATCCAGATCGGTAGCGACAAGCCGCCACCGGTTTCGCGGTCACCCAGCTTGCGCGGGTTGTCATAGCCCATCCACACCACCGCCACCAGTTCATGCTGGTATCCGCAGAACCAGGCGTCGTGTGAATCGTTGGTGGTGCCTGTTTTGCCGTATACATCGGTGCGCTTGAGCATCGCCTGCGCCCGAGCGGCCGTGCCCGAGCGGGTGACTTCCTGCAGCAAGCTGTTCATCATGAAGGCGTTGCGCGCGTTCAGCACCCGCATCGATTCGTCGAGCACCGGTGGTTTGACCTGATGCACCAGGTGGCCGCGTGAGTCGGTCACCTTGCTGATCAGGTATGGATTGACCCGGTAGCCGCCCGTGGCGAACACGCCGTAAGCACTGGCCATCTGTAGTGGTGTGACGGAGCCTGCGCCCAGCGCCATCGTCAAGTAGGCCGGATGCTTGTCAGCCTCGAAGCCGAAGCGCGTCACCCACTCCTGCGCATACGGTGCGCCGATGGCCTGCAGGATGCGGATCGACACCATGTTCTTCGACTTGGCCAGCGCGCGCCGCATCGACATCGGGCCTTCGAACGTGCCGTCGTAGTTCTTCGGCTCCCACGGTTGGCTGCCCGTGCTGTCGGCGTCGAAAAACAACGGCGCGTCGTTGACGACGGTCGAGGGCGAGAAGCCTTTCTCGAGCGCTGCCGAGTAGATGAAGGGCTTGAAGCTGGAGCCCGGCTGTCGCCATGCTTGTGTCACATGGTTGAACTTGGACTTGGCCTGGTCGAAGCCGCCGATCATGGCGGCAATCGCCCCGCTGCGAGGGTCGAGCGCGACGAAAGCGCCCTCGACGTCGGGCAGTTGAGTCGCAGTCCAGACACCATTCTGGGCCTTGGTCAAGCGGATCACCGCACCGCGGCGAATCTGCGTTTTCGGATTTGCCTTCTCGCCCAGACCCGACGACACAGGCTTGAGCCCGTCGCCAGTGACCGTAATGCTTTCACCACTTTGGAGCGCTGCAACCAGCTTCTTGGGGCTGACTTCCAGCACCACCCCGGCCTTCAATTCGTCGTTGTCAGGGTGATCAGTCAGTGCTTCGGCCACGCGGGTGTCAACGTCCCTCGCGTCGGCAGGCAGGTCAATGTATGCCTCGGGCCCTCGGTAGAACTGCCGCCGCTCGTAGTCGAGGATCCCGCGTCGAAGTGCGCGGTAGGCCGCCATCTGGTCACTTGACTTGACCGTCAGGTAGACATTCAGCCCCACCGTATAAGCGTCCTCTCCGTACTGCGCATAGACCAGTTGGCGAGCCGCCTCCGCTGCGTATTCACCATGCACTGGCGTTTCCGATGGCGCGCGGTAGACCAGTTTCTGCGTCCGTGCCGCGTCGTGCTGGTCGGCGGTGATGAAGCCGTTCTCGAGCATCCGGTCGATGATGTAGAGCTGACGGATGGTCGCGCGCTTTGGGTTGCTGATCGGGTTGTAGGCCGATGGCGCCTTGGGTAATCCTGCCAGCATCGCGGCTTCGGCGATTGACAGCGAGTTCAGCGGCTTGCCGAAATAGATCTCGCTGGCCGATGCGAACCCATAAGCGCGCTGTCCGAGGAATATCTGGTTCATGTACAGCTCGAGAATCTGGTCCTTGCTCAGCAGGCTTTCGATCTTCAGCGCCAGAAGGATCTCGTAGATCTTCCGAGTGAAAGTTTTCTCGGTGGTCAGATAGAAGTTGCGCGCCACCTGCATGGTGATCGTCGAGGCACCCTGGCTGCGTGATTCGCCGAAGTTGGCCAAACCGGCGCGCAGCACGCCCAGATAGTCGACGCCACTGTGCTGGTAAAAACGGGCGTCTTCGATCGCCAGCACCGCGTCCTTCATGACCTTCGGGATTTGAGCTGCAGGCACGAAATTGCGGCGCTCTTCGCCAAACTCAGCCAGCAAGATGCCATCGGCCGAATAGATGCGCATCGGCAACTTCGGCCTGTAATCGGCAAGCCCACCAATTTCAGGCAGGTTAGGGTAAGCCACCGCCAGCGCGAGCGCGACGAGCATCAGCGCCGCCAACGTGCCCGCTGCGACAAGTCCTAGGACGCTGGCTATCGCCTTGACCAGACTGCGGGCCCAAGATCGCGATCTCGGACTGGGCGATGCGCTGGTACCGCCATCGCGCTTGGAATCGCTCATGGAGCTCCATTGATTTTGGAATTCATTATAGGAAGTAGGGGTCAGTGCCCCCCTTTCAAACCGGAACGGACGAAGTGAGTTCCAGGAAACTCCTTATGTGATGTGCACAAGCACCGATAACCAAGCGTCTGGGGCGTGCGCAAGTCACAACGTAAGCGTGTACGTGAGGCCTGTTTTCCTCGGGTTCACATAGGCTTTACTGCTAGCATTCAAGTAACTTCTTAACATTCCACCGCCATTCTTGGCGCGTCGGAGGGCAAAGTCTGTGAGCTTTCTAGACACCCTGTTAGGCCGTAAATACCCCCCGATGATCGGGCTCGATATCAGCTCGTCCAGCGTCAAGCTCGTCGAATTGGGGCAAGACGACTCCGGCGCTTACATACTGGAACGGTTTGCCGCAGAGAGTTTCGAAAAAGGTTGGATCACCGATGGCCAGATCGAGAAATTCGACGAGGTCGCCGACGCCGTGCGTCGGGTGGTTGCCAAAAGCGGCAGCAAGACCAAGGATGTGGTGATGGCGATGCCGCAATCGTCGGTCATCACCAAGAAAATCATGTTGCCTGCTGGGCTGCGCGAAGAAGAACTCGAATTGCAGGTTGAATCCGAGGCGAACCAATACATCCCCTTTTCGCTCGACGAAGTTAGCCTCGACTTTTGCGTAGTCGGTCCCAGCCCGACCTCGGTTGGCGACGTGGAAGTGCTGATCGCGGCCTCGCGCAAGGACCGCGTGCAGGATCGGCAAGGACTGGCTGAGGCCGCAGGGCTGCGACCGGTGGTGCTAGATATCGAATCGCATGCCTCTCGTCTGGCGATGAGCCGGGTTGTCGGTGCCTTGCCCAATCAGGGCCACGACGCGTTGATTGCCCTGTTCGAGATCGGGGCCGACACCACCAGCCTGAAGGTGCTGCGCGACGACGAAATGCTCTACGACCGCGATCAGGCTTTCGGTGGCGCGCAGCTGACGCAGCTGATTTCAAGGCAGTACGGTTTTTCCTTTGAAGAGGCGGAGCAGAAGAAACTGGCCTCTGATCTTCCGGAGGACTACGAGCAGCAGATCCTTGAGCCGTTTGTCGACAGCCTGTCCCAGGAAATCGGCCGTGCCTTGCAGTACTTTTTCACCAGCACGCCTCACCATAAGGTGCATTACGTGATGCTGGCCGGTGGCACGGCCACCCTGCCGGGCCTGAAGGACCGGGTGACCGAACTGACCGGCTTCGCTTCCATGGTGGTCAACCCCTTCGACAACATGAAGCTGGGCGGCGCAGTGCGAGAAAGCAAGTTGCGTCGGGAAGCCCCCTCCTACCTGACAGCCTGTGGTCTGGCGATGCGGAGGTTTGCGCAGTGATCCTGATCAACCTGCTCCCGCACCGGGAAGAAAAGCGCCGCCGCAAGAAGATTGCGTTCTTTGCCGGTATCGGTGCTGCTGCGGCCTTTGGCTTGCTTGCCGTGGGGGGGTGGTATGGTGTTGTCGACCAGTTGACCTCGTCACAGCGGGAGCGCAACGCCTACTTGGCCGCCGAGATCGGCAAGCTCGAGATACAGATCAAGGACATCGCTACGCTGAAAGCCGAGATTGAATCGCTCAAGGCCCGGCAAAAGGCCGTTGAAGACCTGCAGATCGACCGCAATGTGCCCGTCCACCTGCTCAATGAACTGGTGCGGCAAACGCCCGAAGGTGTTTACCTGACCTCGGTCAAGCAAAAGGGCCAGGTGATCGCCATCCTTGGCGTGGCACAAACCAATGAGCGGGTGTCAGAGTTGTTGCGCAACACCGCCTACAACTCTGAATGGCTGTTCAAGCCGGAACTCGTTGAGATCAAGGTGTCCGGTGTACAGACCGCTGACCGTTCGCAAAAACGCTTGTTCGACTTCTCGCTCCGGGTGAGCGTGAAGCGACCCCAGGAACAACCCGGCGCGGTGCCCGTAGCGCCTGCAGCCAAGAAGGGGTGACACCGATGGCCACCTCCGCACCACCCACCATCCCCGCCGGAAGCGCCGACATCAACACGGCTTTTCAGGACGCCGCCTCTCAGTTTCGAGGGCTCAACCTCGACCAACCGGGCCAATGGCCGGCGTTACCCAAATTGGTCGCATGGCTGTTCGCGGCTGCCGTGGTCGTCGCTATCGGGTGGTTCACGCTGCTATCGGATGCGCACGACCAACTCGATGCCGAAGTCAACAAAGAGCCGGCGCTCAAGAACGATTACCGCAACAAGCTCGGGCAGGCGGTCAACCTCAGCGAATTGCGCAAGCAGAAGCTGCAGGTTGAGGAGTACGTGACCCAACTCGAGAAGCAACTGCCGGGCAAGGCTGAAATGGACGCGTTGCTGTCCGACATCAATCAAGCCGGCCTCGGACGTGGCTTGCAGTTCGAGTTGTTCAGGCCTGGTCAGAGCGTGGTCAAAGACTATTACGCAGAACTGCCAATCGCCTTGAGGGTGTCCGGGCGCTACCACGACGTTGGCGCATTCGCCGCCGACGTGTCGAACCTGTCTCGCATCGTCACGCTGCACGACATCTCTATCGAAGGCAATCGCGGTGGCGGTGATGTCCTCGTGATGGAGGCGACGGCGCGGACCTACCGCTATCTCGACGCGAGTGAACTTGATTCGATGCGCAAAGCCAAAGCAGTCAAGAAGCCGGGTGGAAAACCATGAGCGGCCGTCGCATTTGTCGCGTTGGCGCAGTCCTGATCTGCTGTTCCGCACTGCTCGCCGCTTGCAGCGGTGAGCAGCAGGAACTGGCCCAGTGGATCGATCAGCAGCGCAAGGAAGTCAAGCCCAACGTGCAGCCGATCTCACCACCGACGAAATTCGACCCGCAGCCCTACACGGCCGGCGAGGTGGTGGAGCCATTCAGCAACCAACAGCTCGCGGTGGCGATCAAGCAGGAGTCGCGTCAGCCAAATTCACTGCTGCAG
>CANHNO010000181.1 GCA_947462065.1 Burkholderiales bacterium | reverse complement strand
GCCGGTGCAGCTCACCGTCGAGCTGGGACGATCCAAGATGCAGATTCGCCACCTGGTGGGCCTCACCTACGGTGCGGTGATCGAGCTGGACGTGCCAGCGGGCGATCCGCTGGATGTGGTGGTCAACGGCACGCTGGTCGCGCAGGGTGAGGTGGTGATCGTCAACGACCGCTACGCCATTCGACTGACCGACATCGTCACGCCCACTGAACGGCTGCGCAAGCTCAGTCGATGAGCAACATGACCGGTTATGTCTTGTCGTTGCTGCTGCTGCTGGCGCTGGTGGCAGCGGCCCTTTCGCTGGCCTGGCGCCGGCGCTCGCCGAGCGCGCGCGGTACGAAGGGTGAGGTTCGCGTGCTGGAAGTGGTAGCTGTCGGTCCCACCGACCGCCTGGTGCTGGTGGGTCTTGCCGGCCAGCGTTACCTGCTGGCGCAGGGAACCCGGGGATTGACGATGCTGGTGGCTCCTCCCGCCGCCCCGACTTTTGCGTCATTGGGGGATTGGCCCGCTGCGCCCAAGACCATGCCAGTGGCTGAATCGAGCTCGTCATGAACGCCCGGCGGGTCTTCCTGGTCGGGCTGACACTGGCCATGCTGACGGCCGTGGGTGCTGCCAGTGCCCAGGCCATCCCCTTGGTCGACGGTGTGCCAGGTCCGGGCGGCGGCACCAGCTACACCGTGCCGGTGCAGACCGTGCTGCTGCTGTCGGCGCTGTCCTTTTTGCCAGCGGCGCTGATGCTGATGACCAGCTTCGCCCGCATCCTGATCGTCTTCTCGCTGTTGAGGCAGGCGCTGGGCCTGCAATCCATGCCGCCGAATTCGGTGCTGGTGGCGCTGTCGCTGTTTCTCACCTATTTCGTCATGAACCCGGTCTTCGACGAGATGTACCAGAAGGGCTGGAAACCCTACGCGAGCAAAGAGATACCTCTGGAAACTGCGCTGGAGCGCGGCAGCGCGCCGCTGAAGGCCTTCATGGTGAGGCATACCCGCGACTCCGACTTGCAGCTGTTTTCGCGCCTGGCGCGCGAGCCCCTGACCGACCGTGAGAGCGCGCCAATGCGGGTGGTGGTGCCCGCCTTCGCGATCTCAGAGATCCGTACCGGATTTCTGATCGGCTTCGTCGTGTTCCTGCCATTCGTGGTGATCGATCTCGCCGTGGCCAGCATCCTGACCTCGGTCGGCATGGTGATGGTGTCGCCGGTCATGTTCTCGCTGCCGATCAAGCTGATCGTCTTCACGCTGGCCGACGGTTGGAGCCTGCTCGCCGGGGCGCTGGTCGAGAGCTTTCTCACCAAATAAAGGCAGACATCGATGGATTCCGGCCTGGTCATGGAACTGCTCATCGGTGCGCTGCGCATGACCGCCATCCTGGGTGGTCCCGTCATCGTGACCGTGCTGATCGTCGGCATCGTCATCGGCGCACTGCAATCGGCCACGCAGATCAATGAGCCGGCGGTTGCCTTCGTGCCGAAGTTGCTGGCGGTGATGCTGGTGATGGCCGTCACGGGGGCTTCCACGCTGGGCATCTTCGTCGACTACGTGCGAGAAATGATCATCCGCATTCCGCAGATCGCCGGATGAACACCACCGGTCTGGATGCCGCCCTGATGGGTCTGGCGGCCACCTACCTGCTGGCTTCGGTGCGATTTCTGGGCCTGTTCCTGGCACTGCCCCTCTTGTCCTTCCGCGGGTTGCCGCTGTCGCTTCGTGTGGCACCGGTGCTGTTGCTGGCCCTGGTGGCCGCGCCCCCGGCGGGTGCGCCTGCCAACGCCGATCTCTTGAGCGTCGGCAGCGAACTGGCGATCGGGCTGGTGATGGGCTGGTCATTGCGCCTGGCCATGCTGGCCGTCGACCTGGTGACAGAGGCGCTGTCCATGCATTCGGGCTTCAGCTTCGCGCAGACCGTGTCGCCCGACGCCGCGCTTCCCTCCACGGCACTTGGTGAACTGTTGGGCATGGCGCTTCTGGCCGCCCTGTTCGTCAGCGACGTGCATCTGGTGTTCATTGAGCTGCTGGCCACCAGCATGACTCGAGTGCCGCTGGGCACTTGGCCCTCCGGCTGGTCGCTGCCGGGGCTGCTGGCCCTGGTTACCGGCGCGTTCTCGATGGGGTTGGTGCTTTCGTGCGGCAGCTTTGCCCTTTACCTGTTTTCGAACACCATGCTCGGACTGATCAGCCGGGTCTCTCCGCAACTCAACCTGATGGCAGTGGGCTTCTCGATAAGCGCACCGCTGGCCTTGCTGGTCATGCTGGTGCTGGCATTGCAACTGCCTGCGCTGTCGGACGCGATCGCCACCGCCGCCCTGACCTTCGTCTGGCAGGGCCTCGGCCCGGGCCCGCCTTGAACCACTGCGCTGGCAGGCCGAAGAGGTCACCAGCCCACACCTGTCACCGCCCTGCGGGCCCGCTGGCTGAACGCGTTGTCGCCAGCGACGCCTGTCCAGGAGACGGATTCCGATTCCCTGACGAGATCGAACATGATGCGCAAACCCACCCTCGCCGGTCTGACCGCCTGCACACCCTTGGCCCTGAGCCTTCTGCTGTCTGCCGCCGCGCTTTCGGCGCATGCAAACGAAGAAGGTCCTCCTTCCATCAAGGAAGGCCTGCCCAAGCCCGCCGTAGCACCGGCTTCCGGCGCACTGTCGCCCTTCAAGTCGAAAGGCTCTGCGATGGCGCCCGCCGCCGCTGCGGAAGCAGACAAGTCGCGCAGCGACTCCACGCGCAAGCCTGCCACCACATCCGTTGCCAAGGCTGAGGCCAGTGCCGACGAAACCCTGCAAAAATTGCTCGCCGAGCGCATTGCAGGGTCGGGGGATGTGGTCCTCCGGACTCGCGAACCGTCGCCGGCCAAGCCAGCTGCTGGCGAGGCACCTCCAGCCAAGCCTGCAGCGAGCGCCAGGAAAACGCCCAAGCCCGAGGTGGCTGCCCAACCGGCAGTGGCCCTGCCGCCCCCCCGCTGGGACTATTCCGGCGACGGCGGTCCGGAACGCTGGAGCACGTTGAAGCCTGAAAACGCAGTCTGCGCCAGCGGCTTGCGCCAGAGCCCGATCGACATCCGAGATGGCATCAAGGTCCAGCTCGA
Organism: Burkholderiales bacterium; assembly: GCA_947462065.1. Taxonomy (GTDB): domain Bacteria; phylum Pseudomonadota; class Gammaproteobacteria; order Burkholderiales; family Burkholderiaceae_C; genus PBB1. The sequence goes on along the minus strand of CANHNO010000181.1, from coordinate 2,077 downwards.
CCCTGTGCAGTTCGACTACCAGCCCAGTGGCTTCCGCGTCGTCGACACCGGCTACACCGTCCAGGTCAATGTGGCCGCTGGCAACACCATCCAGATCATGGGTCGTCGCTACGAACTGGTGGGATTCAATTTCCGCCGGCCATCGGAAGAGCGCGTCAATGGTCGCGGTTTCGACATGGGCGTCCACATGGTCCACAAGGACATGGATGGCCGGCTGGCAGTGGTGGCCGTGATGCTGACGCGGGGCGCTGCGCAGCCGGTGATTCAGTCCGTCTGGAACAACCTGCCGCTGGAGCGCAATCGCGAGGTCGAGGCAGCCTCGCTGATCGACCCGACCAAGCTTCTGCCGGACGACCCCCGCTACATCACCTACATGGGTTCGCTGACCACTCCCCCGTGTACCGAAGGCGTTCTGTGGATCGTGATGAAGACGCCAGTTCAGGTGTCGGCCGAGCAGATCGCGATCTTCTCGCGCCTGTATCCGATGAACGCGCGTCCCGTGCAGCCCGACAACGGCCGTCTGATCAAGGAATCGAACTGACGGCGTGACGCGCAGCAGCGGCAAGTGTTGCCGGTGCCTGGTGGCAGCGAACGTCTGCCTGGCGCCAGACCGGCAAATCAGTACTGATTTAAACGTGTAAACAGCGGGAAAAATCAGGTATGAGATTTGCGATACAGGTTTATATCGCCTCCGTACTCAGACGACATGACCTCTGTTCCTCCGTTCGATCCTGCTGCCTTCCATGCCGCTGCGCTGCAGTTGCGTAGTCATCGGCACGTGGTGCTGGCCTCCAATCTGGCCAACGCCGACACGCCCGGTTACCTGGCGCGGGACATCGACTTTGCATCGGTGCTGCGCGAGAAGATGCAGGGCCTGAGCGGGTCAACCCGCCTGCCACTGGCCAGAACCGCCAGCAGCCACCTGGCTGGCACCGAGGACTCGTCTTCGCCGACCCTGGGTTATCGAACCGTGCTGCAACCCAGTGTCGACGGCAACACCGTCGACCCCGATGTCGAGCGCGCGCACTTCGCCGAAAACTCGACCGGCTTCGAGCTGGCCACGGCGCTGCTCGGTCAAACGAAGCGTGCGCAGCAGATGGCCATCACGGGGCAGCCATGAGTCTCCTGAATGTCTTGCACATCGGTGCCAGTGCCACCGTGGCACAGAGCCAGCGGCTCAATGCCATCGCCTCGAACATCGCCAATGCCGACTCGACCACGTCTGCCAACGGCGAGGCCTACCGCGCCCTGCAGGTCGTTTTCCGGCCCAAGCCCGATCTCGGCGGTGTCGGTTCCGGGGTGGAAGTTGCTGCGGTGGTACCGAGCACCGTGCCACTCAAGAGCATGCACCGGCCGGGGCATCCCAACGCCGATGCAAATGGGTACGTACAGGGGTCCAACGTGGATCCGGTGGAAGAGATGGTCAACATGGTGGCAGCCTCGCGCGCTTACCAGATGAACGTTGACCTGATGAACAACTCACGCCAGCTGCTGCAGCGCGTGATCGACATGGTGAGGACCTGATGCCAACAACCAACGCGGGCGCACTGCCGTCCGGCATTCCCCGCTACGACCCGACTGTTGCCGCGGCACCGAAGGCGTCGACCGGCCTGGGTACGTCTGCTGCGCAGACGCAGGACCACTTCATGAAGATGCTGCTGGCACAGATCCAGAATCAGGATCCGATGAGCGCCCAGGATCCTGCGCAGATGACCAGTCAGCTGACCCAGCTGAACATGGCCAGCGGGATCGAGAAGCTCAACACCAGCCTGTCTTCGATGTTGTCGCAGATGTCGGCCCAGTCCTTCCTTGGCAATGCGGCACTGATCGGCAGCAGCGTGATCGCACCCGGATCCAGCCTGACGCTGGGCGCCAGCAACTCGGTGGACTTCGGTGTGAACGTCGGCGCGGACAGCACCCAGACCACCGTCAAGGTTCTGGCCGCAGACGGCACTGTCGTCGACGAGCTCAGCCTGGGTGCCATGAGCAAAGGAACCCATCGCTTCACCTGGGACGGCGCTGGCTACAACGGCCAGCGTGCGGCCTCGGGCCAATACCGCCTGCAGGTCATAGCTGC
>CANHNO010000180.1 GCA_947462065.1 Burkholderiales bacterium | reverse complement strand
GGGTGCTCTCGATTTCGGCCTGCTACTCGGGCTCATGGATTGCACCGCTGTCCGGTCCGGGCACCCTGGTGATGACGGCCGCGGACGCCGACAACACGTCCTACGGCTGCGGCAGCCTGTCGCCGCTGACCTTCTTCGGCCGAGCGATGTATGACGAACAGCTGCGTCGTACCCATTCGTTCGAGGAGGCGTTTGTCGCGGTGCGGCCGGTGATCGAGCAGCGCGAGAAAGAGGCCGGCAAGACCGATGGCTACTCCAATCCACAAATTGCCGTTGGCGAGGCCATCCGTGCTCCGCTTCGTGACCTGCAGCAGCGGCTCGATGCGATGCCGGCGCCCGCGCGCTGATCTGCTGACACCGCACCCGCCACCAGGCCCGGCGCTTTCTACAATCGGGTCGCAGTTGGCACGGCCAACCTCAACCTTTCACGGGCACCGCGACGGTGTGACGCATGAGCATCAAGAGCGACAAGTGGATCCGCCGCATGGCCGAAACGACCGGGATGATCGAGCCCTTCGAGCCTGGGCAGGTGCGGCATGCGGCCGATGGGCAGAAGATCGTCAGCTATGGCACCAGCAGCTACGGCTACGACATCCGCTGTGCCCCGGAATTCAAGGTGTTCACCAACATCTACAGCACCGTGGTCGACCCGAAGAACTTCGACGAGAAGAGCTTCGTCGACATCAATGCCGATGTGTGCGTGATCCCACCCAACAGTTTCGCGCTGGCGCGCACGCTCGAATACTTCCGCATCCCGCGCAATGTGCTCACCATCTGTTTGGGCAAGTCGACTTATGCGCGGTGCGGGATCATCGTCAACGTCACGCCATTCGAGCCGGAATGGGAAGGCTACGTGACGCTGGAATTCAGCAACACCACGCCGCTCCCGGCCAAGATCTATGCCGGTGAAGGCTGCGCGCAAGTGCTGTTCTTCCAGAGCGACCCGGATGACGTTTGCGAGACCAGCTACAAGGACCGCGGCGGCAAGTACCAGGGCCAAAAAGGCGTGACCCTGCCGAAGACCTGAACTGCGCCTGAACTGTGCGGCAAAGCCGCTGCACTTCCCCCGATCTTCCAAGCGCCGGCACGACAAGATGCCCTCATGCGCCGGCTTCGCATCGGCGCGGGAGATCTCGAAGATGCACGCCGAACTTGCTTCCCCATCCGCCCAGCCGGCCGCTGTGCTGGCCCTGCCCATCCTGCCGCTGGCGCGCTTTCGCCGGCTGATGAAATACGAAGGCCACGATGTCGATCTGGCGCGCATGTGCATCGACGCCGACTACGCCTACCGCTGCCTGGCCGCGGCGCACACCAGCAACGACGAGCGCCTGCGCTGCGCCGCGCTCCAACTGTTCGAGACCTACCAGCGCAACGCGGCTGTCGAGTCGGTTCTGCACTGAAGCTGCATATGCGCGCCATATGCCCGGCATGAAGGACAGGGGCACACCATGAAGTGGGAAGGCCCAGTTTGCGAAGTCCGGCTCGGTTTACGAAGATCCGAAGCTGCGTCTGTTTCGCGGGCGCGTCAGCGAGGCGGAGCAGAACGCGCTGAGCGTGCGGGTTGAACTGCAGGCCGGCTGCCTGGCCGGTGTATGGGCGCACGATTCGCAGAAGAGCAAGGGCTGGCTGGATAACGGCGACATCGAGGAAGCGCTGAACGCCGCCAGCCACAGCGGCGGCGACACGCTGCGGCGCCAGTCAAGCGGCACCGTGGTGCCCGAAAGCTTCACCCACGGCATCAGTGCTCAGCGCGTAAAGTGGTTCCAGCGCGGGCTGCAAGGCGGTAGCGTGCAGCAGTGCGATACGTTCGACAGGAAGGCACTGTAGGTGTTCGCCGAAAGGATCTTCGCTCAGGGTCACTGGTCTGTTCGCGAAGACAACCAGTCACTCCACGCCATTCATCACCTGGGCGGGGGTCACTCCGTCCGCGCCAGCGGGGTCATTGGCGTGACCTTGCCCTGAACGCGGGGCAGATCGAAGTGAAACACGCTGCCGACACCCAGTTGGCTTCGAACGCCGACACGCCCACCGTGCGCCTCTGCCAGCAGCCGTGACAGCGCCAGGCCCAAGCCCATGCCCTGGTACAACTTGGTGCTGCCCGAACTCAGTTGTTCGAATGGGGTGAACAGCCGCGCTTGATCCGCCCCGGCAATGCCGATGCCGTCGTCTTCGACCTCCACACGGAAAAAATCGGCGCCGTGAAGCGTTGCGCGAACCGAAACTTGGCCTCGCTCGGCCGTGAATTTCACAGCGTTCGAGATGTAGTTGGCCACCAGTTGCTTGACTCGCATCGGGTCCGCGACCAGCTCACCCAGTTCCGGATCGATGTCGATGGAGATCGCGAGTTGCTTTCGAGAGATGTTCAGTTCCAGCAAGTCGACGACTTCCTGAACGATGCTGTGCAAATCGATCGGTGTCGGGTGGATCTCCAGCTTTCCTGACTCCAGCTTGGCAAAGTCGAGTACGCCTTCAATCAACTGTCCGAGATAGCGGCCACTGGTTTCAATCTGACTCAGGTAGTGTTTGAACTTGGGCGAATCAGGTCCTATCGCACCCTGGCGGAGCAGGTGCGCATAGCCTGTCACGGCATTGAGCGGCGTGCGCAGTTCGTGGGACATGTTGGCAATGAAGGCGCTCTTCAGGTGTGTCGTTTCACAGACCTGCTGGTTTTGGGCCTCCAGCCTGACAAGCTCCAGTTGCCTGGCCTCGGCCCGTTTCGACGCGGTGATGTCGACCAGGATCGTCATTGATTCGCCTGTTTCCTGCGAGAGCAGCACGCTGCCCATGTCGATCCAGATCAGATCGCCATTCTTGTGGCGCATCTCCAGCTGCATTCGAATGTGCTTGCCCAGCTCGCGATTCGCCGCGACCGCTTCGCCGACCATGAGGTAGTCCTGCTCGCTGGCATACAGCACGTGGGTCGACTGCCCGGTGATCTCGCTGGGTGAATAGCCGAGGATTCGCGTCACGCCAGCATTCGCCCACACGAAATGCCGCTCGCGCACCTTGGCGATGGCAATCAGGTCGGACTCCAGCATCGCTGCCTGCTCGCGGCTGACTGCCTTGAGGCGTTCACGCGCACGGTGCAGTTCACTGATGTCGTAGGCCACGGTTCGGCTCTTGACGAATCGCCCGTCGGCATCGGTGATTGCGGTGGCGCAGAGGCTCAAGCGCCTGGTCGTGCCATTGGCCGTCTGCACATCGGCTTCGACTCCGTGAACTGCACCATTGGCCTTCAGCTCGGCGAACACGCGCTGAAACTGCAGCTTGCCCTCATCGTCCCGGAAATCAGCGGGTGTCGCCTTCCCGATCACCTCGTCGGCTGTGCGGCCCAGCCAGCGCAGGGCGGTGGCGTTGATGCGGATGAAGGTTCCGCTGGCATCCAGCGAGTGGTAGGCGCAGGGCGCGTTGTCATACAGGTCTTGAAGCTCTGCGGCGTTCTCTGCAAGCCTCGCCTCCATGGCCTTTTTTTCCGTGATGTCAACAAAGGTGGTCACCACGCCCGTAGGAGAAGTGCCGTCATCGCCCCAGATCGGGTTCGAGTTGATGCTGAGCCAGCGCAGGCCGCGCTGCGGATCATCGACGCCCATGATCTGCTCGCGCACCGGTTGGCCGGTGCGCAGCGTGACCATCGCCGGGTGTTCAGCGCCCGGGAATGCGGTCCCATCCTCTCGCACGGTTTGCCACCGCGAATCCAGGGAGGTGCGGCCCGTCAATTCGTCGAGGCTCAGCCCCAGGATGGCTAATGCTGCTGCATTGGCCTCGAGAATCTCGCCACCCTGGCCCCGGATCACCACGCCTTCGGACATCGCTGCGAAGACGCCTTTCAGCACCGCTTCGCGGTCGGCCATTGGGCGATCTCTCAGCAGAGCCCCGACGCCGCTGGCGTATTCGCTGGCGGGTGCGGAGGTCGGGGACAAGTCGCGCATCGTTTGAAATTTATTGCGCTGCATGCTAAGCGAATAAACAAGCAGCCGTCCAGTCGGCTCCACCTTGTCGCCGTGGCCTCGCTGCTCGCCCACCCGGAACTGCTCCAGCGCGAACTGACCGAAGTAGACACGCTGCTGGCGATTCCCATTGCCGACGATGCGACTCGGGGTCTGCGAGCCGCGGAGGCCCTGATCTGCCCGATCTCAGATCGACTTGAGCGGCGAGCGAAATACATACCCCACGCCCGACTTCGCATGCAGCGGCATGGCCGCTGACGTGGCCTTCTCGATGCGGCGCCGCAATCTGAAGATGGTCGAGTTCAGGGGGTCGGTTGCATTCCCTTCCAATGCAATTCCAAGTCTCGCTCGAAGTGCGTCCCGGGTCACGGGTTCACCATCCGCTTCGGAAAAGCACTCCAGGATGGCAAGGTAGCTGTCGCTGAGATCGATGCGCGCGCCGTCGGGCGCAATGAGCTGCCGGCCGCGACGGTCGAACTGCCAGGGTGTATGAGCGGGGCTGGCCATCGTCGCCCGCCGAGAGACCGCTTCAACGGCCAGCGCGACCTGTTCGAAGTTGACCGGCTTGGCCAGGTACATGTCTGCGCCGGCTCCGACGGCCTGTTCAAACACGTCGGGCGCCGGGCGACCTGACACGACAAGCATGCCGGCCGTGGTGCGCATGCGCAGAACCTTGATCAGGTTGATGCCGTCGATGCCTGGCAGCATCAGGTCAACCACATAGAAGTCATAGCCGTAGGCGTTGGTGTCAGCCAGGAGCAGATGGCTGTCGCCAAACACTTTGACCGCGGTACCTCGCTGCTGCAGGTAATGCGACAGGAACTCGGTGTACTGGGGATCGTCGTCGATCAGGGCCAGGGTCTTGGGAAGCATTTGAGTGCTTTGAGAGGCAGGGTCGGGAGTATTTGACCATTTCATGGTTTCGGCAAGCGCCGGAAATTGCCTGCGAAAGACATGCCTCTTGGAGGGTGCGAAATAAATTGCCTAAAGAACGACTTATTGCGATCGATATTCATGGAGTCGGAGGTTCGTTGCTGTCGTGCTTGTGCGATCGCGCAGGACTCCATCCCTTGCACTTTTTGGAGATAGGCATGACGACCTCGGTGGTGTCGGTGGGTTTCGAACGGTCACACACTCGCCTTGCCGGGCGCTTCCACTTGTTTCGTCACCACGGTGTCTGGGGGCCCGGCGTCAAGCTCTTCCGTACGCAGCAATTCCGCACCAAGGCG
>CANHNO010000179.1 GCA_947462065.1 Burkholderiales bacterium | reverse complement strand
GTTGCTGGTGGCCGGCATCGCCAACTTCTTCATCCAGTCGAGCGCACTCATGATCACGCTGTCGGTGATCGCCATCGGCATCTTCTCGGCTTTCATCCTGTATGACCTCAAGCGGGTCAAGGATGGCGAAGAAACCAACTACATCACCGCCACGCTGGGCGTCTACCTCAGCATCTACAACGTGTTCCAGTCGCTGCTGGCAATCTTCGGGATGACGGGTTCGCGCGAAGAGTGAAGGCGTGAATGCCGGCGGGTGTGCCTGCCGCTTTCCCCTACCGTGCCTCGGCTGTTTCAGCCGTGCTTGACCACCCAACGGATGAACGCATCGAGGGCTGGCCGGGCACGGGCGGCGTCAGGGTGGTTGACGATCGCGGTCACCGCGTACACGGTGCCGCTTCGGCCCCGCACGTAACCGGCCAGCGCGCGCGTATCGCTGAGCGTGCCGGTTTTCAGGAAGGCCTGACCCTTGGCCAGACCGTCACGCATGCGGTTGACCAAGGTGCCATCGACGCCTGCAATGGGGAGTGAATCAACGAAGGCCTGGGCTCCCTTGGTCCGCCAGGCGTTGCATAGCAGTTGCACCATCGCACGCGGCCTGCCTCGCTCTTCACGCGACTGGCCCGAGCCCAGATCGACTCGGATGTCGCCATCGACCAGCCCCTGACCGCGCAGCCACACGTGGATGCGATTCTTCGCATCTTGCCTGGCCTGGCTGGGCGGCACGCCAGCGGCTGACAGCGATAACAGCAGGCTGCGCGCCGCCTCGTTGTCGCTGGTCTTGTTGATCTCACGCACGACCTGCGACAGCGGGATCGAGAACTCGCTGCTCCAGGCTGCTTTTGCTTTCGAAACAGGCCCGTTGTCCAGGCGATTGGCTGTCTCGATCACGCGCCCGCGGAGCACACCACCCGTTTCGGCCCAGAGCGTCGCAACCGCGCGGCCGACCGACGACAATGTCGATGGCATCGACGCCACACCAAGTGCGGGCAACACCACGCTGGACGCCCGGGCCATGCCAGGCAGCGGTCGGACGTAAGCCACGTACTCCTTGGGGCAACTGGCATCCCACCGGCCGCGCACCCACAGATGGGGTTTGGGGCCGAAGTTGTCACCCGGGTTGGCCCAGCGTGCCCAGGCATCGCAGGGTCCGCCCATCAGCACGTCGTTGACGATCACCACATCGGGCGGCTTGGGTGTCAGCACGATCTTCGCGCGCTCCCCTGAGCCCGGCTCAATGGACAGAACCATCGACCCCTCGTTGTAGGTGAGTGCTGCGTCACTGCGCATCCCCGTCGCCGTGGGTTCAGTCGCTGCGGCGGTGAGGTCGTCCGAGCCTTCTGCGCTGCCCTCGGGCAACAGTAGCACCCCCTGGAGTACCAAATGGCCGTTGATGCTCTTCAAGCCCTCGGCACGCATCTGCTTGAACCACAAGCGGAGTTCATCGGCCGTGATCGGATGCCGGTTTCCGGCGATGACCAAATCGCCGCGCAAATGACCGTTGACAACGGGCCCGGTGGCGTGAGCGCGCAACGGCCAGAGATAGCTCGGCCCCAGCAGGTCGAGCGCTGCCAGTGAGGTGACGACTTTGGTGGTGGATGCCAACCAGAAGGTCTGCTCCGCGTTCAACGAGGCCAGCGGTTTGATCACGGGACCGGACTCTGACCTGTCGATCCCGTCTGCGCGCTCAACCGGACGTGCGTAGAAGCCGAAGCTCTTCAGCGGTACGCCTGAATCGCGCATCGCCGCCATGACCTCGGATGGCATTGGATCTGCCGCGAGGGCGATCGGGCACACCAGCGCGGCGACGACACACAGCAACACGGCACGGGGAAGAACGTACATCCACCGAGCCTAACGTCAGAACGCGTTACCGAGCAGCTGCCAGCCAGCCACTGCAGCCGAAGTCGTGCAGGTTTACGCACCCTGGTACGGGTGCCTGCAGGCCTCAGGCAGCGTGCATCTGCGCGTCGGCGCCCGTCAGTTGCTGCAAACCCGTCAACACATCGCCGATCAGGATGATGGCCGGGCTGCCGAGGCGGTGCTCGGCGATCAGTGTGACGAGTTCGCCCAGCACCCCGATCGCATGGCGCTGCTGCGGAAGGCTCGCGTGCTGCACCACCGCAACTGGCGTGCTCCCGGGCATCGTTCGCAGAAGTCCGAACTGCACCTCGGCAGCGGTGGTCACGCTCATGTAGATCACGAGCGTCAGGCCCTGCGCGGCAGCCGCGGCCAGTGTGGGCCAGTGGAGTCTGGCCTCGCCCTGCTTCGCATGACCAGTGACCAGGATCACGCCATGCGCGTAATCGCGGTGCGTCAGCGGAACCTGCAAGGCCGTCGCCGCAGCCAGCCCGGCGGTGATGCCGTTGACGACCTCGACCTCGACGCCGTGCGCGCGCAGGTACTCTGCTTCTTCGCCGCCGCGCCCGAACACGAACGGGTCACCGCCCTTCAGCCGCACCACCCGCTCGCCGGATTGCGCCTCGTGCAGCATCAGTTGCTGAATGAAAGCCTGTGGCGTGCTCTGGCAGCCGCCCCGCTTGCCCACGTGAACGATGCGCGTCGAGCGACGGGCGTAGCGAAGCACGCCGTCGCCGACCAGGTCATCGGCGAGCAGAACCGTGGCTCGGCGAATCGCGCGCACGGCCTTCAGCGTCAGCAGTTCCGGGTCACCCGGGCCAGCGCCGACCAGCATCACCGTACCGCAGACGGAGGCGCTCGCAATGGGATTCGGGTTCATCGGGAGGGTGTCCTTGTTGTGGCGGTGTTCATGCCGGCTGGGCGGCAGTCGCCCGGACCAGCCGCTTCAATTCGGGCACGCACGAGCCACACTGCGTGCCACATCTCAGGCTTTGCTGTAGTTGCGACAGGCGCGCGTCCTCGCCGCCACTGCAGGCTTGCAGCACGTCCACGATCCGCGGCTCGCTGATATCAAGGCAACTGCATACCTGCTTGCCACGCGCCGCGACGGCGACCGGCGGCCTGGCCCCCGGCGACAGCAGCAGCCGACCGTATGCCTGCGCCGGTAGTTCGTCCTGCAGCACCGTTTTGACCCAAGCTTCTGCGCTGATGTCGCCGCCAAGAAGCAACGCCTCAAGTCGCTGACTTCCATCGGCCTGCGCAGCCAGACGCATGCTGCGTCGCTGCCCGCGTTTGCCATCGGCGTAGTGCAGTACGCCGGACTGCGCCAGCCCAAGCAGGCTTTCCAGCGACTCCAGCCAGGCCTGCGGCGCGGGTTCGAGCGCCGCTGCACGCAGCAAAAGGCCGGTGCGTTCGCGGCCGAAAGGCACGCACAGCGCAAACGGCATGGCGATTCCCAGGCGATCGATCAGTTCGGCCAGCTTAGGCTTCAGAGTCAGTGCCTCGTCCGCCGGCAGCCAGGCCAGTGCCAGCAAGCGCCAGGGCATGTCCACCTTCGCGATCCTGACCGCTGCGTGCTTCAGTTCCGGTTGCTTGGACTGAGGACAGTAGGCAGATGAGGTCAACGCGTTGACGCCCGCCACTCGCTGGCCATTCCCGGTCGTGCCCCACATGTACTCGTCGCCCCAGTGCATCGCGATGAAGCAATGCATCGGAGACACCTGCGGGCTGGCACGCGCGGGCAAGATGACCTCGCCACGGCGCGAACTGATCTGCACAAGATCATCAGCAACCAGACCCAGCCGCAGCATGTCCTGCGGGTGCATCTCCACCGCCGGCTCCGGCTCATGGCCGAACAGGCGCCCGAGCGTGCCGGTGCGGCTCATGCCGTGCCACTGGTCGCGCAGGCGGCCGGTGTTCAGCGCGTAGGGATGGCGCGCATCGCGCTCCTCGGCGACTGGCTCGTAAGCGGTGTCGATGAAGCGCGCCTTGCCATCGTTGGTGGCATAACGACCGTCTTCGTACAGTCGTGCTCGGCCCGCACTCGCACCTTCGGGAAACGGCCACTGTGCCGGTGCCTGGTCGAGTTGTGCGTAGCTCAAACCGCTGATGTCCAAGTCGCGCCCGCGGGTCGATTCACGGTGTTCGTTCCACACCGCGGCAGGGTCGTCATAGGGAAACAGCGTGGTTGCAGCCGAAGGCAGCCGACCTGCGGCAATCGGATCGACGCGCAGGCGTTGTTCAAGCCGGCGAGCGAAATCGACGCCAATGCGCCAGTCGTGGCGCGCCTGACCCGGTGCTGAAACTGCCGGACGCACGCGGCTGATGCAGCGCTCGCTGTTGGTGACGGTGCCATCCTTCTCCCCCCACGAGGTGGCCGGCAGCAGCACATCGGCAAACCTTGAGGTGGCGGTCGTGGTGTAAGCCTCCTGCAGCACGACCAACTCGCAGCGCTCCAGCGCACGGCGCACCGTGGCCTGATCGGGCATCGACTGCGCCGGGTTCGTGCAGGCGATCCAAAGCACCTTGATCTGCCCATCAGCCGCGGCCTGGAACATCTCGACCGCACTCTTGCCCGGCGCCGACGGCACATCCCTGACCTGCCACAGCCGCGCCACTTCGGCACGGTGTTCCGGATTGGCCAGATCGCGGTGCGCGCTCATCGCCGTGGCCAGCCCGCCGACCTCGCGGCCACCCATCGCGTTGGGCTGGCCGGTCAGCGAAAACGGGCCGGCGCCAGACTTGCCGATCTGCCCGCAAGCCAGATGCAGGTTGATGAGCGCCGCGTTCTTTGCCGTGCCACTGCTGCTCTGGTTCAAGCCCTGGCAGTACAGCGACAAGGTCGGGCGGCGCATCGAGATGCCTGCTCCATCCAGTCCGGCAAACCAGCGCGCCGCCTGCACCAGGTCGGCCTCGGCGATGCCGCACAACTGGGACACCGACTTCGGTGCGTAGTCGCGCACACGATCGCGCAAGGCGTCGAATCCCTGCGTGTGCGCCGCGATGTGACTCGCATCGATCAGGCCCTCCCACAGCATCAGGTGCAGCATGCCGTTGAACAGCGCCACATCGGTGCCGGGCAGGATCTGCAAAAACAGGTCGGCTGCCTCCGCAGTCTCTGTGCGGCGCGGGTCGACGACGATCAGCCGCAGACCGGGCCGCGCCCGCTTTGCATCCTCGATGCGGCGAAACAGGATCGGATGCGCGAACGCCGTGTTCGAGCCCGCAATGAACAGCGTGCCCGCGTGATTGAGGTCGTCGTAGCAGGCCGGAGGCGCGTCGGCGCCCAGCGTGGCCTTGTAACCCGCTACCGCGCTGCTCATGCACAGCC
>CANHNO010000178.1 GCA_947462065.1 Burkholderiales bacterium | reverse complement strand
GTGAGCGCGAGGCGGCCCGCGCGAGGCCGTCAGCGCAGGGCCGTCAGCTCTTCTGTGAGGCCAGCTGTGATCGGAACAGCTCGGTGATGCCCACCTCGCGCGGGCCGTGGATCAACTCGAAGGTCTCGCCCGCTTCCACTGTGCCGGGCACGCGCACGGCCAGGTAGAAGCCGCACCAGGCGTTGGCGACCATCAGCTTGGCGGCCTGGTTGAAACCCATCACCGCGCTGAAATTGAAGCAAGGGAAGCGCGGCTCGCTGACTGCCAGCTCGCAGTTCGCGAAGCGCAGCACGTCGCCGATGCAGGCCTGGCTCTCCAGCAGGCCGCTGATCGTCAGGTTCTCGCCCATGAAGCCGTGGGGCAGCGGTTCGTTCCACGCGGCGACCTTGGCCTGCGCGCGAACTGTCTGCCAGAAGGCGTAGTGCTCGATCGGATAGGCGTAAACCGCCTTGCTCAAGCCACCGTGAACCGAGAGGTCGACCTGCTCGTCACCCACCAGACCCAGCGGTTGCACTTCGACCGGGCCGCTGACGCTGCGCTTGACGATGCCGGTCAGAACCTGACGGCCACTGATCGCCATCTCGCGGGCGGTGGCGATGTTGGTGCTGAGCACTTGCATGGTGTGTTGCTTCTCGGCGGGCTGGGGGTGTCGATGATGAAGACGTCGGCATGCAGGTTCCAGCCCGGCTCAGCCGGGCACCGGGCGGTAGGCCGGCAGAGCAGCGATGGGTTGCCGAGCTCGCAGCAGGCCGAGTTGATCCAGAGCAAGCTCAGCCCGCGGTGTGTTCAGCAGCGCCGCACCACTGACGGTAGCGGCCTGTTGAAGCAGGGCCCGACGGCGGGATGTCATGCGGGCAGAGTCTAGAGGGCCTCATGGTTTTTGAACGCTCACGTCAAGCGACATGAAGCCTTGCGCCGCACTCCGCTCCTACAGTACACCTCACCGCTTGACGCCTCACACGCCTTCATGATCTCGGCCCACCCAAACCGGTACACCTCGACGGCCATCGCACTGCACTGGCTGCTGGCGCTGGGCATCCTCGGTGTTTTCAGCCTGGGGCTTTACATGGCCGACCTGCCTTTTTCGCCGCAGCGCGTGAAGCTCTACAACTGGCATAAATGGGCCGGCGTCACCATCCTCGCGCTGTCGGTCTTTCGATTGATGTGGCGCCTGACGCACCGGCCACCGGCTGACGCCCCGATGCCCGGCTGGCAACAGCGCGCCGCACATCTGGCGCACGGGGGCCTGTATCTGCTGTTTTTCGCGGTGCCGATGATGGGCTGGGCCTACAGCTCCGCGGCGGGCTTCCCGATCGTCTGGTTCGGCGTGCTGCCACTGCCTGATCTGCTGCCGGTTGACAGGGAGCTGGCCGAGGTCATCAAGCCGGTGCACGGCTGGCTGGCCTGGACGCTGGTGGTGATCGCCGCGCTGCATGTGGCCGCAGCGCTGAAGCACCAGTTGATCGATCGCGACGGGCTGATCGCCCGCATGTGGCCGGGTCGCGCCGGCGCATGATCGGCAAGGGTATTGATCACTTTCGGGAGCACACACCATGCGCACACCCACCTTCTCCACGGCTCTTGCGTTGGCCGCGCTTCTCGCCGCCCTGCCCGCGCAGGCCCAGCAAAAGCTGGTGCCTGCGCAAAGCGAGATCGCATTCCTGACCCGTCAGATGGGCGTGCCGGTGGAAGGCAAGTTCCGCCGATTCGATGCGCAGGTGACGTTCGACCCAAAGCAACTGACCGCGGCCAGGATCAGCTTCACCATCGACCTCGGCAGCGCCACCATCGGCACCGCCGAAACTGAGGCGGAATTGCTGAAGCCAGACTGGTTCGACACCAAGAAGTTTCCGCAGGCCACGTTCACGTCGACGGCGGTCAAGCAGGTCGGCGCCGGCAAGCTCGGCGTCGCCGGCACGCTCAGCATCAAGGGCAGCAGCCAGCCAGTCACGGTGCCCGTGCTGCTCGCGCCGTCGGGAACCTTCACCACGGCTACCGGCTCCTTCACGCTGAAACGGCTCGATTTCAGGATTGGCGATGGCGACTGGAAGGACACCTCGGTCGTCGCCAACGAGGTGCAGGTGCGCTTCAAGCTGACGCTCACTGGCGTCGCCGGGATGTGATCTGCAAAAACACCCGCCTCGCGCACATCAACAACCCTTGCACCCGGCACACCCCTCGCCCTGTTTCCTCCAACGCCCCCTCAACCGGACCCTCTTCATGAAAACCCACACGCTGATCTCCCTCTCCGCAGCGCTCCTCGCCAACGCCGGCATCGCGCATGCCGAGAGCGTCACCTACAACCTCGACGCGACGCATACCTACGTGACCTTCGAGGCGCGCCACTTCGGCACCTCGACCAACCGCGGCCGCTTCGACAAGAAGGAAGGCTCGATCACGCTCGACCGTGCCGCCAAGACAGGCAAGGCCGACATCACCATCGATACCGCATCGATCAACACCGGTCTGCAGCTGTTCGACAGCCATCTGAAGGGCGACAACTTCCTGAAGGCCAAGGAATTCCCGACCGCCAAGTTCGTTGGTGACAAGTTCAGCTTCGATGGCGACAAGGTGACGGCGGTCAGCGGCACCCTGACGCTGCTGGGCAAGACGCGGCCGGTCACGCTCACCGCCACGAACTACAACTGCTACGACAGCCCCTTCTTCAAGCGCGAGGTCTGCGGCGGCGATTTCGAGACCACCATCCAGCGCAGCGACTTCGGCATGAGCTACGGACTGCCGGTCATTCCGGACGACATCAAGCTGCTGATCCAGATCGAAGGCATCAAGCAGTAAGCCACGCGGCGCGATCACGCGCCGCCTCGTTCATGGCGCCGGGCGCAACGCCCGGCGCAACGCTCTCCTCCAGAGCGCGCGCACTGCGCAGCCACGCCCTTCGGCCGCGGCTTCCAAGACTTGCCGCCACCAAAGGGGCCCCCGTCACTGGGGCCTCTTTGTGTCTGCGCACCCGCTGTGCAAGCAATTGTCAAAAGACGCCACCAATGGCACTGCGTCTGCATGGGACACCACAGGCACAGGCAGCGCGACAGGCACCGTGAACCAGTTCACAGCAAGCGACAGGCCGACGCTTTGGGCTGACGTTTCAGGGCTCAACCCGCGGCTGCAAGTGACGAATACGAGCAGCTTTGTAAGTAAATGGAGGCATTCAGATGCGCGCAGGAAACATGTTGACACGAGGCGACGGCGCAGCCGGCCGACCTGCTCGCAGGGTGAGGGCACTGCTGGTGAGCAGTGTTCTCATCGGTGCATCTGGCTGGAGTCTGGCCGCCCCGGCCATGAAGTGGGAGACGGCCGCCAGCGAGGGCGGCAGCTTCAGCACCAGCGGACTACAAAGTGTGCGGTACGGGGTGACTGGCAAGTGGGTAAAACAGACGCGCTCCGGTGCGGTGGTGTGCTCCAACGCCTCGTTTGGCCGCGACCCGGCGGTGGGTACCGTCAAGCGCTGCGAGGTCTACAGGGCATCGGCATCGCGCGCCACACCGACCGCAGCACCGGTGGTGGCGATTGCCGCCACGCCCGCCCCAACGGCAGCCATCGCCCCCGATGCCGCAACTCGCAACGCCGCCCGGCTGGCGATGCAGGCGAGCTTTGGCAACACCGAGGCCCTGACAGCTGAAATCAAGGCCAAGGGTGCGGCTAGATGGATCGCCTCGCAGATGCAACTGGCCTCGTCGCGCTACAGCAGTGGTGGCAATGCCACGGTGCATCAGAACACCAGTGCGACCTCCTACTGCGACTTGCCCGCGCGCGCCGGACCGAACTGCTGGCGCGACAACTTCTCGAGCATTCCGCTGGTCTGGGACTTCTACCGCAACGCCACCACGCGGCAAGACCAGCTGCGCCAGCGCGTGGCGTTCGCACTGCAACAGATCGTGGTGGTCAGCGGGACCGACGTCGACGGCACCTATGGGCTGCGCAACTACCAGAACACGCTGCTCGACAACGCCTTCGGCAACTATCGGCAGTTGCTGAAGAAGGTCGCGCTGTCGCCTGTGATGGGCGACTACCTGAACAACGTCAACAACGACAAGGCGGCGCCAAACGAGAACTTCGCGCGTGAATTGCTGCAGCTGTTCTCCGTTGGCACCTGCCTGCTGAATGCCGACGGCAGCCTGCGTGGCGGCGCCTGCGCACCCACCTACGACAACGACACGGTGCGCGCCTACGCCCATGCGCTGACGGGCTGGACCTATCCGGCCGGTGGCGCTACCGCCTGGGGCTGCTGGCCTCGGGGCACGAACTGCCGCTTTCACAACGGCGACATGGTTGCGGTCGAGGCGCGACACGACACCGCGGCACGCCAACTGCTCTCAGGTACGTCGCTGCGCGCGGGGCTGACAGCCCCGGCTGCTCTTGAGGTGGTGCTCGACAGCCTGATGGCGCACCCGAACACCGCGCCGTTCATCGGCAAACAGCTGATTCAGCACCTGGTCAGCAGCAACCCGTCGCCGGCCTATGTTTCGCGGGTGTCGACAGCGTTCACTGCCGGCAAGTACAGCACCTTCGGCACCGGGCAACGTGGCGATCTGGCCGCCACCGTCGCGGCAGTGCTGCTCGACCCCGAGGCGCGCAGTACCACCGTCGCGGCCAACGGCGGCAAGCTGCGGGACCCCGTGCTGATGTTCACCAGCGTGTTGCGCGGATTGAATGGCCAGAGCGATGGCGACGCACTCAGCTGGTGGTGGGGGGAAGAGTTGCGCGAGCACGTGTTCCGCCCGCCCACGGTGTTCGGCTTCTACTCGCCCGACTATCCGGTGCCGGGCACCACGCTGGTCGGTCCGAGCTTCGGTGTTCACAACACCGGGTCCGCCTTGCAGCGGCTGAACTTCCTGACCTACCTGCTCGAGTGGGGCGGCTCGACGCCGGTCACCAGCGTACCGAACGCCACCGGGACGAAGATCGATCTGAGCCGCTTCACCGCCGACGCGACAGATGCCGGCAAGCTCGTCGATCGCCTGTCGCTGATCGCCACCGGCCAGCCGCTGCCGACCGCGACACGCACAGAAATCGTCAAGGCGGTCTCGTGGTGGACCACCAGGACCGACAAGGCGAATTGGCAGGCCAACCGCGTCAAGACGGCCGCTTACCTGGTATTCGCCACGCCGAATTTTCAAGTTGAGCGCTGAGCGCCACACAAGGATCACACCATGAACAAGACTTCTTCTTTCGATGCGCGCAGGCGCTGGC
>CANHNO010000177.1 GCA_947462065.1 Burkholderiales bacterium | reverse complement strand
CATCGAGCCACAGCACATCGAGCAGATCGTTGGCACGCTGGCTGACGCGATTCGACGGGCCGCCTGACATCAGGCGGCCGGACTGACAAACCGCAGCCCGCCCTACTCCATGAGCTTCCTCGACACCGATCGCGATCTGGCTCGCCATTCGTACTACGACGCTACCGTGCAGCGTTCGGCAGCATCGCCCGCGCTGGCAGCAGACATCGAATGCGATGTCGCCATTGTCGGCGGCGGTTTGGCGGGCCTGTCAGCAGCGATCGAGCTCGCCGATCGCGGCTTCGACGTCGTGCTGCTCGAAGCCAGGCAGGTCGGCTGGGGTGCCTCCGGGCGCAATGGCGGACAGGCGCTGGCGGGCTTGGCCTGCGAGCAGGACACCATCGAAGTGCAACTCGGCCTCGACGAGGCGCGCCGCGTCTGGTCGATGACGATCGAGGCACTTGCGCTGATCCAGCAACGGTGCACGCGCTTCCAGATCGATTGCGACTGGCGCCCCGGTTACCTGAGCCTGGCGGTCAGCGACCGCAAGGCGCGTGAGCTTCAGGCCTGGCAAGTGCGCATGCAGTCTCTGTATGCCCACGAGACCACTTGGATCACGCCAGGGCAACTGCCGCAATGGATCGCCAGCCCGCGATTTCACAGCGGGCTCCACGACCCGCTGTCGGGCCACCTGCATCCGCTGAAGTACAGCCTCGGTCTCGCGAGAGGTGCCGCCCAGCTTGGCGTGCGCCTGTTTGAAGACTCTGCCGTGACCGCGCTCGATGCCGCGGCCGCCGCCGGTGGCTCGGTGAGATTGCGCACCGCCGGTGGCAGCGTGCGGGCCGCGCATGTGCTGTTGGCCGGCAACGTCTACCTGCAGGGCGTGGCACCGATGCTGGAGCCACGCATCATGCCGGTCGGCACCTACATCATCGCCTCCAAGGTACTGGATTCGGAGCTGGCTCAGTCGCTGATCCCCTCGGGCTCGGCGGTCTGCGACACCAATTTCGTGCTCGATTACTTCCGCGTCGCCAGCAACACCACTGCGGCGAGCGTCGATCACCGCATGATCTACGGCGGGCGCGTCAGCTACAGCACCTCGACACCGATGAACCTGGCCGCGAGCATGCAAAAGCGCATGGCGAAAACCTTTCCTCAACTCCAGGGCACAGGCGTTGAGTTCGCCTGGGGCGGGTTTGTCGACATCTCGATGAATCGGGCCCCGGATTTCGGTCGCCTCGCCGATCGAATGCCACCAGGCTCCGCACATGGCTTGTCGAACGTCTACTACCTGCAGGGCTTTTCAGGGCATGGACTGGCGCTGACCGGCATCGCAGGCAAGCTGGTGGCTGAGGCGATCGACGGCGACGCCAGCCGATTCGACACCTTCAGCCGCCTGCGGCACCGTGAGTTCCCTGGGGGTAAGCTGCTGCGCACGCCTGCCTTGGTTGCTGGCATGGCCTATTACCGATTGAAGGATCTGATGTGAAAAGCCTGCGCAGGCACAGTCATTGCACGAGTCGCCACGGCCTGCCCCTGTGACGAGCAATCCCTGCCGCCCGCCAAGCGCCTCCAACCCCATCATGAAACGCAAACCCATCGTCCTGGTACCAGCCTGTCACCGCAGGGTGGAGCAACATGTCAGCCACACCGTCGGCAAGAAGTACACCGACGCCGTGCGACTCGCCGGGTGCCTGCCACTGCTGTTCACCACCATCGAGGGGACCGATGAACTGAGCGACCTGCTCGATCTGGCCGATGGCGTGCTGCTGACTGGCTCGCCGTCGAATGTCCACCCCCAGCATTTCGGCGAGCCGGTACACGACAGCAGCCTGCCGCTCGATCCCGATCGTGATGCGGCAACGCTTGCGCTCATTCCGCAGGCCATTGCGCGCGGCATCCCGGTGATGGCAATCTGCCGCGGTTTTCAGGAAGTGAACGTCGCGCTTGGCGGCAGCCTGTTTCAGGCGGTGCATGAAGTTGACGGCCGACTGGACCACCGCGGCGCCAACGAAGGCCCCCTGGAAGTGGTCTACGGTCTGGCTCATACGGTCGGACTGGAGCCAGGTGGCCTGTTATCCGGCCTGCTCAGGCGTGAGTCGATCGAGGTCAACTCGGTGCACGGTCAGGGCGTGAAGCGCCTGGCGCCGGGCCTGCGTGTGGAAGCCCGCGCACCCGATGGCCTGATCGAGTCGTTCTCGCTGGACAACGGCGCCGCACCGTCTCCCGGTTTTCTGCTCGGTGTGCAGTGGCACCCGGAGTGGCAAGCGCACCGGAATCCGGTATCGACCGAACTGTTCGAAGCCTTCGGGCGAGCCTGCAGCAACTTTCGCGACCGTCATCGAGGCCCCGACGGGGGGCGCTGACCGACATACGAAGACCCACACGACAACGACTGCAACTCCTCAAGGTGACATCCCATGGTGGCCCGAGAAAACTTCACTTTCAGCGACCTCGAAAACTGGTTCAACGAACGCCGCGTGACCGAGATCGAATGCCTGGTGCCCGACCTTACCGGCGTGGCACGCGGCAAGATCCTGCCGCGCGAGAAATTCACCGAAGACCGCGGCATGCGGCTGCCGGAGGCGATCGTTGCCATCGGAGTGACGGGCGAATTCCCGGCCGAAGGCCCTTACTACGACGTGATCCACGCGACCGACCGCGACATGCATCTGCGCCCTGACCCGTCGACCGTGCGCATCGTGCCCTGGGCGACCGACCCGACGGCGCAGGTCATCCACGACTGCTTCGACCGCGATGGTGTGATGATTCCGTACGCACCCCGCTCGGTGCTGCGCCGCATCTGCGACCTGTATGACGCCGAAGGCTGGGCACCGGTGGTCGCGCCCGAACTCGAGTTCTATCTGATCGAGCGCAACGCCGACCCCAACACGCCGCTGCGCCCGCCGAAAGGCCGCAGCGGCCGCGCCGAGACCTCGCGCCAGGCCTACTCGATCGACGCAGTGAATGAGTTCGACCCGTTGTTCGAGGATATCTACGCCTACTGCGAGAAGATGGAGCTCAACGTCGACACGCTGATCCACGAGGTCGGCGCGGGGCAGATGGAGATCAATTTCTTCCACGACCACCCGCTGGGTCTGGCCGACGAGGTGTTCTTCTTCAAGCGCACGATCCGTGAGGCCGCGATGCGCCACGAGATGTACGCCACGTTCATGGCCAAGCCCATGTCCAACGAGCCGGGCAGTGCCATGCACGTGCACCAGAGCGTGGTCAACAAGGTCACCGGCAAGAACATCTTCAGCAACCCCGATGGCTCGCCATCTAAGGAGTTCTACTGGTACATCGGCGGGCTGCAGAAGTACACGCCAGCGGCCATGGCGCTGCTCGCACCGTACGTCAATTCGTACCGTCGACTCGCCCGCTCGACCGCCGCGCCGATCAACATCCAGTGGGGCACCGACAACCGGACGGTTGGCATCCGTTCACCTGTGGCAACGGCTGCCGCACGACGCATCGAAAACCGGGTGATCGGTGCCGACGCGAACCCCTATGTCGCCTTCGCAGCGACCTTGGCTTGCGGCTACCTGGGCATCAAGAACAAGGTCGAGCCGGCCAGTGAATGCAAGGGTGACGCCTACTTGTCCGAATACCAGTTGCCGCGTTCACTGAGCGAAGCGCTGGGCTGGTTGGCCGACGAGAAGGACCTGCACGATGTGCTGGGAAAATCCTTCATCACGGTGTACTCCGAAGTCAAGGAAATCGAGCACGATGAATTCATGAAGGTCATCTCGCCATGGGAGCGCGAGCACCTGCTGCTCCCCGTGTGACAACCGCCCCCGCCGCCGCGTCTGACACCTGAACCCGATCGGAAACTCGATGAATGCCGTGCTCCAACCCGCACCGACACGCACCACCGCTGAATGGCAGGCGGCCGACACGGCGCACTACATGCACCCGTTCACCGACTTCAAGTCGCTGGCCAGCAAAGGCTCCCGAGTCATCACCCGGGCCGACAACATCTACCTGTGGGACAGCGAGGGCGTGAAGATCCTCGATGCGATGAGCGGCCTGTGGTGCGTGAATGTCGGCTATGGCCAGCAGGCGCTGATCGATGCAGCCACCGCCCAGCTCAAGCAACTGCCGTTCTACAACTCGTTCTTCCAGACGGCGACACCACCGGCGATTGAACTGGCCGAACTGCTGGCCGAGGTCACACCACCGCAGTTCAAACACGTGTTCTTCTCCGGCTCGGGTTCCGAGGGCAACGACACGGTCGTGCGCATGGTGCGGCGCTACTGGGACGTGCTGGGCCAACCTGAGCGCAGCGTCATCATCAGCCGCAAGAACGCCTACCACGGCTCGACCGTGGCCGGCGCCTCGCTCGGTGGCATGAGCTACATGCATGCCCAGGGTGGCCTGCCCATTCCGGGCATCGTGCACATGGAGCAGCCCTTCTGGTTCGTCCATGGTCACGGCAAAACACGCGATGAATTCGGCCTCGAAGCCGCCCGCTGGCTTGAAGCGAAGATTCTCGAAGTGGGCCCCGACAAGGTCGCCGCCTTCATCGGCGAACCGGTGCAAGGCGCAGGCGGCGTGATCGTGCCGCCTGCAACCTACTGGCCAGAGATCCAGCGCATCTGCGACAAGTACGGCATCCTGCTGGTGTCCGATGAGGTGATCTGCGGCTTCGGTCGCACCGGTCAGTGGTGGGGCTGCGAGACGATGGGCTTCCGCCCCGACCTGATGACATTCGCCAAGGGCGTCACCTCCGGCTACATCCCACTGGGTGGCGTGATGGTCGGTGACCGCATCGCGCGGGTGATGATCGACCAGGGCGGCGAGTTCGAGCACGGCTACACCTACAGCGGCCACCCGGTGGCTTGCGCTGTGGCACTGGCCAACATCCGGCTGATCCAGCGCGAGGGTCTGGTCGAGAAGGTACGCACCGACACCGGACCCTATCTTGCCGAGCACTTCAAGGCGCTGGCCGAGCACCCGCTGATCGGCGAGGCGCAATCGGTGGGCCTGATGGGTGCATTGCAGATCGTCAAGGACAAGTCCACGGGTGCCTGCTTCGACGGAGCGCTCGAGGTCGGCATGATCTGCCGAGGTCACTGCTTCGCCAACGGCCTGATCATGAGAGCGGTGGGCGACCGGATGATCATCGCCCCGCCCCTGGTCATCACGCGGGCGCAGCTCGATGACATGGTCACCCTCATTCGCCTTTGCCTGGACGCCACACTGCACGATCTGCAGCAACGCGGCCTGACCTGACCAGGAGTCAATGGCTCGCGCTTTGCTTGT